>CAJQNO010000192.1 GCA_905479745.1 uncultured Flavobacteriaceae bacterium | reverse complement strand
AACTTTCGAATAAATTTCTTCTTTCTCCATCATATACTGATCACTCATGGGTAGTGGGTTTTGGTTAACGTTTAGCCAAAAATCTAAAAAAAATCCAAATATGCCAACTTAAACTTAGATTTCTTTTTCTAAAAGCTGTTTTGTATACAATTCTTTGTAGTAGCCGTCGGTGTTTAATAACTCATTATGAGTCCCTTGCTGAATAATCCTGCCTTCCTCAAGCACTATGATCTTATCGGCATTTTTTGCTGAAGAAACCCTGTGACTCACGATTATGGTAGTTTTATTTGAAGATAGTTTGTTGAGGTTTTGAAGTATCTCCTCTTCTGTTTCTGTATCTACTGCCGATAAGCAATCATCGAACAGGAAAATTTTAGGATCCTTGATAAGAGCACGCGCTATGGAAACCCGTTGTTTTTGTCCTCCACTCAGGCTAATTCCCCTTTCCCCAAGTATGGTTTCATAACCTTTATTGAACCCAATTATATTATCGTGTACCGCGGCACTTTTTGCTGCCTGCACGATCTCTTCCTGGGTGGCGTCTTCCTTACCAAACTTGATATTGTTACTTAAGGTGTCACTGAACAAAAATGCGTCCTGCGGCACATAACCAATACTCGATCTTAAACTATCCAGGTTTAGGTCTTTAATAGGCGTGTTGTCTATAAGCAGTTGCCCGTCGTCCACATCATAAAGTCGGCCAATGAGTTCGAGTACAGTCGATTTTCCCGATCCTGTGTTACCAACGATCGCCAGCGTTTCACCCGGATTTATAGTGAATGATACATCTTTTAATGCAGTAATATTGGTATCTGGGTAGGTATAGCTCAGGTTTTTAAAGGATATCATTCCTTCAATAGGTGTGGGAGCGGGATTTAAATTCTGTATGGCAGGCTCTTCATGAAGAAATTGGTTGATCCTCTTTTGGGAGGCCTCTGCCTGCTGTACTATGGAAGTTACCCAGCCTACAATTGCAACTGGCCAGGTAAGCAGGTTTACATATATAAGAAATTCTACGATGGTTCCCAGTTCGATCTCGTTATTGATGTATTGCTGGCCCCCAATGTAAATAACCAGGATATTACTTAATCCTATAAGCAACATCATTAACGGAAAGAATAATGCCTGAACTTTTGCCAGGTCGATGTTCTTTTGCTTGCTTCCTTCTGAAAGGTTTACAAACTCGGTACCCGTTCGCGGTTCGAGTCCGTAAGCCTTTATCACCGAGATACCACTAAAGCTCTCTTGTGTAAAGGTGGTAAGTTTAGACAGGTACTCCTGTACGATGGTACTTCGCCGATGAATGGCAGCACTTAATTTATATATAATTACCGATAATATGGGTAATGGAGCCACTGCATAAAGTGTAAGCAGTGGTGCTTTATAGATCATGTATCCCAGAACTACTACAAATAGCGTAATAGTAGTTGTACTGTACATAAGAGCCGGGCCTACGTACATTCTAACCTTACTCACATCTTCACTGATCCTGTTCATAAGGTCTCCAGTTCGGTTTTGCTTGTAAAAACTTAGGGACAATCGCTCGTATTGCTGAAACACTTCATTTTTCAGATCGAATTCGATGTATCTGGAGACCACTATGATGGTTTGTCTCATTATAAACGTAAAAAAAGCCGACAAAAGCGTGGCGCCAATTATAAGCAGTATGCTGTTAAGGAGCAAAGATTCCATTTGTTCTACAGTAATTTCGGCATTCAGGCGTTGTTCCACAACATTCACGATATCACCCACTTTCATAGGTACGATAAGTGCAAATAAACGCGCCACTACAGTGATGAGAAGCCCTATTAATAGTCGGCCGCGATACTTTACGAAATAGTGGTTTAGATAGCGTAATTCCTTCATCTGAAATGGCAATAGTTATTAACAAATTCTCGAATTAACATGTAGTTTTTTGTGGGATATTTAATAAACCGTTAATTTTGCATGTCCTTTTTGAGGATTGTTAATTTATATGATTATATGGTGACCGATCTAGTGAACACGAATGAACTAACCAAAATTGACCCGGTATTTGGACAATTATCGTTCGACAATCACGAACAAGTGGTTTTTTGCAACGACAAAGATACAGGTTTAAAAGCAATAATAGGAATACACAATACTGTTTTGGGTCCGGCCCTGGGTGGTACCAGAATGTGGAATTACAGCAGTGAATGGGAAGCGCTCAACGATGTCCTAAGGCTATCGCGCGGAATGACGTACAAATCTGCTATTACCGGTTTGAATCTTGGAGGTGGAAAGGCCGTTATCCTTGGAGATGCACGAACCCAGAAGACCCCGGAGTTAATGAAAAAGTTTGGGGAATTTGTACATTCTCTCAGCGGAAAATACATAACCGCAGAAGATGTGGGTATGGAAACAGCCGATATGGATCTAGTTAGAACGGTAACTCCTTATGTCACCGGGATATCGGAAGACAAAGGAGGTGCCGGGAATCCGTCTCCAATAACTGCCTATGGTGTTTTTATGGGAATGAAGGCGGCTGCAAAATATACCTTCGGAACAGAAGTTCTGGAAGACCGAACTGTGTATGTGCAGGGAATTGGTAATGTAGGCGAAGCCCTGGTAGAAAATCTTACTAATGAAGGCGCTAAAGTTTATATAACGGATATTAATAATGAGCGTTTGGAATATGTGCGTGATAAATACAATGTTAATATCTATGAGGGCGATAATCTTTATAGTGAAGAAATGGATATATACGCACCTTGTGCTCTGGGAGCTACTATCAACGACGAAACCATCGATCAACTAAAAACAAAAGTGATTGCGGGAGCCGCTAACAATCAGCTGGCCGATGAGCTTAAACACGGTCTGCTACTAAGAGAACGAGGTATCGTTTATGCACCTGATTTCCTAATCAACGCCGGAGGTATCATCAATGTATACGCCGAACTGGAGAACTACGGGAAACAAGAGATCGTTAGAAAGACAGAGAACATTTATAACACTACACTGGAGATCCTCCAGAACGCCGAAACTAACGATATTACAACTTATCAGGCTGCCTTTGATATAGCGCAATCAAGAATTGACGCAAGAAAGACAGAAAAATAATAAATTCACTTTTTTAAAATAGTATATTTGCAACGCACAGGAAATGTCTTGTGCGTTGTTATTTTAAGTTCTTATTAACTATGCTCACAAGAAGACATATTCGGGTAAAGGTGTTACAATCTATTTATGCGTTCAGGCAGGGAGAACACCAGGATATCAAGGAACAGGAGAAATTCCTGCTTTACAGTATCAGCCAGATGCACGAATTGTACCTGCTACTACTACAACTTATGGTAGCTATGCGAGAACACGGTGAGAAGCATCTTGTGAAATCACAAAAGAAGTTCCTGGCTACCGAAACCGAAAAGAATCCGAGTAAGAATTTCGTTAATAATAAATTACTTCAGCTTTTAGCTTCTCATTCCGACCTTCAGAAAACGCTTCAGAATAAAAAATTGAACTACTGGAAAGACGATGATGAATATATCGCCATACTATTTAACGAGTTGGTGAATCAGGAATTTTATAAGGAGTATCTGCTACTTAAGAACCCGAGCTTTAATCAGGATAAAGATTTTGTGATCAGCCTGTATAAGCAGGTTATCGCTCCCAATGAAAAGTTATACGAATATCTGGAAGACCGGCGGCTCACTTGGCTGGACGATTATCCTATCGTAAATACGGTGCTGGTAAAAGTATTGGCCAAAGTGAATGAGAACAATATAGCTTCTACCTTAATCCCAGAGCTATATAAAAATAGTGAAGACAGGGATTATGCAGTAGAATTACTTCGGAAAGTACTGTTGAACGATGAGAAGCTCATGAGCGAAATAGATGGTAAGACCCCGAACTGGGATAAAGACAGGATCGCCGAACTGGATATGATCATCTTAAAAATGGGGATCGCCGAGTTTCTCTATTTTCCTTCTATTCCTGTACGTGCCACTATTAATGAATATCTGGAAATATCCAAGGAGTATTCCACTCCTAAAAGTAGTCTCTTCATCAATGGGATCCTGGATAAGATCGTTAAAGAATTTACCGATAATGGTAAATTGAATAAAATTGGACGCGGACTTAGATAAAATAAAAAAAATGGCTATTTTTAGCCTCTCTTAAACTAAAACAAATATCCTATGAAAAAATCAATTTTGATAGTAGCAGTCTTGTCGGCTTTTATTTTTACTTCATGTAAGGAGAACGCTGCGGACAAAGTGAATGAAGAAAATGTAGCAGCAGCTGCAGATCGTGATGCCAAAGCCGGTGATTTTCCGGTGATGAGCTTTTCTGAATCTGAATTTGATTTCGGAACGATCGATCAGGGAACCAATGTTGAACACACCTTTACATTTACTAATACAGGGAATGCTCCTTTAGTGATCGTGGACGCCAAAAGTAGCTGTGGATGTACCGTACCTCAGTTTACAAAGGCACCTGTTGCTCCAGGTGAAACAGGAGAAATGCTTGTAAAATTCAACGGAAGTGGTAAAGGACAGGTTAGTAAGACCGTTACCGTTACTGCCAATACCAAATCAGGAAAAGAAACTCTTAAGATCAAAGCATTTGTAAATGCACCTGAAGGAGTAACTCCTGCTGCGAGTAACGTGATTAAAACGAACTCGAAATAATTTTTTAATAGGAAATAATCTTCTTGTATGGAACAGCAAAGTTTAATATTGCTTGTATTGATGTTTGTGGTAGTGTATTTTTTTATGATACGCCCTCAAATGAAACGTCAGAAACAAGAGAAGAAATTTGCTTCCGAACTCAAAAGAGGTGATAAAGTAATTACCAAAAGTGGATTACACGGTAAAATACTAGACCTAAACGACGATGGAACCTGCGTTATAGAAAGTGGAGCAGGGAAAATGAAATTTGAACGTTCGGCAATCTCTATGGAACTGAGCAATAAATTGAATGCTCCTGCAAAGAAGTAATGATATTTACAACCTATCTCTAAAAGCCTTCAGAAATCTGAAGGCTTTTTTTATACGTCCTGCTTCGCCGTTAGCTGAGCGATATTTACTATCACTTCGATAGCTTTCTGCATACTTTCCACCGGGACATACTCGTATCGTCCGTGAAAATTATGACCTCCGGCGAATATGTTTGGGCAGGGCAGCCCCATATAGCTTAATTGAGAACCATCTGTTCCACCCCTTATAGGTTTTATTAGGGGTTTAATGCCCGCCATTTTCATGGCTGCTTCCGCAATATCTACAATATGCATTACCGGCTCGATCTTTTCTCGCATATTGTAATACTGATCTTTTATCTCTACATCAAACAGCTCTTTGTCGTACTGACTGTTTAACTCGTCGGCTAATTTCCTCATTACCTCTTTACGTGCCTCGAAGTGCGTTTTATTGTGATCGCGGATAATATATTGAAGCTTGGTCGAGTCTACCGTACCCTCAAAAGAATTTAGATGAAAGAACCCTTCCCTGCCTTCAGTATGCTCCGGGGTTTCCATTCTGGGGAGAGAATTGATAAATTCGGTGGCCAGGTACATACTATTGATCATCTTGCCCTTTGCATAGCCCGGATGCACAATCTTACCCTGTATTGTAACCACGGCTCCCGCGGCATTAAAATTTTCGTATTCCAATTCACCAACCTGGCTACCATCCATGGTATAGGCCCAGTCGGCACCAAATTTCTTCACATCGAATTTATGAGCACCACGCCCAATCTCTTCATCAGGGGTAAATCCCACCCTGATCTTTCCGTGCTTGATCTCAGGATGATCGATTAGATATACCATCGCCGAGACAATCTCGGTAATGCCAGCTTTGTCGTCCGCGCCCAGCAGGGTAGTCCCGTCGGTCGTAATTAGTGTTTGGCCTTTGTACATAAGGAGGTCCTCGAATTCCTTCGGACTTAACACAATGTTCTGTTCTTTGTTCAGTATTATATCGTTACCAGTGTATTTTTCTATCACTTGTGGCTTTACATTCGCTCCTGTAAAATCTGGAGAAGTATCGAAATGAGAAATAAAACCGATCACAGGTACCTCGCGGTCTATGTTCGAAGGCAGCGTAGCCATGATGTAAGCATTCTCATCTATGCTCACATCTTCCATCCCGATCTCTTTTAGTTCTTCGACCAGGGCATTGGCAAGGTTCCATTGTTTTTTGGTACTGGGAGTAGTATTACTTTCGGGATCACTTTCGGTATCCACGGTAACATAACTTGTAAAACGGTCTACGATTTTTTGCTTTGAGATCATGCTTAGAAATTTTCAGTACAAATTAAAGGAATAACGATTAACTTTTAGAGCTTTTAGCCTATTTTTGCAAGCAGATTTCCACCAAATGTACAAATCCATACTGCGGCCGCTTCTTTTTAATTTCGACCCCGAAAAAGTTCATTATTTCACATTTAGCCTTATTCGGTTTTTATCGGCCATTGGCTTTGGAAGGATTTTTAGTAAAATATACAAACTTGAAGATCCCGGACTTAAACGGGAAGTTTTTGGTCTTACTTTTCCTAATCCGGTAGGTCTGGCAGCGGGCTTCGATAAGGATGCAAGGCTTTACAAGGAACTTTCTAACTTCGGGTTTGGGTTTATAGAAATTGGGACTGTTACCCCCAAGCCCCAGGAAGGTAATCCAAAAAAACGTCTCTTCAGGTTGAAAAAGGATAAAGCCATCATTAACCGTATGGGCTTTAATAATGGAGGTGTGGACGAAGCAGTAGAACGACTTCGAAAAAACAAGAAGGTACTCGTAGGAGGGAATATTGGTAAAAATAAAGTTACACCAAATGAGGAAGCCGAACAGGATTACCTGTATTGTTTTGAAGCCTTATTTGATCATGTGGATTATTTCGTTGTAAACGTTAGTTCGCCAAACACACCTAATTTAAGAGCCCTGCAAGACAAGGAACCTCTCACTCGTTTACTGAGGTCATTAAAAGAAAAAAATTCGGAAAAAAACCATCCAAAACCCATTTTATTGAAGATCGCTCCAGATCTAACCGATGAGCAATTATTGGATATCATAGATATTGTAGAAAACACTAAGATCGATGGGGTGATCGCCACCAATACAACAATTTCCCGTAGTGGGTTACAAACCGAAAAGCAGATAGTAGATGAGATAGGAGCGGGAGGACTAAGTGGCAAACCACTAACTAACAGATCGACAGAAGTGATTCGTTTTCTTTCTGAAAAGAGTAACCGGGCTTTCCCGATCATCGGGGTTGGGGGGATTCACTCTGCCGCAGACGCCCTCGAAAAAATTGAAGCTGGTGCAAGTCTCGTCCAACTATACACTGGCTTTATCTATGAAGGCCCTGGATTGATCAAGCAGATCAATAAGGCCATACTCAACGCTTAATTACCTTTTTTACAACACTACTTCCATCTGTGTTTTTAATTCGGAATAAATAAACCCCAGAGTTTAAAGTACTTAAGTCGACGTTAGATCGCTTCGAATTTATTTTCTGCGCATACACTTTCGCACCCAGTACATTGTAAATTTCTATAGATTGGATGGTGGTAGCCGAACTAATGTTCACATTTCCGTTGGTGGGGTTAGGGAACAGCTGCAAATTGTTACGGATCACATCGGGATTCCCCAAAACACTTTCCAGGGTGATCGTTAGGGTACCCATTTTTTGGTTGGAGAATGGCGAAATGCCTTGTAGGCTCGAGATGGGTTGGGGAGGATTGGTATCCATATTTGGGGAGGTATAATCGGTACCACTGTCTGTTCCGGCATCATAAGGAAAGAGATCGATACTTATGCTGGGTTTCCAATCGCCATTCCCGTCGAGTAATTCCACACTGTTTACCGCCACCATCCAATCGGGGCTGGGAGCGATCATAGAAACCAACGTTATAAGGGGGTAAGATTCATTGGTGACCACATTCTCAATATTGATCTGGCCTGTGCTGGTGCTCAGGTTATCGCCATCGATCAAACTATTGGCAGTTCCTGTTGTGATAGCACTGTTTACTTCAGAAAAAAATACCGTATTACTCCCTAATTCTGCTACGTTTTCAATCCCTGCACTTGCCAAGGCACCCATTTCAAGAAATACAACCTGATCGTTGTGCGTGGCACCCACCAACTTCGAATAATGGGCAGAGGCCGGAAAATTATTGGTAGGATGTGGATGTGTGGCCTGAGACCAGGTACTGGTATAATTGATCGAAAAGGTAGCTTCAGATTGAGCGAAACTGAAAACGCATGTACAGAGAGAAGCAAGGATGGATAATAGGAGTAATTTCGTTTTCATAACTTAATTTTATGTAATATCGGTCGAAAGAACTAAATAAACCTCACAAAAAATCTTAATTTTATGCAATGATCGAAGCGCTCTACCTTTTTTCTCTGGCAACCGTAGCGCTTGCTATTTCTCCAGGACCCGATAATATTTATGTCCTTACACAATCCCTCACAAATGGTGCCAAGAGTGGAATAGCCACAACCGCCGGGTTAATTAGCGGTTGTATAGTACATACTACTCTTTTGGCATTTGGCGTGTCTGTTATTATAACTACTTCCCCCATATTGTTCTATACCATAAAGATCTTTGGGGCTTGTTACCTGTTATATCTTGGATGGAAAGTTTACAAAAGTGATCACCGGCTTGCATTAGATACCAAAGCTCCAAAAAAATCCTATCGCGAATTATTTATCCAGGGAGTGATCATGAACCTGGTCAACCCAAAAGTTCTCATTTTCTTTCTAGCTTTTTTTCCGGCCTTTCTGTGGGATGAAACCGGAAATACCGTGGTTCAGTTTTATATCCTCGGACTCACATTTATGCTCATTTCTTTCCTGGTATTTAGCAGTATTGCATTATTGGCCGGTGGGATCTCCTCCTATTTACTCACTCATAAGAATACCGGATTTGTATTGAAATGGTTGCAAATACTGGTTTTTACCGGTATAGCGGTGTATATTTTACTCCCGGAAAAATAGTGGTAGGTACGGCTTAAAACTTTTATCTTTACGTAATGCAACAGGTGAAACTTATCGAATGTCCCCGGGATGCTATGCAAGGCATAAAGGATTGGATTCCCACCGAGAATAAGATTCAATACATTCAGAGTTTATTGCGTTGTGGGTTCGATACTATCGACTTCGGAAGCTTTGTATCTCCCAAGGCAATACCTCAAATGGTAGATACCGCCGACGTACTGGCGGGACTGGATCTGTCCAGCACCGAAAGCAAATTACTGGCGATAGTGGCCAATGTGAGAGGAGCAGAGGAGGCGGTAAAGCACGAACAAATAGATTATCTGGGCTACCCTTTCTCAATTTCCGAGAATTTCCAGATGCGGAATACCCATAAGACCATTGCCCAATCAATCGAAGTTTTAAAGCAGATCCTGGAATTGGCGAAAGACCACGGAAAACAAGTGGTTACCTATTTATCTATGGGCTTCGGAAATCCGTACGGGGATCCCTGGAATGTGGAAATTGTAGGAGACTGGGCCTACCAAATGGCCGAATTGGGAGTAGAGACCTTATCCCTAAGTGATACGGTAGGAACATCTACTGCCGAGGTTATAGATTACTTGTACTCTAATCTCATACCCAAGTATCCTGAGATCGAGTTTGGGGCACATTTACACACCACACCGAACCGTTGGCATGAAAAGATAAACGCTGCTTTCGAAGCAGGTTGCAGACGATTTGATGGGGCCATACAGGGTTTTGGTGGTTGCCCAATGGCTAAAGATGAGTTAACCGGTAATATGCCTACCGAAAAAATGCTAAGTTACTTTACAGCCAATAAGGTAGAAACCCATATCAACACCATGTCTTTTGAAAGTGCCCATAACGAGGCCACAAGAATATTCTCAAAATATCACTAGTATGATCTTTAAAACGATTACAGCTTTTACAATAAGTCTTTTCCTGGTCTCATGTAGTGCAAGTCGGCAAATTACATCCCAGCCTAAAGATGATGGGATTATTACCCTGAAATTTATCCAACTGAACGATGTATATGAGATCGCCCCTCTAGGCGGTGGTAAATATGGTGGGATGGCAAGGGTTGCCCACGTGGTCGATTCTATTCGGGGAGTACATCCGAACACTTATTTGTACATGGCAGGAGATTTTTTAAATCCCTCCTTGTTAGGTACCATTAAATACAAGGGAGAGCGTATTCGAGGGAAGCAGATGATAGAAGTGATGAATGCGATGGATTTTGATATGGTCACTTATGGGAACCATGAATTTGACCTCGATAGGGAGGATCTTCAGAAAAGACTGGATGAATCTAATTTTAGCTGGATCTCTTCCAATGTCAAGGAGATCACAGAGAGTGATACTTTAAGCTTTAAAATTAACCGTGATATTGGTGAGATAGCCGTACCCACTAGTTTATCAAGGGAGATAACCGATTTGGACGGAACCAAAGTGCGGGTAAGCTTTTTTAGTGTGACCTTGGATGCTAATCCGAGAGAATACGTTCATTACGAAGATTATTTTTCAACTGCGGCGAACATGTATCGAAGCTTAAGCACGCAAAGTGATATATTAGTAGGCCTAACACATTTAAAGGTAGAAGACGACAAGAAGCTGGCATTGGCTTTGCCTGAGCTCGATCTCATTATGGGTGGACATGAGCACAACAATATGATCTTCGATGTAGGCAATGCGGTAATAGCAAAAGCGGATGCAAATGCCAAGACGATCTATATCCATACTATAACACATAACACGGCAACGGGAAAGACCGATATAGCCTCCCAATTATTTCCAATCGATGATAGTATTTCTGAAGACCCGGAAGTTCGTGCCATCGTAGAAAAATGGAATTTAGTATTGAATAACAAGATAAGGGAGGTAATTGATAACCCTTCCGAAGTTATCTTCCATGCAGATCCACCTTTGGATGGAACAGATAGTGCCAATAGAGGTATCCAGACTAATATGGGTGAGATAATTACAGCGGCTATGTTTGAAGCCTATGGTAACGAAGTAGATGCAGCTTTAATTAACGGCGGATCGATACGCCTTGACGATATGCTGGACGGAGATGTGAGCAGTATCGATATTTTTAGGGTGCTACCCTTTGGAGGAAGTATAATTAAAGTGGATATTACGGGAGATCTGCTGCAACGAGTATTGGATTTTGGTAAGGATAGTGGGGGAACCGGGGCGTATTTGCAGCGCTATAATATCGATGAAAGTGCTAGCGGAGGCTGGCTTATAAATGGTGCTCAACTACAGGCAGATAAGCGGTATTATACTGTTGCTTTTTCAGATTTTCTTCTGAAGGGGTACGACATTCCGTTCCTTACTGAAGATAACCCGGGAGTCCTGAAAGTTTATACACCTTTAAAGAATGAAATTGCGAATGATATTAGAAAAGCTGTAATTTTATACCTCAAATCAAAACAATAGAACATGTTGAAACGAATTCTGAAAATTCTGGGCTACCTCGCACTTATCGCACTTGTTGTTGTACAATTTATCAGACCCGAAAAGAATGAGGCTGGATATGAGGCGTTTAAAGCCTTCGAAACCGAAACAAAACCATCTAATGAAGTTGTGGGGATCTTAAAAGCCAACTGTTATGATTGCCATAGTAATAATACAAACTACCCCTGGTATGCCGAGGTCGCACCCGTTTCCTTATGGTTGGATGATCATGTGAGCCACGGTAAAGAAGAATTAAATGTCTCCGAATGGGATAGTTATTCTGTAAAGAAAAAAGACCACAAATTGGAAGAACTTATAGAAGAGGTAGAAGAAGGCAATATGCCTTTGGATAGTTATACCTGGATTCATGGTAACCTGAATGAAGGAGACAAGAAACTTCTAATTCAGTGGGCGACCCTGGCAAGATTGCAATATAAAAATCAGCTTGAAGTTTCATCTAAGTAGCTGATAAATAAAAACCTGTAAATTTTAACAGTCTTTTTATTTAAATTAATTCTAAATAAACTTGTAGAAAGTATTTTTCAAAGTTATTTTTGCGGCTGAAATAAATCATTATTTATAAACAGTCTAAATAAAAATAGATGAAAAATATCTTCTTACCCTTAGCGCTGCTTTTTGGTTTTGCAGCGATGTCACAAACACTTCAGGACTCCCTAACCTTTAATCCGCAGTTACAACAAAATGCCGCTCAGCGTCTCCTGTCCGGTAATTATGGTAAGGCAGTCACAGTTGGAGCGTATGGTGAAATAACATATAATCAGCCGGAATCGGACAATGGAGAACTAGACGTACAGCGACTTGTACTTCTGTTTGGGTATAAATTTAACGAGAAAACGCAATTTGTAACCGAGGTTGAGATAGAACATGTGGAAGAGGTTTTTGTAGAACAAGCCTTCGTAAATTATGCCGTGGGAGATAATGTTAGTTTGCGAGGCGGTCTTATGTTGGTACCTATGGGTATAGTGAACGAATATCACGAACCTACCACTTTTAACGGAACCGAAAGACCGGCAGTTGATAATGTGATCGTACCCACTACCTGGCGTGAGATCGGGGTAGGGGTTACTGGTAGGATCCCTGAAGCATCGCTAAGTTATCAAGCTTATGTGTTTAATGGATTCAATTCTACCGAAGCGGATGCTGAAGAGGGGGTATATGGATTTTTAAGCGGAAGCAGTGGTCTTAGAGGAGGTAGACAAAAAGCGATAAAATCTACTGTCGACAGTCCAACTTTCTCGACCAAGTTGGATTATTATGGTCTGCCCGGATTACGTCTTGGTTTGGCTGGATACTTCGGAAAGACCCAGGCAGCCGATGAGGTGGAAGAACTGGATGGTGCCAATATTGGTATTGCCATGGTTGGATTGGATGCGCGCTATGCATATCAGAATTTTACCGCAAGGGGACAATTGATCTATGCCTCCTTAAGTGATACCGAGGCGTATAATGTACTAACAGGACGCGATCTGGGGAGTGCTTTGTTTGGTTATTACGGGGAAGTGGCCTACAACCTTTTACCTATTGCAAACAAACAACGTCTGTATATATTTGGTCGATACGAACAATATAACACGCATGCAGACACCGCTGGCAGTTTGCAAAAGAACGATGCCTATAACCGCACCGATATTACAACAGGCTTGAGTTATCATCTGGCTCCGGGTGTAGTAGTTAAAGGTGATTACCAATTTAGAGACAATGCTGTGGAAAACGGCGATGTTGACGACAGATTGAATTTTGGGATCGGAGTTTGGTTCTAACCCCAATTAATCTGTGTATACTTTATGTAGTCCGTTTTAAAATAAATACTTTTGTAGTATGCTGAAAAAGATTTTCTTAGTTAGTGGTTTGGTTGTTTTTCTGATGGCTTTCTCGGTTCCGGAAAAGGTGATGAAAAAGGCCGAAAAAGTGATTGAAAAACAGCTGGAAACCGATGATTTCATCATCGAATATATCACTTTCCCGGAAGAATTTAATAAGCAAACAGCTTCACATTTCGGGGATGATAATTTCTTCAGAATAAAAATTGGGAATGCCACAACCGGTTACGGCTATATAGGTAATGCACCTAGTAAAACGGCAACCTTCGATTATCTGGTGCTGTTCGACACTAATTTTATTATCACAAAAAGTAGTGTGCTAATCTATCGTGAAGAATACGGAGGCGAAATAGGTAGTAAGCGATGGCTGAACCAGTTCCTTGGTAAATCCTATCAAACTCCCGAATTGAAATACCGCGAGGATATCATTCCTATTAGTGGTGCCACTATCTCGGTGAGATCAATGACTCGCGCAATGAACGACTTGCTTCAAAGTCTGGGTACCTTACAGAACCTAAACGCGCTTTAATGCAAATACACGGCCTCATACACACTTTTCCTAAATATGTGAAGCAATTCATTGCGGCATTTGTGATCGTGTTAAGTATAGGCTATTTCACGGGGATTCAGTTTGTTAGACAAACCGGTTCCGACCACCCTGCCGGCATAGAGGAGAATTACCTTGGCAATGAGGAAAAGGAAGATGTCTCTGAGTTTAAATTTAAGAAAGGAGAGCGCGAGATGCTCGTAATTTTGCATACCCACGTGCTCTCCATCTCTTTTATCTTTTTCCTTTTGGGAGGATTAATTGCCATCACGTCACTGCCAGCAAAGTTGAAAGCATTTCTTATGATCGAACCATTTATATCCATCGTGCTTACTTTTGGCGGGATTTACCTCATGTGGACAGGTATGCTATGGATGAAGTGGGTTGTAATGATCTCCGGAATTTTAATGACACTTGTATATGTGGTAGGTGCCTCGGCCGTACTGTTGCAATTGGGAAAGCCCGATAATAAATGATAACTTTAAGCTCAATATATCTCGAATGCAACGTTTAGTTTCTTTTTTGATACTCCTGTTTTTACTCGCTTCGTGTAAAAGTAAACAACCGGCCATCATCAGCACTTCTACCAACCCTTATAGCACCTCTGCAGATTATGAGCCCCTGGCCAATGTGGAGGGTTATTCATCTAATAAGAAGTATGGCTTAACAGGTAAGTATCCTGTAAAAGTAGGCGATAGAAGTGTTATTAATCAGAGGCGATATCTCTCTGCTCTTGCCGGACCCAATGGTGAGGAACTAAGTTTTCACAGAAGAGGAAGCTGTTGTCCGTATCCCAGTGAGAATGGCTATGGTGGTTCGGCCCTTGTAGACGTATACGAAGTGGCTTATGAAGGCCTGAAAGAACCCATTTTGATCTATATCAGTTTTTACGATCTGGAAAAACTTCATATTCCAAAAGGCTTTACAAAAAGAGCACAATAAATTACCTTAATTTACGTATATTTGCACGCAATTAAATGTTAACCACCTTCCGGTATCTTCGGAATAAAATTTAATTGCGATGACTGCACACAACAACAAAATTCTAGGAGAAGGACTTACTTACGATGACGTACTACTGGTTCCTGCCTATTCCGAAATACTACCCAGGGAAGTTTCGATAAAAACTAAATTTTCACGAAATATCACTCTTAACGTACCTATAGTTTCGGCAGCGATGGATACCGTAACCGAAAGTGCCATGGCAATCGCGATGGCACGTGAAGGAGGCATAGGAGTACTACATAAGAACATGTCCATAAAGCGCCAGGCTCAGGAAGTGCGAAAAGTAAAAAGGGCAGAAAGCGGCATGATACAGGACCCTGTAACACTACAGAAATCGGCTACTGTAGGCGATGCTCAAAATACCATGCGCGAATACAGTATAGGTGGGATTCCTATTATTGATGATGAAGGCGCACTCATTGGAATAGTGACCAACAGGGATCTGCGTTTTGAAAAGAATTTCCAGAGACCGCTAAGTGAGGTTATGACTTCCGAAAACCTGGTGACCGTAAGTGCGGGAACTTCGTTAAAAGATGCAGAAATCATTTTACAGAAGAATAAGATTGAGAAACTACCGGTGGTAGATGACGATGGGAAATTGCTGGGACTTATTACTTTTAGAGATATCACAAAACTCACACAAAAACCAATAGCAAATAAGGATGATTTCGGAAGGTTAAGGGTAGCCGCCGCTCTGGGCGTAACCGCCGATGCTGTTGAAAGAGCCGAAGCTCTCGTAAATGCACAAGTGGATGCAGTCATCATCGACACAGCACATGGCCATACCAAAGGGGTGGTTGAAGTACTGAAGAAAGTAAAGAAGAATTTTCCCGATCTGGATGTGGTGGTGGGAAATATTGCAACAGCCGATGCGGCTAAATACCTGGTGGAAGCCGGTGCCGATGCTGTAAAAGTAGGTATAGGGCCTGGTTCAATTTGTACAACCCGAGTTGTGGCCGGTGTTGGATTTCCTCAGTTCTCGGCTGTTCTCGAAGTAGCCCAGGCTATAAAGGGATCTGGTGTACCCGTAATAGCCGATGGCGGCATTAGGTACACAGGGGATATTCCTAAAGCAATTGCCGCTGGCGCAGATAGTGTAATGTTAGGTTCTTTGCTGGCCGGAACAAAAGAATCACCAGGTGAGACTATTATTTATGAAGGACGGAAGTTTAAATCATACAGAGGTATGGGTAGTGTGGAGGCGATGAAAGAAGGATCTAAGGACCGTTACTTCCAGGATGTAGAGGATGATATCAAAAAATTAGTTCCTGAGGGAATCGTAGGTAGAGTTCCTTACAAAGGAGATCTTGTGGAGAGTATGACTCAGTTTATTGGAGGTCTTAGGGCCGGGATGGGTTACTGTGGTGCAAAGGATATTGAAACCTTAAAGGAAGAAGGTCGATTTGTAAAGATTACTGCATCAGGGATACATGAAAGTCATCCACACGATGTAGCCATCACCAAAGAAGCTCCTAACTACTCGCGTTAAACTTATCTGAAAGATTTAATTAGAGATATTGAAACAGGCTCAGGTAGCTTCTTTCTATTCCTCTTCTTTCACTTCGATTCCCATATCTTTGAGAACCGCCAGGGTAAGGTCGAAGTTATTGTCTATATACACCAGATTTGAAGTGCGCTCCATAACCTGGGTATATTTTTGTGCTTTTGCCACTTTTTCCAATGATCTCCCGATCTTTTCGTACAAAGGAGACAGTTCTTCATCTCTCTTGATAGTGATTAGCTTTTGAGCATTCTGCTGAAATTTGTTTATGTTAGTTTCAACGTTCAGAATGGAATCCTGCATGGTTTTGCGTTGCAGGATGGTATAGGTGGGATCGTTGGCTGTATATTCCTGAACAAGCTTCTCGTAGGCTTCCAATTTCTTTGTAAGGTCGGTATCCAGCGTCTTCCCATAAGTTTCCACTGCTTTCTGAACATTGACGATCTCGGGCATTTGGGAAAGAACAAAATCAATATCAATAGTACCTACTTTGGTTTGAGTGGTTTGTGCAGAAACCGTAAATGTTATTAGGAGTAAAAGTAATTGTAAGGTTTTCATGGAATAGCAAATTTTAGAGTTGCAATAATACTAAAGACGATCCGGTTTTCCTGAAGTTTCACTATTTTTCTTAGTTGGAGTACAATTGTCCACGTTGTGGTTTTAATCGCGCCCTCATTTCCTGCATACGGTGTTTTTCGGTGATCATAAAGGCGATATGATGCATTTGAGAAATTGATTCTGTACCACTTCTACTGTTAGGTATTTGCTCCATTTTGATGAATTCGGTAAGGTGCTTGGCGTGGTGTTTGGCAATAGCAGCGGCATCTGGCCCCCTGAAATCCCAGATCAGTTTTATTAATTCCATTAAGTTTCGTCGTTAACAGATGTTCCGTTTTCAGCAAAATTCTTGAAATCGTTCAGATATTTCTGAGATTGTTTTTTAAATGCACCGGGCATAAGCCAGCTCATTAGTTTCATGCCAAAACCACCAAATTTAAATTCACTTTCAGAAACCCATTTGGTTTTATTTCCTTCAATTTCATGGAAGAAATTTCGCTGAACATTATGCACGCCTTTGGTATCGTAATTAGCATGAAATTCAGTTGGAAAGTTATTTTTAGTAATGGTTTCTGTAAGTGTCATTTCTCGTTTTCCCATTTTATATTCCAGCTTCATTCTAGCACCTTCTTTTCCGGGGCTACCTTCCAGCATCTCGTAGTTTTTCAACCCTCGCTGCCAGTGCTTCATATTATCCGGGTTGTCCAGTTTCCTGATCACTTCTTCCCGGGGCAGATCTATAGTTATTTCTGTAGTGTATTTCATGGTACTATTTGTTTAGTGGGACTCTACGCAATTTACATAAATTTTGCCATAATTATTGTGGTGGAGCCCTTCTTAAAAACCTGTTAAATGGTTTGTTAATCCAACTTGTCTAACCGGGCGATTTTGTTATTTTTGCGACACTTCAGTTAATATTAAACAAAATTAAGATGAAAAGATATTGCCTATTGTTTTTAATCCTGGTATTTAATCTGTCTCAGGGCTTTTCTCAGAAGAAGAACGATGTTTTACTTACCATTAATAATGATCCGGTATATGTTTCTGAATTTAAAAGAGTATATAAAAAGAATCTTGACCTCGTAAAAGATGAGAGCCAGAAGACGGTTGATGGCTATTTAAAGCTATTTATCGATTATAGGTTGAAGATCGCTGAAGCCTATGAGCAGGAATTACACAAACAAACCTCCTATATTGAGGAATTTGAAAAATACGAAGAACAGCTCTCCCGAAATTATATTTACGACACCAAGGTTGTAGACGATCTCATTGATGAGGCTTACGAACGTAGCCTGGAAGAGGTCGAAGCGAGTCATCTGCTTATTGGCGTGAATTACAATGCATCACCTCGGGATACCTTAAAGGCGTATAATACGATCAAAAATTTAAGGGAGCGTGCTTTAGCCGGAGAAGATTTTACCGAATTAGTTAAAAAGTATTCTACCGAGCCCCGAGCAAGAGAGCGTGGAGGTTATTTGGGATATTTTACGGCTTTTGCCATGGTTTATCCATTTGAAAGTGCTGCTTATAATACTCCGGTTGGGGAGATTTCAGATATCGTTCGTACACAGTTCGGGTATCATATCGTTAAAGTTATAGACCGCCGTCCTAAGGGTAAAGAGATCTCGGTATCCCATATCATGGTAACCGACAAGGACGACGACTCCCGAACTTTCAAGCCCGAAGAGCGCATACAAGAGATCTATCAGCTACTCAAACAGGGGCAGGATTTTGAAAAACTGGCACAGCAATACTCAGACGATAAGAATTCTGCTGTTCGTGGAGGAAAGTTGAAAAAATTCAGTAGGGGATCGTTACGATCTGTGGAATTTGAGGAAAAGGCATTTAGCCTGGAAGAAGAGGGTGAAATATCCGAACCTTTCAAATCTGAGTTTGGCTGGCATATCGTAAGATTGGATAAGTATCATACCATTCCTCCATTCGAATCGCTAAAACCTGCGCTAGAGAAAAAAGTAAAGGATGGAGATCGCTCCAAGGTAGTGATAAGCGCCATTAGTAATAAGATCAAGGATAAATTTGGTTTTACTAAAGGCGAACCGTTTAAGGAATATTTCATTTCGTATCTACCCGATGAGATCTTAAAGAGAAACTACCATTACGATTCTATTCCTCCCGTGGCCGATAAGACTATTTTCACCATCGGAGAAAAGAAGGTAAAATTTGAAGATTTTGCACGCTATATCGAAAAGAAGCAAAAGCGTATGTTGAAATATAAGGATAAAGACCCTCTGATAGATGGGTTGTATGAAGAATTTGAAGTGGATGTACTGAAAGATTTCTACAGAGCCAAACTCGAAGAGGAAAATGAGGAATATGCAACTACTATAGACGAATATCGTAATGGCTTGCTCATCTTCGATCTTATGGACAAGAATATCTGGCGGCGTGCCAAAGAAGATTCACTGGGGTTACAAAAGTATTTTGAAGCTAACCGCGATCAATATAATTGGGAGGAGCGGATCGAAGCCATGATCGTGGCAGCAACTTCGGAAGAATACGCAAAGCAGGCCTTGAAAATGATCGAGGCAGGAAAGACCGAAGTCGAGATCAAGGAGGCGATGAATTCGGAGGATCAGGTTAATGTGATCATCACAGCGGGAACGTTCGAGGTACACAGTAGGGAATTGCCAAAAGGATTTGAAATTAAAAAAGGTGTTTCAGAAATATACAATAAGGAAGGATCTTTCGTTGTAATAAATATCACCGAGATTATTCCACCAGGGCGTAAAGAACTGAACGAGGTGCGAGGTAAGGTGTTGAATGACTTCCAGAATCATCTCGAAACAGAATGGATGAATTCTCTTCATAATAAATTCAAGGTAGAGATCAATAATAAGTCATTAAAAAAGCTAAAAAAAGAATTTAAGTCTTAATGTGGAAACCAGCTGTTTTACTATTGATTTTTTTTCTGGTTCTCTCCTGTGATTTCCTAAAACCGGATTCGAATAAGATCCCCATAGCACGAGTTAACGACAGTTATCTTTATGAGGATGATATTCGATCTCTTATCTCGGAAAATATGTCGGAAGAAGACAGCGCCCTTATTGTAAACAACTACATTAACAGGTGGGCTACACAACAACTTCTTATCGATCAGGCGCGGATAAACTTACCCGAAGATCAGCTCGAGTCTTACGAAAAACTGGTTCAGGAATACAAGAACGACTTGCTTTCCGAAGCCTATAAAAATGCAATCGTGGCTTTGCAGTTGGACAGTGTGATCAACGAAGGAGAATATAGGAAGTACTACGAAGAAAACCGGGAGAACTTTAAGTTAAACGACAATTTAATGAAGCTTCGATATATTCACCTGGATGAGCAATATTCTAACCTTACGCAAACACGTAACATGTTAAGTCGTTTTAACGAGAAGGATAAAGAAGCGCTTGATTCCCTTAGTATTCAATTTAAGGCGTATAATTTTGATGATTCCATTTGGGTTAGAAAACAGGTGGTGATGCAGGCTCTGCCGGTTTTGCGGACCGTAGATCCCAATGTGTTAAAAAAATCAAATTTTGCACAGATACAAGATTCATTAGGAGTATATTTGGTGAAAATTGAAGATGTGCTGGCTACCAATGATATTGCGCCATTATCGCACGTTCGGCCTACGATAAGAGAGATCATTCTAAACAAGCGAAAGCTCGAACTGATCAAAAAATTAGAAAAAGATATTACAAAGGATGCGGTTAAAAACAATAAGTATGAAGTGTATAACAATCAGTAGTCTGATGTTCTTATTTCTTTCTTTGGGAGGAATGAATGCACAGGTGATTGATGCCGGGGAAGAATCACTGGAGGTGAAGGCGATAGACGAGACTCCCGTTAAGGAAGTAGAGAAGGATACCGTGAAACCCTTCAAAAGGATCAAAGCAGGAGGAGTGAGCGCCGTAGTAGGTGAATATGTGATTGTGGAATTCGACATAGATCTAAGTTTCTTGGAAATGCAACAGCAAGGGGCGTCTATTGAAGGGATAACTCGATGCCAGATGCTTGGAAAGTTGATGGAAGATAAGTTATATGCCCATCATGCAAAACAAGATAGTATACTAATACCCGACAGTCAGATCAATTCCCGACTCGACCAGCAAATGCAATACCTGATCAGCGAATTAGGATCGGAAGAAAAGGTGGTAGCCTATTATCGTAAAGACAATATGGCCGAACTAAGAAAGCAGCTTTTCGATGTAAACAAGCAAATTGCCCTGGCAGCAGAGATGCAGGGTAAGGTGATCGAAGATGTAGAGATCACGCCAGAGGAGATCAGGAATTTCTTCTTTTCCATCCCTGAAGATGAACGCCCGGTATTTGGTGCTGAAGTTGAGGTGGCCCAGATAGTTATAGAACCAGAAGTCACCGAAGAAGCCAAACAGGATGCTATCGACAGGTTGAATGAAATTAGAAACGATATTGTTGAAAATGGTTCGAGTTTTGCAACCAAGGCGGTACTGTACTCCAAGGATGAAGGGAGTGCTCGTAAAGGAGGACTAATACCAGGAGTTCGAAGAGATGCGCCCTATGCCAAGGAATTTAAAGATCAGGCTTTTTCATTATTAGAAGGTGAAGTAAGTGAACCGTTCGAAACATCTTTCGGCTTTCATATTTTATATGTTGAAAAGATTCGTGGGCAGGAAGTGGATGTTCGCCATATTTTGTTGTTCCCGGAAGTTTCTCAGGAGACTATTGATAAGGCCCGCGAGAAAATTGACAAGATCCGTGAGAGCATTGTTAAGGATAGTATTAGTTTTGGGGATGCAGCCAGGTTATATTCAGACCAGAAAGAGACCCGTAACAGTGGTGGCCGGTTAATGAATCCGATTACTGGGGACACCCGTTTCGATCTTACCAAAATGGATCCTACCCTAAGTGCTCAAGTGTACAACCTTGCCCAGAATGAGGTGTCTAAGGTCTTTACAGATCGAGATCGTACCGGGAAAAGTAGTTTTAAGATCCTCACAGTTACCAAACGATTTGAGGAACATGAAGCGGATTTTGTGAAGGATTATGAGAAGATCAAGGAATTGGCTTTGAAGGAAAAACAGATCAAGGCTATACAGGAATGGCAGGAAAAGAAGATAGGTGAAACATATATAAGCGTAAACCGGGATTATACGGATTGTGATTTTTCGAATAACTGGTTAAAACAATAAACAGTACGTATTTATGTCGGATATAGAAGCAGTAGAACAATTAGTTAAAAAACATAATGCCTTACGGCAGGAAATTAAGAAAGTAATTGTAGGTCAGGATGATGTCGTGGAGCAAGTACTGTTATCTATCTTCTCCGGAGGGCATGCGCTGCTTATAGGTGTTCCGGGCTTAGCTAAAACATTGTTGGTCCACACGGTTGCCGAGGCACTTGGTTTAAAATTTAAGCGAATTCAGTTTACTCCAGACTTGATGCCCAGTGATATCCTGGGATCTGAAATCCTGGACCAGAACAGGGAATTTAAATTTATTAAAGGCCCAATTTTTTCTAATATCATCTTGGCAGACGAGATCAACCGGACCCCACCTAAAACTCAGGCGGCCTTATTGGAAGCCATGCAGGAGCGTGTAGTTACTGTGGCGGGGCATAGATATGAGCTGGACAGTCCCTATTTTGTATTGGCAACCCAAAACCCAATAGAACAGGAAGGTACTTACCCTTTGCCAGAGGCACAGCTGGATCGATTTATGTTTGCGATCAATTTAGAATATCCATCCTTTTCGGAAGAGGTAGAAGTAGTTAAGACCACAACAGGAGGGGAAACCCGATCTGTTAATTCACTTTTTTCGGGTGATGAGATCGTACAATATCAACAACTGATCAGGAAGATACCGGTTGCCGATAATGTGATAGAATATGCTGTAACTTTAGTGGGTAAAACCAGGCCAAAGAGCCAGGCAGCCCCGGAGATCATTAAAAATTATATTGATTGGGGAGCAGGTCCGAGGGCATCACAAAACCTAATCCTGGCAGCAAAAACTCATGCTGCCTTAAATGGTAAATTCTCACCGGATATTGAGGATGTACAGAAAGCGGCTATTGGAATTTTACGCCACAGGCTTATAAAAAATTATAAGGCCGAGGCAGAAGGGCTAACCATAGAAGAGATCATTACTAGTCTGTACTAAGATTAAACTACGGCAAATAGTTCTGGCGTACTATACGCATAGGCTTCAGGAATTAAGAGGAGTGTAATTGCTGTCTTACTGTTTTAAATTTTAGTAACTTCACTACCATATACGCCAACCGCTTTACATGAATATCAGTAATAAAAAGAGAAACGTAGGACTGGATGTAGCCAGGACCTTCGCGATATTGCTGGTTCTCTTCTCACACACCTTATGGATAAGTGATAATTACCCCAGGGTTGTTAGTGCTGCAATGCAATTAAGCGGTACAGCAGGAGTAGAAATTTTCTTTATCATAAGCGGATTCTTAATAGGCAAGATCGTATGGAGGGAATTGTTGCTGCCAGATTTCTCCTTTAAGAATATTAAACATTTTCTATTCCGAAGGTGGTTTAGAACTTTTCCCAACTACTATTTGTTGTTGCTTGTTAATGTGTTGGTATGGTATTTCATTTACGGCGAATTCCCCGAGAAGATATACAAATACATCCTTTACATTCAGAATTTCGCAGACACATCCCTTCCTTTTTACAGGGTATCCTGGAGTTTGGCGGTAGAGCAGTTTTCGTATATACTCGGGCCGTTTTTACTGTACGGTTTAGTGGTGTTATTTCCGAAGAAGAACAGGGATCGATTCTATCTGTGGGTGACGGTTTTCATACTGCTGTGTTTCACATTGACCAAGGTACATTTTTACTACAACAATTCAGTAGCCAACATCTATGAGTGGAACGAGTCCATTCGAAAAGTACTTATTTACAGGCTGGATGCTGTTTATTGGGGGTTTTTGCTGCGTTATTTTTATAATAAGTATACAGAGTGGGTCCATAAGCACGAACGAATGTTGCTTTTTATTGGTTTATTCACACTTATTTTTCTGAACATTCTAAGAGTACCCCTGGGAATAACAGTGGAGCAGACCCCCGGTTTTATGATCATCTTTTATCTTGCTATCCATTCGATAGCGATCTGTTGTCTTATACCATATCTGGTTACCATGGAACTTAAATCGGCCATAGCTGTAAGATTCTTCACTACCATCAGTCTAATTTCATATTCGTTGTATTTATTGCATTATACGATTATATTACATAGCCTTAAAACTATTTTCCCTTCCGAAGAACTTACAGGAGTATCATTATGGTTGTATACTTTTCTTTACTGGGGAATTACGATACTGTTTTCTTATTTGTTGTACAAATACTTCGAAAAACCGGTAACCGATTTGAGGGATTCACCACGAGTTTTAAAGTGGTTGGGACAAGATAAAAATTAGAAATTCATAATATTTAGCATTAAAATATGCAAAATCATTAATATAATGCAATAAAAATTGTTTTTTTCTGAAATATATTTATTTAAAATGCTGTTTTGTTAGATATTTTTAAATTATTTTAAAATTTTGTAATTTCGCAGTTCGAATTAAAACGATGATCTTCTCGTGTGAGATAATAGAAGTTGAATGATGTTTTGATTCTCTGATAACCAAAAAAAATTAAATATGGCTTTCGACATTGACATGATAAAGAAGGTTTATTCCGAACTTCCGTCGCGGGTAGACAAGGCGCGTGAAGTGGTAGGTAAACCCCTTACACTTTCAGAAAAGATTTTATACGCACATCTTTGGGATGGTACTCCTTCCAGAGCTTTCACCAGGGGGAAGGATTATGTGGATTTTGCACCAGACAGGATCGCTTGTCAGGATGCCACTGCGCAAATGGCATTGTTGCAGTTTATGCAGGCTGGTAAGAGTAAAGTTGCAGTACCCACCACTGTACATTGTGATCACTTGATCCAGGCTAAAGAAGGAGCGGTTGCCGATCTAAAAAGAGCGAATGATACCAGTAATGAAGTGTTCGACTTTCTGGAATCTGTTTCTAATAAATACGGCATTGGTTTTTGGAAACCGGGTGCCGGGATCATACACCAGGTAGTTTTGGAAAACTATGCTTTTCCGGGCGGAATGATGATCGGTACAGATTCGCATACGGTAAATGCCGGTGGTCTGGGTATGGTTGCAATTGGAGTAGGAGGGGCAGATGCAGTCGATGTAATGGCGGGAATGCCATGGGAGCTTAAATTCCCAAAACTGATTGGAGTTAAACTAACCGGCGAACTAAATGGTTGGACGGCTTCCAAGGATGTGATCTTAAAAGTGGCGGGAATCTTGACAGTAAAAGGCGGAACCGGTGCTATTGTGGAATATTTTGGTCCGGGTGCGAAAAACTTGTCGTGTACAGGTAAAGGAACTATTTGTAATATGGGAGCAGAGATAGGAGCTACCACTTCTACTTTCGGTTATGATGACGCGATGGAGCGTTTCTTAAGAGCTACCGATCGTTCCGAAATTGCCGATGAGGCAAATAAGATCAAAGATTATCTTACCGGAGATCCTGAGGTGTATGAAAATCCCGAAAAATATTTCGATCAGGTTATTGAGATCAACCTGTCTACGTTACGCCCTCATCTCAATGGGCCTTTCACTCCGGATCTGGCCACTCCTGTTGGAGAATTAGGTGAAAAAGCAAGAAAAAATGACTGGCCACTTAATGTGATGTGGGGATTAATTGGATCTTGTACAAATTCATCCTATGAAGATCTTACTAGAGCTGCATCTATTGCCCAACAGGCCATTGATAAAAAATTAAAACCTAAAAGTGATTTCGGGATCAATCCAGGCTCGGAACAGATCCGATATACGGCGGAACGCGATGGTTTGTTACGCGTTTTCGAAGATCTGGGTGCGACTATATTCACCAATGCCTGCGGCCCATGTATAGGACAGTGGGACCGAAGTGATGTTCTGGGAGATGAAAAGAACACTATTGTTCATTCCTTTAATAGAAACTTCTCCAAGCGAGCGGATGGAAACCCCAATACACATGCATTTGTTGGTTCTCCGGAGATGGTTGCCGCGATAGCTATTTCGGGTAGGTTGGATTTCGACCCTATGAACGATACCCTGCTTAACGAAGATGGTGAAGAAGTGATGCTGGACGAACCTAGAGGTATCGAATTACCACCACGGGGTTTTGAAGTTGAAGATGCAGGTTATCTGGAGCCTGATGCTGATGGAAGTGGTGTAAATGTTGTAGTAAATCCTAACAGCGAACGACTTCAGTTATTGACCCCTTTCGAACCCATAAAAGATGAGGAGCTACAAGGTGTTAAGTTGCTGATAAAAGCTTTTGGTAAATGTACCACAGACCATATTTCGATGGCCGGACCCTGGCTACGTTATAGGGGGCATCTGGATAATATTGCAAACAATACACTTATAGGTGCAGTAAATGCTTTTAACAAGAAGACAAATTTTGTTAAAAATCAATTGGATGGAGAATACGGAGGTGTTCCCGATACGCAGCGAGCTTATAAAAAAGCAGGGATAAAGACCATAGTGGTGGGCGATCACAACTATGGAGAAGGTTCCTCACGAGAGCATGCTGCCATGCAGCCTCGTCACCTTGGGGTAGCCGCGGTATTAGTGAAGTCTTTTGCGAGAATCCACGAGACCAATCTTAAAAAACAGGGAATGCTCGGGCTAACTTTCGCCAACGAGAACGATTACGATCTCATTCAGGAAGATGATACTTTCAATTTTGTTGATATCTCTAAATTTGCCCCGGGGAAACCACTTACCATTGAGGTAGTACATGCCGATGGAAGCAAGGATACGATCATGGCAAATCACACTTACAATGATGCGCAGATCGAATGGTATCGGGAAGGTTCGGCATTGAATTTAATTAAGAAGCAGAACAACGCTTAAATTATTTCGAACATAAAATAAAAAACTCCTGCCTACGCAGGAGTTTTTTTCGGTCGTTCTTTATCGCACTTGATGAATGGTGAAGAAGCTATCAAGATCGTTTCCGATAAGATTGACCGAGCCCAAAGCAATGTCGCCCTCCACCTCAAAGTTTATAGTATCTCCTATATTAAGTTGTAATAATGTTTGAACCGAGCGTAATGGCGGAGTCACATTGGCACCCAAGACACCAACATTTGCAAAGCTATTTCGCTGTGCCACCGCTCCGTTGTGCATTATTTTTACCCCAAAATTAGTTGCGATCCCCAGGGTTGCTCCAGCCTTTATCTGAACATAGACTTCGAATATACCCGAATCTGTGGCCGTATAGGTGTAGGTGGAGGTGTCGTATTCACCTCCCAAATCGAAATCTTCCGAATCGAAGGGGATAATAATAGACCCAGAAAGTAGGGAAACATTGATTAGCCCGGTAGAGGTAAATTTTCCTTTTACCGCTGTAGGTAAGGTAGCATCGATAATGTCTTCAGCTGAAATTTTCTTCACCAACCCGGCGTTGGTGATAAGTAGCGAGTCTTTAGCAAGTTGAGGATTGCTTTCGGTTGTGATTTCTCTAATGATCACATCACCGTTGATATCGAGCTGCGCAACGGGAGTTATAGTCCCGATTCCCACCTGTCCAAAAAGAGGCAATGTAACCAAGAAAAAACCAATGAGTAGGTTCTTCATGGGACACTAATTTTACTAAGTTGAACAAAAGGGGAGTCTTGTAAACATAGAAACTTTATCCATGAAAAGCAAAAAAAATCGATAAAACGCACAGTTTATTTAACATTTAAGCGCAAAACCAGGGTCTTAGAAGGGTATAAAGATGAGTTCAAAAAGTAAAAATTAATTGAATTCTCGCTATTTTTGTATATGAAATTTTTCAGAAAAAATTTATTTACGCTCTTATTTATATTAGTTTTTGGCCTATTGCTCTTTCCACCCACCGGAGTACCTATAAAAGCCTTTGTTCATAAACTTCTCATGTTCTCACCCGGTGTATTGGAAGAAGAGGAAAGAGTAATGTTAAGCGATTACGACTGGACGCTTTCTGGGGTTTATGGTGGTTCGAAAAATTTCTCCGATTCGCGGAACAAAGTAAGTATTGTGAATTTATGGGCCACCTGGTGCCCGCCATGTGTGGCCGAATTACCCGCCATGCAGCGTTTGTACAACAGCTATAGCGATCGTGTTGATTTTTACTTTGTCTCGGCAGAGGATCCGGGTACCGTGCAGAGATTTCTTCAGAAAAAAAATTATGAGCTACCCGCATATATAGAAGTTGAAAGACCACCGGCCGAAATGCAGGTTACCACCATTCCTACTACCTTTCTCATTGATAAAAATGGTAGGATCCTAATTCAGAAAACAGGTGCCGCAAAATGGGATAGCGAGAAAGTACGCACCTTACTCGATAGCTTACTTCAGTGAGTATTGTTTTCTGCTTTCTTTTCTGAAATCATTTCAGAAATAAATAATACCGTTAACAACATTCCCAGGTTATAGATAAGGTCCTCTACAGGAATCGTTTTTAGGCGAATACCTAAATTTTCAGCATTATTGTACCATACCACTTGTTCTTCAATCCCCGTACCGGTAAGTATTCCGTTGACGATAAAAAAAGGTATTAGGATCACCGTATAGGTAGCAAAAAATGAGGGTAACAATTTACTTCGCTTAGATTGCACCAGGGCAAGAATAAATAACCCGAAACAGAAGTTTACAAGCGTATACCATCTATCGTAATAGTACCATAGTAGGAGAATAAGTGTGGTTACGATCGTGATATAAACAGAAGCTGTGGCATATTTCCCAAATTGGAACCTGGGAAAGAGCTCCAACAAAGCGTAATGAGTGAAAATGCAGGCATAGGGAATACAAATAAAGAAAAGCC
>CAJQNO010000191.1 GCA_905479745.1 uncultured Flavobacteriaceae bacterium | reverse complement strand
TTTTAAACTAAGAAATTCGCCCTATAATATCCAGATAGAAGACCAGGTATTCAGGGATTCGTCTTCGGTAACATTTTCTGCCAGAAATAGTATTGTCCTGAAACCCGGAACCCGGCTTGCACCCGATGCAAGCGGTTACGTGAAGCTGAGTATCGATCCGTCTGTCTCTACAGCCGAATGTTTTCCGAAGCCAATTAAAAAATACGAAAGTGTATATCCCGAAGCAGAAAGATCTTCAACTAACAGGTCCACTAGATTATACAACTTTGAGGTTAATTACAGTGAAGTAGATGAGCAGATTCTGGTGGAGGTATTAAGTGCTACTCTAAAAAAGCAGCGGGGTACAAAATTTGTTGTGAAGATCTTTACGCCAGATAATCGATTATTGAAGGAAGAGGAATTTTCATTCCCAGAAAACGCCGCTATAGATATCGATATAAAGGATCTAAAATTCTGCAACGTCGAAATTACATTTGGAAAACGAAAAGAATTCCATCGTATAAAAATTAGTCCATAATCATTTTTCTCGATCACATTGTTTTAACTTTGTAACATCAAATCCCTTTCAACTTATCTATGGAAAAACCTGTTCTCTACCTAAAGGATGCCTCGATCTTTCAGCGTGAAAGTCTAATTCTCTCCGATGTTACTCTTCATGTAAAAAAGGGTGAATTTGTTTATCTGATAGGGAAAACAGGAACAGGAAAAAGTAGCTTTATGAAAACCCTTTATGGCGATCTCCCCTTACAAAAAGGTGAAGGAGAAATAGTTGGATACGATCTGGCCACTTTAAAAGAATCGGACATTCCTTTTTTACGAAGAAAATTAGGGGTTGTTTTTCAGGATTTTAAATTGCTTAACGACAGGACCGTAAAAGACAACTTGCTGTTTGTATTAACGGCCACTGGCTGGAAAGACAAAGCCGAAATGGATGCGCGAATAGACGAAGTACTGGACAAAGTAGGCATGAAAACCAAGAGTTTTAAATATCCTTACCAGTTATCGGGAGGAGAACAACAACGTGTGGCAATTGCCAGGGCACTACTTAATAAACCCGAATTGATCCTGGCAGACGAACCTACCGGTAATCTGGACCCTCAAACCAGCGTGGAAGTGATGGAAGTTTTACAGGAGATAAATAAAAACGGAAATACAATATTGATGGCCACACACGACTACGCCCTCATCCTAAAATATCCGTCCAAAACGCTTAAATGTGACGAGAACCAGGTATTCGAGGTGGTTCAGAAAAGCGTCTAATTTCCTTCTAAGTAAGTGTCTATATAATCACTTAATAATTTACTACACTTGGCGGCGCCTTCATTGGTAAGGTGGTCTGCATCTCGTAGATCATTCTCCGTGAAAGCCGGATTCCGAGTTAGATCGATATGATGAACTTGGTTACTCGAATCGCTTACCTCCTCCAGTAACCCGCCTATTTTATCCCATTTATTAGGATTTAATGCCTCAACATAAGCGGGGTGGGCTGGCATTTGCACTAAAAATACATGAACCCCCTTTGCCTTGCACAAAGCGATGATCCGTTCTATTCGCTCCCGGTTCGACTTAAAATCTAAACTGCCATTCTCGTGTTTTCGGGCGATGATATGAGCAATCTCCTCTTTATTGGCCACAATATCACTACTGTCCTGTATGCCATATCCGTTGGGATAATGACTTACAATGGTTCCTTCAGCTACGTACTCCACAACCAGATCTACCGATCTATTAAATTTTCTGCTCAGGGCCAGGCTGTATTTTTTTGGGTCAAGATTTGAAACTGATGGTACATCAAGATCCATCTGCTGATCGTAGAAATATTTTCGCCAGCGGTCTTCCAGGCCATCGTCTTCCTGGCTGAGTGTGAAATACCCGATGGTTAAAACCACTGCCTTTAATTTCTGAAGACTATCCAGATGTTTTTTCAATAGTAGCTCATCGAAGTACAAACTCTGACTAATATTCGAAAAATTATAAGTATTCTTTGAAAAATACTCCGGATTGAGTCCGTAATAGGAGTGCGAACTTCCAAGGATCAATATTTCGGCCTTCTTGTAATTTTGCTGAATAAGCTCATGCTTTTTAGTATAATTCGTTTCAACCTGACGATAGAATATTTCCAGACCTGCCCAAACCAGCAACACCGGTAACAGAAACCATATTATCTTTTTGGTGAGACGTTTCATCTAAAACTGAAAATATATAAAAGGTTGAACATCACCCGCATAGTAGAAGATACAAAACAGTGTTATAAAATATAGGCTGTAGCGTAAAAGCCTACTACTAACATTTGTCACATCCAGAAAATGATCCTGGTGTCTTTGGACCCACTCGATTACCATATATCCCATTAAGAGAAGTACTGCTCCCCTTGATACATTGGGCATGGTGAACAGGGAGGATGAAAAAACGATCTTCAGATAATCGAATGCATCGCCTATACTTTCGGCACGGAAAAACACCCAGGCAATCACTACCACCACAAAGGTTCCGGCAATATTTAAAAATTCTCTAAATGTGGGAAGCCTCTTTTCTTTACTGAAATTAACCGTATGGTTTTTATAGAACAACAATACCGGTAAAACGAATACGGCATGTAACAACCCCCAGAACACGAATGTTAGGTTTGCGCCGTGCCAAAGGCCGCTTAAGAGAAAAACCACCAGAATATTTAATACCAACCTGGTTTTGGACACCCGGCTTCCCCCTAAAGGAATATATACATAATCCCGAAACCAGGTGGATAAGGAAATATGCCAGCGACGCCAGAAATCGGACATGTTTTGAGCCAGATACGGATAATTAAAATTTTTCATAAGGTCGAACCCCATAAGGCGTGCACTTCCAATTGCAATATCGCTGTAGCCAGAAAAGTCACCATAGATTTGAAACGCAAAGAATACAGCGCCCACGAAAAGTGTACTCCCGCTGGCCATTTCGTATTGCTCGAAGATAGTGTTCACAAAGACGGCACAGTTATCTGCGATCACCATTTTTTTGAACAACCCGCCAAGGATGAGTCTAAGGCCCGAGACACTTTTTTGATAATCGAACGCGCGCCGGGTTTCAAATTGAGTGAGGAGGTTGGATGCCCGTTCTATCGGCCCGGCCACTAGTTGCGGGAAGAAAGATACGAAGGCGAAGAAGGCCACTATATCATTGGTAGGGGCAATCCGCTTTCGGTATATATCGATAGTATAGCTTAATGTTTGGAAGGTGTAGAAACTAATCCCCACCGGTAACAGGATCTGCCAGCTGTTATAGCTAAATTCGGTTCCGAAGAGAGCAAAGGTATCCACGAAGGTTTCTACGAAGAAATTGAAATACTTGAAGGTGAACAGCATCCCCAGGTTAAAAACCAGACTGATCCCCAACAAGGTACGCCTCCCAAGAAGAGAAGATGAATCCGCCAGTTTTTTACCCACAAGATAATCTACCAGGGAGCTGGCAAAAATGAGGGAAAGAAAACGCCAGTCCCAGAACGAATAAAAAATATAGCTAACAATTACCAGGTAAATGTTTCGAAACCTCACCGAACGGCCGGAGATCATCCAGTACAAAGCCAGGACAATTGGGAGAAATATGGCAAAATCGATGGTGTTGAAGAGCATATATCGGTGGCCGGTTCAATTTAAGTTGGCAATCTACAAACATTCAATTTAAAGACCAATTACAGACAACCGATTTAAATTTTACGCATCCGGATTATAAAATCACGGCCTAATCGGTTTGCCAAGACTACTTTTTCTATTTTTGTGCCTATGAGGAAGTCCCTTTCCATTTTAATTCCAACCTATCAATACAACGTCTATCCCTTGGTTGAGAAATTGCACAACCAGGCGTCACAGGCGAACCTGGATTTCGAAATTAATGTCTATGATGATTGCTCTCCAAATCCAACAGTGGAAAATGAAAGAATTAACCAACTCCCTCATGGAAATTATGTGAAGCTTCCTAAGAATATTGGAAGAAGTGCTATTAGAAATTTGTTAGCCAAACAGGCGACCTACGATTCTTTGTTGTTCCTGGATGCCGATACTATGGTAATACGTGAGGATTTTATTGCCACTTATCTCAACGCACTTGAGGGGGATTGGCAAATAATTTACGGCGGAATTGTATACCAGGAAAAACCACCTGCCAAAGAGGAAAAATTACGCTGGGTGTATGGTAATAAGCGAGAGGCTTTAGGGGTATCTGAGCGCAATAAACAGCCGCATCTTCGATTCTTAACACTTAACTTCTTAATTCGGAGATCGGTTTTTTCGGTATTAAAATTCAATGAAGAAATACCTAATCTGCGGCATGAAGACACGCTTTTTGCGCTGGATTCGAAAAAAAAGAATATTTCGGTTAAACATATAGACAACCCTGTGATGCATTTAGGCCTTGAGTCCAGTGAAGTTTTCTTGAAGAAATCCCTGGAAGCCGTCGATGCTTTGAAAAACCTGGTGGAAAAGGGTTTGATCAAGGCCGATGAAACAAGCCTATCGCGCAAAGGAGAAGCGTTAAAAGGTGGTTTCACAGCTGGGGCGGTAAAATTACTTTATGGCTTATTTAAAAAACCAATGGAGCGAAATTTATTATCCGGTAATCCTTCCTTAAAAATATTCGATCTTTATCGCCTGGGATACTATCTCCAAAAATCGGACAGCTGATGCCTAGATTTTCTGTGATCATACCACTCTATAACAAAGAGAAAGACATCCGGTCCACATTAGAGAGCGTTGGTAACCAGCGTTTCTCAGATTTCGAAGTCATTGTGGTTGATGACGGCTCTACAGATGGCAGTGCGGCAGTAGTAAGATCTGTCAAGGACAACAGGATAAAACTCTACTCTAAAGAAAACGAAGGCGTGGCGCTCACCAGAAATTTCGGCGTGGAGAAAGCCGAAGCAGCACATGTGGTTTTCCTGGATGCGGACGACAAATGGTTGCCGGAACACCTCAGCGATCTGGATAAACTCATCACCAAATTTCCGAACGCAAAATGGTTTGGAACGGCATATGAGAAGCGTTTTAACGATAAATTATCGGTCCCCTTGGAAGCACCGGTAATGAACAAAACCAACTGGTACGGCCTTGTGGAGAATTACTTCGGAAATTGCCTGGTGGAAAGTATTGCCTGGACATCGGCGATCTGTTTTCAGAAGCAATTCTTTTTACAGCTAAAAGGTTTCGATCACAGGATCACGAATGGTGCCGGGGAAGACACCGACCTCTGGATTCGTGCCGCTTTGGAAGCACCATTGGCGTTTTGCACTAATATTTCGGCAATCTATAATCTGGAAGGCAGTAACCGAATATCCCTTATACCCACCAGACAGCGGGTTTTTATGGATCCCGATAATTATGAAGCAGCTGCAGAAACAGATCCCGATCTAAAAAAATACCTCGATCGAAATAGGTACGCCTATGCCATAAGACATAAGATTGCTGGAGACCAGGACTCCTTCAATCGACTAACACAGCATCTGGACCCGGCAAATATTACAGCCAAGCAAAGAGTGCTCTTAAAACAGCCTAAATCGGTACTCAAGATGTTGTTTCAAATTCAGGAAAAATTTAATAAGAGAGGGGTGAGGATCACCTCATTTCGATGATCGGAACTCGTTATAGTCCCTAATATAATCGTCCTCGTTATAGTAGTCGCTAACCAGAGATAAGCACACCGCACCGGCCGAAAAATTCTCTAATTCCCGCCAAACGCCACTAGGAATAAGCAAACCTTTATTAGGCCTGTTAAGCGTGAAGCTGCGTCGCATACTGCCATTGTCCAATACCACATCGAAGCTGCCGCTTAAGGCTATAATAAACTGTTTCAGTTCTTTATGCGCATGCCCACCCCTGCTGGAATCACTGGGCACATCGTAGAGGTAATACACACGTTTTATCGTGAAGGGCAGTACATCCTTTTCGATCACCGATAGATTACCACGGCCATCGGGGTCGCTAATTTTAGGAATTTCAAGTAAGGATATAGATTCTAGATCAACCTGTGACATCTGCTATTAATTTGTTCCACTTTTCGGAGATTTTATTGAATGAAAACGGTTCTACCGACTCCCGCGCGTTAGTACGGCAGTTTTCATATAACGTCTCGTTGTCTACCATGTTGCGCATGGCTTCGGCAAATAAAGATACTTCTCTTTTTGGTACCAGCAAGCCATTTTTTTCGTGCTGTATGATCTCTGAAGGGCCCGACACTATATCCAGGGAAACCACTGGCGTACCCATACTTAAACTCTCCACCAGTACCATCGGGAAGCCTTCAAAGTGACTGGTTAAAGTGACAAATCTGGCATTTTTAATGATCTTGAACGGCGCACTATCGTGTGGGAGAAAAAGAATATTATTTGCTGCAGCTGTGTTCTCTGCCAGTTTTTGCAATTCGCTTTTATCGGGGCCATCCCCCATGATAACCAATTTTATATTTTCCCGCCAAAGTTCGGAATGATCGAAAGCACGGATTAAAAAACTATAATCCTTCACCGCCTCATCGATTCGGCCATAAGATAAAATATAAGATGCGTTAGCTAATGCCGCCGGCAAATCGTTATTGATTTCCTTCCAGCGAGGATCGAACGCATTGTGAATAGTGCAGGTAGACCTTACACCAAGTGGTTTCATAACCTCATTTTCAATATAGGCCGAAACGGCAACGTTTGCAGCATTCCTGTTGAGTAGTTTCACAAATTTCTTAGGAAGCTGAGTGAAGTATAAGGCAGGGCTGGAACTATGGGTAACGTAAATACGTTTTAAGCCTTTGTACACATAATGGTGATAAAAAAGTTCGCGATAATATTGGTTCTTTGGCCTGTGATCGATGATCATGTCGATGCTATTCGCTATTAAATAATTTCTGAAATGTTTAAAGCGTCTATACCGCTTGCCAAGGTGATCCTTCCCTTGCTTAAACTCACCCATATTAAATAAAGTACCGGCGTACGGATAATCTACGGCATCATTTAGCGTTGCAATATGTACCTCATGGCCTTGGGCAGCTAACATTTCGGAGAGCATGGCACAGGAGCGTTCTGCGCCCCCGCCAGCCAATGAAATTGTTACTATACAAATTTTAATATGCGTACCTTCGCTCAAGCGACTTTTATTTTCTGAATTCAACAAAGATATGAAGATACTATTAGTGGGCGAATACAGCAGACTACACAATTCTTTAAAAGAGGGTTTGTTGGCATTAGGCCACAGTGTTACACTCATCTCTATGGGAGATTTCTTCAAGAAATATCCGTCAGACATTCTACTGGATAGAAAATACGACCAGGGATTGGCGGTAAAACTGAAAATAGGGTTCTTTAAATTGAGCGGGATAGACATTACCTCGAATTCTATCAGGTCGCAGTTCTTCAAGCATCAGGATCAACTTAAAGGATATGATGTTGTACAACTTATCAACGAGAGTCCTTTCGCAATTCAACCAAAAATTGAATTGGAATTGATCTCATTTCTGAAAAAAAACAACGACAAACTATTCTTGCTTTCCTGCGGAACAGACTATCTGAGTGTTCAATATGCTTTGGGCGACGCGCTCCCCTACAGCATACTCTCCGAATATAAATCGGGTAAGATAGCTGAAGATAAGTTTCAATATATTCTGAAATACGACAGGCCGGAATTTAAAAAATTACACCATCATGTATTCGATCTAATACGAGGCGTTATCGCATCCGATATAGATTATCATCTACCGTTAGAGGGGCATCCCAAGTATCTGGGCCTTATCCCTAACCCGGTAAATACAGATAATTTAAAGTTGCTGCCAGTAGATGATTCAGAAAGTATAAGGATCTTTCTTGGAATAAATCGGGCGAATTATCACTCTAAGGGTATTAGATTTTTCGAGGAGGCGCTGCAGATTATTTCAGAAAAATATAGCGATAAGATTGAAATTGAAATTGCCGAGAACCTGCCGTATGCAGACTATATCGAGAAATTTGATAAAGCACACATTCTCCTGGATCAGGTTTTAGGCTTCGACCAGGGTTATAACGCCCTGGAGGCTATGGCCAAAGGAAAAGTAGTGTTTACCGGTGCCGACAAAAATTTCGAAGAATTCTACCAATTAAAAAAGATCGTGGCGATAAATGCCCTTCCCGATGCGCAGCAGATAGCGGGTAAACTCGAAGAGCTGATCTTAAATCCCAAATTGATACAGGAAATCTCGAGCAATGCAAGAGAATTTGTGGAGCGTGAACACAACCACATATCAATTGCCAAGAAATATATCTCAACCTGGCAGGAGAATTAATCTTTAGAAGCCTGCTTACGGAAATATCGGTACACCAATAGTAATACTACTATAAAATAGATCACATACCTTACAAAATGCGCGATCACAACCCCCTCAACACCATATGTAGCTGTAAAATATCGCGCCAGGACGTAGAATAAAGCCAGGGACAGGATCTCGGTGAAAATAAAATTCCTAACCAACTTCTTGGCAAGGAACTGATGTGCCAGTACCAGGGATGCCAGACGTATGAAATCTCCCATGAGTTGCCATTTGAAAAGAGGTTCCATCCCTGTAAAGTCTGGATAGATGATCTGTATAACCAAGTCCCTGAACAAATAAACAAGTATCATCCCAACTCCAAAAATGGGGAGCAATGTTTTATAAATATTGAGCAGCTCTTTAGTGAATCCGGAACGGGTATGGATACTCGAAAATTTGGGAAGTACATATAAGGTGAAAATAGCTCCCGAAAACACCATATAATTCTTTGAGATAAATGTCATGGCTGTCCAGATCCCCGCATCCTCCTCTGTGATCCTGTTTACGATCATTGTACGAATATCGATCTCGACATAATTCAGTAACACGGTAGACACCAAAGACATGGTAGTAAATGCCAGCAAACTTTTACCCATCGGAGCTTTGAAGGAGATCTTATTAAACTGCACGTATTCCTTCAAAACTTTAAAGAATATGAACAACAATACGAGCAGCTGAATTACCGGCGCCAGGGCAATGGCGATCAAGGCACCATCAATATTATAATTAAGCAGTAGGGTTACCGTTAAAATTGCGCTAAGGAGATATGCAAAGAGATCGATCTTGGCAAATTGCTTGTACATGGAAAGACCATTCACTACGCCGTTAAATATTCGCTGCATCGAAATAAACGGGACGGTGACCGAAATCAACTTAATAAGATAGCTGAAACTGTTAGATCCAAATAGATACTCACTAATGTGATCTGCACCGAAATACAATATGAGACTACAACAAACAACCCCGATTACCGTAAAAAAGAAAGCAGAGGAAAACAGTTTTGTCAATTGCTCCTTGTTCTCCTTGTGTTCGGCCACATATTTCACCACTCCGTTAAAGATCCCCACCGAACTTATGGAAGTAAGCATTTGAGAGAGGTTTCGCAGCTGCCCGATCTTTGAGATACCGGCCTCTCCAACTATCTCTGCCAGTAATCTTTGAATAAACAAGGATACGATCAAACGGATGGTGATAACCACCGCATTCAAGGAGGTCATCTTGAGAAGTAAATTAGCCCGTATAAATTGAGGGATCTTCAATTAATAATCGTTTAGAATTGAGATTACCTGGCTAACCTCATTGTCCATCATTACCGGGCTCATTGGGATGCTTACAACTTCCTCGTGAATTTGCTCACAAAGTGGAAAACTTAAATAGTTCAACTCCTTAAGGGCAGCCTGCTTATGAGGTGGGATTGGATAATGTATTAGACTGCCAACCCCGTGATCTTTAAGATATTCCATAAATTCCAGCCGGTCTTTTACTCGTATCACAAAAAGATGGAATACATGATCGGTTGCACCTGAATACACAGGCAGGCTGATCTTTTCGTTATTTATTTCTGAAAGGTACCGTGCTGCAATCTGCATTCTTCTCTTATTATCGGCATCTAGATAGGGTAATTTCGTCCTGAGGAAAACCGCCTGTAGCTCGTCCAGTCTGGAATTGAATCCTGGCAATTCGTTGATGTATTTTGATGAGGCACCGTAGTTGCGAAGTTTCCTGATGATCTCGGCCAAATTGGTATCGTTTGTGGTAACAGCTCCTCCGTCTCCAAGGGCTCCAAGGTTTTTTGATGGATAGAAACTAAAGCCGGCGGCATCCCCCAGGTTCCCGGCAAATTTACCATGAGTATCTCTGGCACCATGGGCCTGGGCTGCATCTTCAATAACCAGCAGACCATGTTTGTCTGCAAAGGAATTAATTTCCTCCATGGGCGAAAGTTGCCCGTACAAATGCACCGGCATGATGGCTCTGGTAGTAGGCGTTACAACATTGGCCAGATCGTCAATTTTAAAATTATAGGTGTTGGGATCGGTTTCTACAAGCAGGGGTTTCAGTCCTGCCTGTTTAATTGCCAGGATAGTAGCTATGTAGGTGTTGGACGAAACTAGCACCTCATCTCCTGTCTTTAATCTATCCATTACTTTATAAGCTTCCAGTATTAATCGTAAAGCTTCCAAACCGTTGCCAACGCCTATACATTCCAGCGTTCCGCAGTAATCGGCAAATTCTTTTTCAAATAGTTGGAGTTGTTCCCCAAGAATATATCTCCCCGAGTTAAGGAATTCTTCGTAATTGGCCTTGAAGTCGCCTTCGAAGCGGAGATTAACCTCGTGTAAATCGTGGAACGGAATCACTTTATTTTAAGATTTAGTTGTTTATAAGATGCGGTGTCCACCAAATAGTTGTCTGCCTTCCACGTTCTGGCTCCACAGGTTTCCTTCCAGAAAATGAGACCGCTGTTTAAAACCTCCCCATTCTCTTCACTGGAGATATTGAAATCGAAATATCGTTTATCCTGCCAGCATTCGTTTATGATAAAATTATACGCCAGGTCCAGGCTTCCGAAGAAATTTTTGTCAGGATTCCCCGAAACATACTGAGGGTGCACCGTGGTTTTCGTTAAAAAAACCGTGGTACCGGCCACCATCTTATCTTCCTTGTACACGCTTACTTGCTTAATATTATCCGGAAATCTCGAGGCCAGAAGCTTTATCTCGTCAAGGGAATGTACAGGCGCAATACCGTGTTTCTGTTTCAGGTTAGGAATAAGGATCTCATTCCAGAAGGTGTCATAGTTATTGTCTATGGTTACGGTGAGCCCATTTCTGATCGCTTTGTTTATCCCTTCTCTTCTATTCTTCTGAAAACGTAACTTATACGCATAATCGATCACCATTAATACATCCCGCTTTTCTAATGTCGCTCCCGATCTGAATAAAAAATACTCCAGTTCATCGGAAGGAAGGAGATTATAGAACGATGGGATCACCCTGAAATACAAGGATGTTATCCCTTCAGAAAATAAAAATTGTAACATCGCCTTATAGGCTTCAAGCGCATCGAATAACTTGCATTTCTCGTTCAATACAAAACCACCGTAAGTAAGCCCCTGATGCGAATAAACCGTTCTATCTTTGATGTTGGCAGGTAGAACCGCAATGAGTTCTTCATCTTTATACATCATAAGTGAATGATCGGTAAACCGATCACTGTGGTAGTCCATAAAATCCCTTTGAAATAAAAATGTAGCATTCTTGGCAGTATAGCAAAAACGGTCCCATTCTGCTTTGCGATCCATCGTGTATTTAACTACAGTGTAAATAAGCTAAACCCTTTTAAATGTTACATTTCCATCGGCATCTATGTATTTGTAGACACCTTTAGGAGCACCCCTTTCGATCTTCATAAAACTTGCGTCATCCTCAAGATAATTCAAATATGACTCATTTTCCGACAAGTATGCAAATAGAATCCTAAAAACATTTATCGGGGTCTTGAATTCAGTGTCGAATTCGGGTGCTGCGCCATCCGGCCAGTGAATTGCCAGTTGGGAGCTAAAAATTGTATAAACCCAGTCTCTGTCTTCAGACTTTATGCGCATTTGCAGGGTATGATCCATACCGATAAATCCACCATGGTCTGCCATGATTATGATAAGCGAATTAGGATCCCTTTCTTTAATGATATTGATAGCTCGCTTTAGTTTGATATTTGCGGTATCCAGACGTTTTTCCCAAAGACCTTTCTCAATTTCTGCGCCCTTGGTTTTTTCTTTCATTGCCGGTACATGACCGGGTTTAAAGATCTCGATAAAGTAGAATTTTGGTTGCGTACTATCTTGTGCGATAGATTGCTCCAGAGGTTCGAAAATCTCTTTTCCCGTCGAGAATCCGGTTCCTATCAAAGAAATATCCTTGTTGGTAAAATTGCTGAAATCGTATCCAATCTTAGGCTTGTTAGCGATTAGATAGGGCCATTCTGCAATAAAATGCGTTTTATACCCATTTTTTTTGAACACATTTAAAACAGGGTTAGCATCCATGATCACCTCTCTGGCGTTGATCACCTCCGTAAAATTAAATCCGGTATTATAGTGATGATGCTTCATGGCAAAGGTTGCCATGTTGGAAGAAAGTGTTGAGGCATAATTGCTTCGGAAGTTATCGTAGAGTGTAAAGCCGGATCCTTCAAGAAAAGATTTAAATTCTTCATTATCGATCTTGTAGTAACCTTTATCTATTTCAGAAAAATTTACATATCCATCCGGTTGAATGAAATACACATTGGGTTTTTTCTTGAATACTGCTTCATCGATCTTATCCGGCAATTGCATCCATTCGTCTGTATAGTTAATTTGTTTCGCCAGCACAGGAACCAGGGTGAATAGTCCCAGGAAGGCCAGGATGAATTGGATCGTCATAATCTTTTTCATGTGGCGATGCAGAAACTTCGCGGCCAGCACGGCAATTAAGACGATAGCAAGGGTTAACCATAATCTCACAGAGGCAAATACCGATAACTCGAGATAAAACAGGAAGAAGAGTATACTTAGAAACGGGAGCAAGAACTTTTTATATTCTTTAAGCGATTCTTTCGAAAAGATCCTATAGCCCACATAGCAGGTTACCATGGGTACAAACAGGAATAGACATATAAAGAACCCAAGGTGTTTCCAGGAATTGATAAGGGAGTAATTGTTGGAATAGTAAAAAATTATCGGGTAGATACCACTTGCAAATCCCACAAAGACCGGGAAAAGTTTTTTGTTCTTGATGAATTTAGCAAGTGTATTCATTGAATTGTTGTTGGTAAAAGTACTATGTTCGTCATCGCTTCTTTATTACGATATTTCCGTTATCGTCTATGTACTGATAGATCCCCTGTGGGGCGTCTTTATTCAAAATAACATAACTGCCATCATCCTGCAAATGCTCTAGATAAGAAGTATCTTCTGTGAGATACGAAATCACCGCCCGGAACACATTAACTGCACTTTTTATGGATTTACCAGCCTCGGGGACCTCTTCTTCCGGCCAATGTATGGATAGCTGACTACTAAATATAGAATAGATAATATCCCTGTCTTCGGTTTTATAGTAGATCTGTTTAGTGTATTCCAACCCAACAAAACCACCGTGATCTGCCATGATAATGATTAGGGCGTTGGGATCGTTTTCTTTGATGTGGTCTATAGCTTCCCTGAGAATATTATTTGCGGTTTCCAGTCCTTCAAGCCACAATTTACGCTCACCTTCCACTCCTTTAGAATCTGTGCTCCGGTTGTGAATATGTCCCGGATTGAAAATTTCCATAAAGTAAAACTTAGGCTTGCCCGGGTCTTCTTCCATAAATTGTTTCAGGGGAGTTATTATGTCCTGGGGATCACCCAAACCTGTACCTATATAGGCCACATCATCCAGGGTGAAATTACTTTT
>CAJQNO010000190.1 GCA_905479745.1 uncultured Flavobacteriaceae bacterium | reverse complement strand
GCCCATTCTTTGTATTGAATATTTTAAAAGTTTTTCCATTGAACCTGGCTATACCCTTGTCTGTGATCGCCCATACAAATCCGTTCTTATCTTGAGTTACCCGGTAAACCATGTTCCCCGGCAGCCCGTCTTCCACCGAATAATGAACGTATTTCTGTGCTTTTACAGAGAGAAAAACGAAAAGAACAAGCAGAAAAATGGCAAACCGGGAATTCAATGTTGTTTTTATTTTGACTTTACTAAATTTACTTAAAATCAAGTTATTACTGGTTTTTTATAAACTTATGAGCAAATAATTCGCCATTCTCTCCCAATAGGTAAATCACATACACTCCGGAGCTAAGATCTTCTATTGCGATCGAATTATCAGGCTTCAGCTTCCCTTCCTTCACAATTGCGCCAAGAGAGCTAATAATCGTGAAATGAGTGAACTCTCCTCCACTTACGAAGATCTGGGAAGAAGCAGGATTAGGGTATATACCAGGTTGTTCGTATCCTGCATCACCTATCCCCAAGGTAGACTCGCAAAAGTTTTCTGTTATTGTTACAGGCGCATTATTGATGGAAGTTGTAAAGTCGGTATTGGGAACAAAGCCCGAAATAACCGGAACCGAGATAGGGTTTATACCAGCGGTATTAATCGTTCTGTCAATATAATCGCAGTTGTTGATCTTTGCACTTGTTGTACGGAACATCTCAGATTGAGTAGTTCCTGTTCCCATAGTGCGATATCCAAGATGGTAGTAAGCGGAGTTCACATTGGCAGGATCGTTTATCTGATAACTAATATCCGGGTAATATATAAGCGGCATTTGCCAAAACCAAAAATTGTAATCATCCCCGGTGGGTTCTACATGAGGCACCGTATATTGATACAACGGCCCCACCTGGCTCCCAGTGGTTTTATTGAATTCGTATACAAACACATTGCTGTTTCCAAATTGCGGATTATTATTTCCATCTACCCATGATTCATCCCTATCGTAGCCCGATATCACTAAATTATTCGCATCAGCAACAGATTCCATAACGGTGAAGCCATATCGGTTCAGGTCGTTCCATTCAAAGGCATACCAACTCCTTGAAAGATCTATAGAACCTGCCCCCGGTACGCTATCGTCCAATACAGTAATTCCAAAATAATGCGAAAAAGAATAATTGGTAAGCATAAATAACTCGTCTGCCGCACTATCGTAATAAGCGTCCACGCTTATATCCCTGTTATTACCGAAGTAATAACTCTGATCCCATTGAACAGCCCCCAAAAAATCAATTTTATGTGCAAGTACGGCCTGTTGCTCGCCTCCCAAAGCCAATTGAGCGGTGCAACTTCCTGTAATTAAATAACCATTATCCGTCTCGGTGATACCATTTGCAAAATCGAAATCGTCTGTATTTGTAGATAAGTTTGTGTCGATCTCGATCGTCCAAAGTTCATTTAGACCAAAATCGGTACGAAGCACGAAACCAATATTGTTATTACAATTTACATTAACGTTATAACAGTCACTAAAGAAACCGCTCACTATAAAACCAACATCACCTAGACCATTCCCTGAAGCATCGGTTTCGGTGGCTTCGATATGGAGTCCGACCGAATTAAAATTAGCCGAAACAATTTCGTAATACTTTGCGTCGATCATTAAACCTGTGGTCGCATGAATTTTAGAGATAAACACATGACGCGATCCGGCCACATCTACCGAGCCGGTGATTACCACAAGACTTTCGTAGGCAACAGCGTCGAAAATTCGCAGGTTTTGAAAAGTTGAATGTGTATATTGATTGATCCAGACCACGTTGCCCAGATTATCTATTCGTTGCAACATCAATAGGCCACTTGAAAGTGAAGCGTTGAACAGGTTACCTGCGACTACATAATCGGAACTACCATCCGTTAAAGGTACAATGTTAAGATCGTGAAAGTGCCTATTGCTCTCTATGATACTTTTCTGATATTGGGCATTCACGGCGAAGTTTATTAATAAGGCTGCCATGAATAAAGTAATTTTTGTTTTCATCGTTTTAGCCATTTAAAGTGTTATTCTGAATTAGGTTGCAATGTATCCGAACTACAGCCAAGAATGAATAGCGGGGTTATTTACCCTCATTGTGAAGCGATGAAATACTTATTTGGTTCGATGAACGTTATCTTGTGCAAATGGAAAAAAATCTTAAGTTTGCTGTAAGACCGTTAAATTATGGAAGATATTTCTCAGATACTGAACTACGTAGCCTACTTGTTACCTGCCATAGTGGTTGGGATCATTGCTTATTATTTTTTCAAAGGCCATACAGCGAATGAAGAAGGGCGCCGCAGGTATTTAATTCAGAAAGAAGCCCAGAATAAAGTGCTACCAATGCGTTTACAGGCCTATGAGCGCATAACACTGCTTATGGAGCGTCTGGACCCTAATAAGCTACTTATTCGCGTAAAACCATTCTCAGACGACATTGAGAAGTACGAAACCCTGCTTATTAATAATATTGAACAAGAATTTGAGCACAATGTGGCACAACAGATCTATGTGACCCCGGAATGCTGGAATCTTGTGAATGCTGCAAAAAATGCCACGATTCATATTATCAGGCAGGCCGCTATGCATGAAAAGGACAATGGCGCCGACCAAATGCGTGAATATTTACTTCGGAACTTCATGGAAGAGATCACCCCCTCTCAGAAAGCCCTGGCTTATATCAAAAAAGAGGTAGGCGAACTGTTTTAAGAATCCTTCGGATGAATTTCGCTGGTTTCTTCATTCTGACTCTTAGCATAAAGATAACCGCTATCCCACCACTGGGTCATCTGTTTATTGTCGAAAATTAGTGAGTTGGTAGTAAGCACTGTTGGTGTATAATAGAAGTTGATCACAGCCTTGTGGTGTCCTGCCACAAATTTACCAATTCGAATATTTTGTTTCTCTACCCTGTCCAGCATAAAGGCGTGCATATTGGTGAGAAGGGAGAACGGATTCCTGGAATGCATACGGTTATAGTATGTCATTTCGGTTTCCAGGATAATAACATCTACAATAGTGGCACCCCTGTTGATGGCCTCTTCTATAGGCACCATGCTCCCAAAGCCTCCATCTGCATACTCACAGCCATCTTTCTTTACCAGGCTCATAAATGGTATGTAATTACAAGAGATCCAGATCCAATCACAAAAATCACTATAATTAAAATCGTTTACAGATTTATATTCTACCTGGTTTAAAGACAGGTTAGAAACTGTTACCACCACATCCTTGCTGCTTGCCTGTAATTTTTCAAACTCTTTCTCGGTTAGGGTATTGGATATCAACGTTCTAAGATTATAGCTTTCACCAAAAGTCTTACTCCCTCTCCAAAAATTACGCAACACCTTAAAATGATCGATCCCGATCTGTTTTTCCCCAGACTTTCCTTTTTTTACTACGAAAGGACGATGACTAAAGATATCTTCCTGGCGTACCGAGGTATACACTTTCTTGATTTTCTCGGGGTTGTCCAAAGCAAGATGCGAAATTAGCAGGCTGCCCGTTGAAGTGCCGACAAATAATTGATAATCGAAGCCTCTTTCCTGCATGAGATATTGAGCCACACCTCCTGCAAAGGCTCCTTTACTACCAC
>CAJQNO010000189.1 GCA_905479745.1 uncultured Flavobacteriaceae bacterium | reverse complement strand
CAATGGACGAAGAGTTCTTGAAAAGTCTTCCGCGTTCAGAAAATAAACCCCGGCTTATCCGTCTGGTACAGGATCATATCATTAAGGGAGACCACAATACCGTGTCTCTAATGCAGAGTCTTAAACTAGGTCCTGTGACCCTAACCACTCTTTCTGGAGAAAAACTAACAGTGAGCAGCAAGAATAATGATATCCTTGTTACAGATAGTAAAGGAAAGGTTGCTAAAATTGGGAAGAGCGACATCCAGGCGACCAATGGTGTTTTGCACATAGTGGACAATGTCCTGGGAATGGATTAAAACACATTCACTTCGGGTTCTATATAGATACCGAATAATTCTTTTATTTTTTTCTGAATCTTTAGCGCCAGTTCCCAGATCTCGGCACCGGTAGCATTTCCGTGATTTACCAATACGAGCGCCTGGTGTTCGTGGATCCCGGCATCCCCAAATCGTTTTCCCTTAAAGCCTGCCTTGTCTATAAGCCAGCCGGCAGGAATCTTGAATTCGGTTGCCGAAACTTCGTAAAACGGCGCATCCGGATGACTGTTTCTGAAATGTTTAAATTCTTCGGAAGAAAGTACAGGGTTCTTAAAAAAACTACCGCTGTTTCCTAATATGTTAGGATCGGGTAATTTCGATCTGCGAATGGCGATCACCGCCTCCGAAATATCTCGTATGGTTGGTTGAGTGATATTTCTTTGTGCCAAAACATCGCCGATCGCGCCGTAGCTAATATTAAGCTTGTGGTCTTTTTTGGTGAGTTTCAGCGTAACCGAGGTAATAATATATTGGTCTTTCGCCTCATTCTTAAAGATCGAATTGCGGTATCCAAAATTGCATGCTTTCTTATCAAATTTCACTTCTTTTCCCGAGGCTAATTCCAGGGCTGTACACTGCACAAACACATCCTTAAGTTCCACCCCGTAGGCACCTATGTTCTGAATTGGGGCAGTTCCGGTATTACCCGGGATGAGAGAAAGGTTTTCAATACCACCGTAATCTCTTTCAATACAATACATAACCAGTTCGTGCCAGTTTTCTCCCGCCATGACTTTTAGTAAAACATCCGATTCTGTTTCAGAGATAACCTCGATTCCCTTCAAGTTGATGTGTATTACAAGCTTTTCGAGAGGCCGGGTAAGCAACATATTGCTACCTCCTCCCAGGATAAAGAGCTCCTCTTTGTCGTATTGGTTAATAATGGTCCTTAGATCTTCAACAGAACCAACCGAAATAAACGCGCTGGCATTCACATCAATACCAAAAGTATTGTATACTCGCAGCGATTTGTTCTTTTCGATCTGCATTAGCCGGGGTATTGTTCCAAGGCAGCCTTCAAAATTTTAACGGCTTTGATAAGGCTTTCTTTACGAAGTACATATGCGATCCGGATCTGGTTCTTACCAACACCCTCTGTAGAGTAAAATCCGGCAGCAGGTGCCACCATGACAGTTTCTCCATCTACATCGAAGGATTCCAGCAGCCATTGAGCAAAGTCGTCACTATTCTCTATTGGTAATTCGGCGATACAGTAGAAAGCTCCTTTGGGGTAGCCAACTTTTACACCGGGTATTTCTTTCAATAGATTTATAAGGGTATCCCTCCTGTCTTTATATTCGGCTATCACCTCGTCGAAATACTGCTGCGGAGTATCCAGGGCGGCCTCACTGGCGATCTGTGCAAAGGTTGGCGGACTCAATCTCGCCTGAGCAAATTTAAGAGCCGTATGGATCACTTCTTTGTTTTTCGAAACCAGACAACCAATCCTGGCACCACACATACTGTAGCGCTTGGAAACAGAATCCACAAGAATCCCGTAATTGTCCATCCCTTCCTCTTCCAATATCGAATAATGCTTTAACCCGTCGTACACAAATTCGCGATAAACTTCGTCTGCTACCAGGAACAGATCGTGTTTCTTTACGATTGTGGCGAGTTTGTGGATTTCCTCCTTCGAATATAAATAGCCCGTTGGATTACCCGGGTTGCAAATAAGGATGGCTTTTGTTCTAGGGGTGATAAGTTTTTCAAATTCGGCAATAGGAGGTAGGGCAAAATTGTTCTCAATTTTTGATATTACCGGTACTATCTTCACCCCTGAAGCCAGGGCAAAACCATTATAATTTGCGTAAAATGGTTCCGGGATAATGATCTCGTCACCTGCATCGGCGATAGACCCCATAGCGAAGAGCAAGGCTTCGCTTCCCCCCGTTGTAACTATGATATCCTTGGCCTCAACCATGATATTCTTACTGTGGTAGTACTTTGCGATTTTTTCCCGATATTCTTCAGAACCTTCCGAACGGGAATAAGCCAGTATTTCCAGAGCGTGATTGGCAACCGCATCCATCACTGCCACGGGAGTTTTTATATCGGGCTGTCCAATATTGAGGTGGTAAACCGTTTTGTTCGCCTTATAAGCTTTTTCGGCATAGGGAACCAATTTTCTAATCGGGGATTCGGGCATCGAACGGCCCTTTTCTGAGACTATAGGCATATGGCATATCTTATGCGGCAAAGTTGCGAAATATATTTTATAAATCCATGGTGAAAAACAAGGCGTTCGCTAATTTTTCCATATCTTCAATACGATGGAAAAATTAGCGAACTCCACACGTTCCTACCTTCTTTCGGTATTCACCCTAATTATCTGTCTACTGGGGAATGCACAGAGCCATTTTACTCTTCCTGAAGCAATTTCCAGAGATAAGATTCCCTTCGAATTAGTTAATAATCTGGTTATCATTCCGGTTGAGATAAATGGCACCGAACTATCATTTCTTCTCGATACCGGGGTTAGTTCCACGCTACTGTTCTCGGTGGAAGAACTAGACTCATTACAGCTTAATAATGCCTCCCCTGTGAAACTTCGCGGACTCGGAGAGGGGGGGTCTATAGATGCTATTCTTAGCAATAATAACACCATTAAAGTGGGGAAGGCTGTAGATAAACAGCACAGGATCTATATGGTACTAGATAAAAAGATCAATTTTTCCACTCGAATGGGAGTGCCTATTCACGGCATCATAGGGTTTGATCTCTTCAAGGATTTTGTAGTTAAAACAGATTATTCCTCTAAGCGGGTAACTCTTTATAAACCCAATAAATATCGTAAAAAGAGGTGTAAGGGTTGTAGTGATTTCAGGCTGCAGTTTCATAACAAGAAGCCTTATATGATGGTCACTGTAGAATCTCGAACACAACCTATGGAATCTCTTGTACTAATCGATTCGGGTTCGAGTGATGGGCTGTGGCTTTTCGAAGAATCAGATTTTATTGTAAACAACCCACGGAATTACTTCAATGATTTCCTGGGGCTCGGGCTAAGTGGAAATATATTCGGAAAGAGATCCAAGATAAAGGGGCTGGGGCTTAGTTCGTTCCGGCTTGAAGATGTAACTACCTCATTTCCCGATACCAATACTGTTAAAAACATAAGATCGATTCCCGAGCGAAAAGGTAGCCTGGGCAGTGAAGTACTTAGACGATTTACGGTGATCATGGATTATAGAAATCAAACCATGACGCTAAAGAAGAATAAGCACTTCGACGATCCGTTTTATTATAATATGGCAGGACTTACTCTTGAACATGACGGGCTCATCCCGGTAAGAGAAGTAGATTATTTTAAAATAGATCCGGTTACCATGACCACTAAAAAGAGGGAAGCTTCTGCTATTTTCGATGTTTATAAGTCGCCCACCTTGCAATTCTTTTTAGCCCCTAAATTTGTAGTTGTTGAAGTACGGGAAGGATCCCCGGCTGCATTGGCAGGTATACAGAAAGGTGATGAAGTACTTTCCATAAACGGAAAAGCGTGCTATAAATACAAATTGTACGAAATAATTAGCCTCTTCTCTTCAAAGGCCGGAAGGACTATTTATATGGAAATCTCCAGGAATGGAATCTTTCAGAAGAAAAAATTTATCCTAAAGGAAGTGTTATAAAAAAACCCCTGCCAGAGCAAGGGTTTTTTAAGTTAATATTGATTATTTGGTCTTTTCAAGGACACTTTTGCCTTCGGCTAAAACTTCTCCTTTTATCTTAAGCGCTTTAATTGGTTCATCGGCGTTTGAATAAACAGTTACCGTTTTACGGATGGGACCAACTCGATTTGTATCATACTTTACCTGGATGACACTGGATGCGCCAGGTGCCACAGGCCCGTCCGGTTTTTTTGGTACAGTACAGCCGCAACTCGACTTCACATCGCTGATAATTAATGGTTTATCACCTGTGTTGGTAAATTCGAATGCACGAACACCATCACTGCCCTTAGCGATCTTACCGTAATCAATGGTTTCTTGTTTGAAACTAATTTTTGCCTGCGCCTGAACAGAGTGTCCAATTAAGACAACAAGCGCTATAAGTACTAGTCTTTTCATGATTTCTTTAAATTTAAGGTATGCTAATGTAGCTATCTTTTTGGCAACCTGCAAAATAAGTTATTCACTTTCATAATACTGCAGATATACCTACTTT
>CAJQNO010000188.1 GCA_905479745.1 uncultured Flavobacteriaceae bacterium | reverse complement strand
CACGATCTGAAAATCGTTAAATCCCCTGTTCTTCTTGTATATCTTATGCGCCAGATTATAGGCATTCACTTTGTTTGCCAATGGATCGTTTCCGAAGAATCCTAAAATAGTAATACTGTTTTGAAGTCGAATCGTGTCGGGATCGGGCGAAATGAACTTATCAATCTCCACGATGTTCTCTGTAAGTACAGGTAGTCTTCCAAAATTATCCTTTCCAGACGCGAAGAATATATACATGGAGAGCGGTAAAAGGAACAATACTCCTAAAACTAAATACTTTTTAATTTGCATAGCAGATAATCTCTTACAAAAATACTCCCAAATTAAGCGGAAAACAACCTCTTAACGATTTTTTATAAGCATAAAAAAACCCTGCCAGGCAGGGTTTTTAATATAAGGTGTACTCTTAAAAGCTAAATTTAATATAATTGTTTTTGTAAACGTCGAAGATATAATCTCCTTCAATTAGTAATATAAGGACAAGATAGCATATAAGAAAGATCGCAGTCCATACAACAGCACGACGGAGAGCCCTAACCTCATCACGCATATGCATAAAATCCCAGGTAATATAATAAGCTTTTACAAGAGTAAGAACAATAAAGATCCAGTTTAGCAATCGCATCGCCAAAAACCGGTTCTCGGTAAGAAACTCCGGTTTTATTATACCCAATGCTACTTCTATGATCGTTACAATGGATAAGAAGGTGAATACACCCCAGATCTTTCTTTCATTCGACTTAAATTTTACAAGTCCTCTGAATATTTGAAGTTTATGATCGTGTGCCATGTTCTTAATTTATAATACTATACAAGATAAAAGAAGGTAAATACAAATACCCAGACCAAATCTACAAAGTGCCAGTAAAGACCTACTTTCTCAACCATTTCGTACTGCCCGCGTTTTTCGTAGGTGCCAATTACCACATTAAAGAAAATGATCAGGTTGAAGATTACACCGGAAAAAACGTGAAAACCGTGGAAACCGGTAATAAAGAAAAAGAAGTCTGCAAACAGTGGGGTCCCGTATTCATTGTGTTTCAGGTTGGCACCTTCAACAACAAGTTTCCCGTCGTTCACTAATTTATCTACACTCATTTCGCGATTATATATCGCTTTCTCTCCTATTTCATCCAGATTGATATATGAGCGCTCCAATCGAGCTACTTCCTGCTTATCTGCTTCCAGATCGGATGCACGAAGTGCAGCCATATCAGGAACTAGTTCCTGGTCTCGTATGAGAAGATTTTCATTGGCAAGAAATCCTTCCTTTACTTCTTCGTAATTGAAAGTGGTTGTGGTTCCGCCTTCCATATACCAAACTCCATTCCCTTCGGTATGTGTCTTTGCCGTGCTCGGTAAAGGAACAGCGAAGTCGCCAATAGCAACACGTTTTCCATCTTTATCGAGAAACTGCAGTATCTTTCCACCATTTGTCTCAACGGCACCGTAATCTCCTTTAATGAACGTAGCCCATTCCCAGGCTTGAGATCCTACGAAAATAAGACCCCCTATCACGGTAAGGAACAAATAGATAATTACTTTATTCTTTTGCATCTTATGCCCGGCATCTACGGCTAATACCATAGTTACAGAGGAGAAAATAAGAATGAAGGTCATAAAAGCCACATAGTACATAGGTGCATCAACACCATGCAAGAAAGGGAAGTGGGTGAACACCTCATCGGCTATCGGCCATGCATCAATAAATTTAAATCTTGAAAATCCATATGAGGCAAGAAATCCCGAGAAGGTTAAAGCATCCGAAACGATGAAGAACCACATCATCATTTTTCCGTAGCTGGCATTAAGTGGGCGATTACCGCCTCCCCAAGTTTTTCCTTCTGTGCCTGTTTGAGCAACAGTAGCTTCCATACAAAGAAATTGGTTTTAAATAAGGTCCAAAAATACGACTATTTTTTATCTAACGAAACTTCAGTGTTCAATTTATAAAAACAAGTTAAGCTTCGCTATGTATCACGCCTATTGAAACTATTGAATTACAATTATTTCTATCGCATAATATAGAAAAAGAAAAAGAGGTAGATCCACAATATATCTACAAAATGCCAGAATGTGGCTGCCAATTCTATCCCCAGGGTATTTCCGTTTCTATACTTCAGTTTAAAATGATTATAAATTACTACAAGCAGTGCCAATAATGCCACTGCGATATGTGCAATATGTACTGCTGCAATTAAAAATATATACGTATAAGTGATATTACTTGTAGGGCCGGTTGGGTTATATCCAAATATCCCTATAATCTCGTCGAACCCTCTTAACTGCAACCAAATAAAAATCAGGCCTAGTATGAAAGTTGTTAGCAATAGAAAGGTCCCGGCCTTATTTTTCTCCCTTTTTACATTACGCAGTGCAAAATGCATTGTCACACTACTCACAATAATCACTACAAGACTAATGTAGAAAGATTGTGGGATCTGGAAGTTTTCCAGCCAGTCTTCACGAGTACTACTCACAATGTAAGCACTGGTAAATCCCAAAAAACTCATGGACAAACTAATGATGCCAAACCAAAGCATCATCTTCTTTGCACGCCGTCTTTTTAACTCTTCACTTCCGTCTGTATAATCCATTATCTTAAAAATTTATCTACCACATATATTATCTGTAGTAAGGTGATGTAGCTCACACTTACCAGCATAAGCTGTCTGGCTGCCTTATCTGTTTTTAATTTGTAGAGTCGGACAGCATAATAGATCAGCCAAACTCCAATGCCTGCGATAAGAACCGCAGCGATCGGACTCAAAAACAGGTTTCCTGTAACGCCTGCAGCCGGAACCAGAGAAGCTAATACGGTCCAGACACAATAGAGTATAATCTGTATTGCTGTCCCGTTGTCACGCCTTCCATTCGGAAGCATAAAGAACCCGCCTTTTTTATAGTCTTCAAATAGAAACCATCCTATTGCCCAAAAATGAGGAAACTGCCAGAAAAATTGTATCATGAACAAGGTTCCGGGCTCAATGCCAAAATCGTTCGTAGCGGCAACCCAACCTAGCATAAAGGGAATGGCTCCGGGAAAAGCCCCCACAAAAACAGCTAAAGGTGTTTTTGTTTTTAAAGGCGTGTATAAACTTACATACATGAAGATGGAGATCGCCCCAAACAAAGCCGTCTTTGGATTGATGATATAAAGCAACGCAATTCCTGCTAATGTCAGTATGCTCGCAAGTACGAATGCCGATGTAACGCCCATGCGTCCCGCCGGAATAGGTCGGTCTTTCGTTCTGTCCATTAATGCATCAAGGTCACGCTCAATGATCTGATTATAAACATTAGATGCTCCAACCATACAATAACCACCAACACATAAAAGAAACAGGGTGTAAAAATCGACCGTTTCAACCGCTAATAAATAGCCCGCAATTGATGAAAATACCACGCTTACCGATAAGCGCATTTTGGTAATTTCAGTAAAATTTCTGATTAACGATCTGGGTGTAGAATATGTCCGGGTGGTCGACAAGCTCATCTTTTTAACAATGCCCTAATACTGTTATGGCATATGAAGTTGCAAAGATACTGCTCCTGCCCTTTTTTCACAATATAAATAGGACATTGTTCGCTTTATATTTGCGGTTTTTACTATTTTGTGATGCTAATTAAAACTTGAAGAAAAATGAAATATTTAATAGTCCTCCTTTCCTTTCTACTTTTAATGCCCTTGGGTGCGTCCGGGCAAACAGATGGCGAAGAAGAAGGTGATTCCAGGATAGTTCCTGTTCGGAATAAAATTTATTTATACAAGAACCGCGGAGGAAATATCGGGTTGTGTTTTGGCGATGATGGTGTTTTTATGATCGATACACAATTCGAGGATATTTCTGAAGATCTTCTGAAAGACATCCGAAAGTTTACTAAAGAGCCTATCAAATATATTCTTAACACCCATCATCATGGCGATCATACCGGGGGTAATTCGAATATGGCCAATGAAGGCGCAACCATCGTAGCACATGGAAACGTAAGAACAAATCTTATTAATGCTATAGAAACCAGCCCAAATAAAATTCATGAAACGGTTTTGCCTAAGATAACCATTGACCAAACAATGACCTTTTATCTCAACAGGGAAGAAATAGTTGTTACACATTTAAAGAACGCTCATACCGATGGGGATGTTCTTGTTCATTTTACAAAAGCGAACGTGATCCACACGGGCGATGTCTTTATTTCGGGAAAATATCCTTTCATCGATGTTGAGAACGGAGGGACGGTTTCCGGCTATATGGAAGGGCTTGAACAAATACTTGGCTTGGGCAACAGAGACACCAAGTTTATCCCTGGCCACGGTAATGTTTCAACCTTCGAAGACGTGAAAAATCTCAAATTACTACTAGAAAACATCTATAACAGGGTAAAGTTCCAGCACCTGAACGGCAAAAATGAGCAGCAAATTCTTGCTATGTCTGAAATCACAGCCGATTATGATCGGCAAGGTTACGGGGATGGTTTTATTACAACCGAACGTTTTCTAAAAACTATATACGATGCCGTCGCTTTCGATTATAATCGGGCCGACAGGGACAGAAGAGCACGGCAAATAGAAGATATTCGTAAAAAACAAAACGCAGCTAAAGCCAACAAGGATAATAAAGGTGAGAAGGGAGACGACTAGAAGTCGTAATACCAATTAAACAGATCGGTTCGAATCCCAAAATTAAACCAGGTGGTTTGGTTTTCAAAAATTTCAGCCGTATCGATCTCCGGTTTAAAATCTCTAAAGATAACACTGGCATACACTTTAAGGTTTGTGGCCGGATTCAATAAATATCCTGCTTGTAATTCGGCATGAAGGAAATCGGTGGTATTACCCTGAGCCAGATCGTTCCCGTTATCCGATATCCTGTTGTCTTCAGAACCATAAATACTTCCGCCATAAAAGAACATATCCTCCTCGGTATTGAATTCGAAGCCTCGCTTCGCAACGATCAATTTCGCATCGCCAAATATCCTTCCGCGCTGATAGCGCGCAATAGCAATAAATTCAGAAAAATTAGCCCCTAAAGTATGTGCCAGGGACTGATTGTTATGGCCGTAATTGAGAATAACTGTATTATGAGAGTAAGTATAGGGCCGTACACGGTTGTATTCGGCTTGCAGCATTAAGCCGTCTACCTTGAAAGCATCGTAATATTTGGCTCCAAGCTGGTAACCAATCTTATTCTTATAACTTCCGTCTCCACCAAAAATATCACCCGAGGAGAATTCGTCTATGATTAGCTGACTGTATACATTGACATCATCGCTAAATTTAAATTTTCCACTAAGCCCAATAATGGCATTTCCACCTCGCGACCCGGTCGAGAATTCAATAGCGCGATAAAAGATCACCGGATTGAGATAATTGAAATCGAATCCACGATCGTTATCATTTTGCCATATCACAGATTCGAATAACCCGATATTAAGTCTTTTGGTCACGTTATAACTCAAATAATGATTTGCAATGTATTTGGTTCTGAAAGATCCGTCGGCAGTAACTTCAGGTCTAACATCACGAAGCGACATCCAGGTGTTTGTGTACTTGATCTTCCAAAAAGTAGTATTGATCTTAAAAAACGGATATGGGCTGGCGTTATCACTAAATAATAGGGAACGGTAACCGTCGCCTATGAAATTTTTTCCATGACCCAACTGAAAATTAAAGGTTTTTGACGGAGAATACGAGATATGTCCTGTCGCCAGTGGATAATCGTATGAGTCTTCTTTAAAGTCTTTGGCAATTCCTCTTCCGGGAATAATTGCCGGATTTCCACCATCGGGTTTGCGGGCTTCAGCAAATCGATTGAAATAGTCTGCAAATCTACCTTGACTCTCATAGATCACCGCAAAGAAGTTAAAGTTCTTTCCAATACCTCCCTGAGTATAAACCAGCCGCGTATTGTTATAGGTATCTATGTCTGCATCTGTATCCTTTCCTAGCTGCAGATCTACACCGGGATCGAGAGTGATCCAGTAGTCTTTTCCTTTAATGGTGACCATATGTTCGTTCCAGAACTTTCTGCCAAGCCATGAGCTTTTATTCTTTAGTATTTTCGAATTCTCTTCTTCGAAGTTGTAATATCGATTTACTTCCGAATATAAATAGGGCTTTTGAGCCGTATGATTGTTTTGTCCTATTCTGTTGAGGGCTGGGTCGAACAAACTGTACGAATGATGCGAGAGTGGTATGTTGATCTGGCTGGTGTACTCTTCATTTTCATAGGGTAATTTTTCCAGGTTGTCATACTCGTTCAATACTACTTCATCCGGTTGGGTCTTTGTTGTGGCTACGGAAGTTACTTCTTCCTCAACAGGAGCCACTTTGGGGATCTTGATGGCTAAGGTGAACTGCACATAGGTAGGCTCGCCATTATAGGTAGCCGGTTGGATCTGCGGAAGCATTTCGAATACTCTTCGTGCCTCCTGTTTTAATTGATCGTAAACTGCGTCCACCATGATCACCCTGAATTTTCCCTCCTTGTCGATCTCGAAAAAAACGGCAACAGCTCCTTTATAATTTTCGGTAGTAACAATGTCCGGCACTTCAAAATTGTTGTACACAAACTCCTGCAACGTATTATTGAAGCACAGTTTGAGCTGATCGATGTTGGCATCGGCACAATCGGGGAACACGGGATATTTCTCGAAGGTGGAAGTATTTGTTTGTGAGAAAACTGGAAATAGCACAAAAATGAAAAGGATCGAGGCGATTAATTTCATTGGGTTCGTAATTGTTTGCAGAAAGATACGGCTTTTTTAAAACCACGATCACAAAAAAACCGCTGTGTTATCACAGCGGTTTTCAACAATTTAGTTTGTTTTAAATATTATCGGAATCCTGTAAATAACATCCACAGGTGTTTTTCCCTGCATACCGGGTTTCACCGTAGGTAAAAGTTTAATAACCCTTTCGGCTTCATGTTCGAGGGAGCGTTCGGGAGCCCTTGACCTAACCTCCTGAACATTTCCGTTTTTATCGATCATAAATTGTACGTCTATTCGAAATTGCTTTCCCGAATCCAGATAAGCGAACTCATCAGTATTGAATTTTTTAGATATAAAAGCCCTGATTTTATCCTGCATACACATCCTTCTCTCCTCATTAGACCCTGCGGACTCACAACCAGGGAAAACAGGAACAAATTCAACAGAAAGCACATCCATGGTAGGATTAACTATTGTAGCAGGTTTTGTAGTTTCCGTAGTTGTACTAACCGGAATAGTAGGTGTATCTGTAGCCGCCACCGGTGTTTCAATATTCATAGTGAGGTCGTTCTTTACAACCGCGATCTGTTCAGAGATAACTTTTTCACGAACTATCGGCTTCTTTTCTTCTACTTTAGCTACCGGAACAACAACCGGCTTGGGTTTTTCGATCTCATATATAACAGTAGGAGGATCCATGATAGGATCTTTGCCTACGGCTACATCTTTGATTACAGTTAGACCGTATGTGCTTTCAATAACCACAATGGTAATTGCCAGACTCACAATAAGTCCTAACTGAAAATACAAACGGGAATTCCATTTGTGATTTACACTTTTTTTATCCTCTCTTTTCGAAAGCATTTTTGGTTGATCGCTTTTGAAATTCTGTACTGATGGTTTCATAACGTACGTATTTAAGGATTAATAGTATTTATATAAATACAACTGTTATGCCAAAAAAAAGTCTCCGGTGATTCCGGAGACTTTTTTTAACTTATATGGAAATGTTTTTAGTTCTGAACTTCGAAAACGATAGGTAGTGCGTAAAGTACACCCACAGCTTTTCCTCTTTGTTTTCCGGGTGTCATTTTAGGCAATTGCTTTACTACATTAATTGCTTCCTGCTCTAACTTTGGGTGAGGTGCTCTGGCTCGTACACCGGTAACATTTCCGTTACGGTCTATTTTAAACTGAACCGAAATACGCTGTCTTCCGGCATCAAGACCAAGATCGTTGGCAAGTTCGTTATTGAACTTCTTCTGAACGAACTTCTGTATCTTTTCAGACATACATTTTTTCTTGGCATCGTTATTTCCAGCACCTTCACATCCCGGATAAACAGGAACATTTTCAATAACGGCAAATGGTACGTCTGCAATCTCTTCTTCCACCACTTCTTCGATCTCTTCGATCTCAACAATCTCCTCTTCCGTATCGGTTTCGGTAGATTCTATTATGGTTTCTTCCACATCTTCTTCGTCCTCAACCACTTCGATCACTTCAGGAGCTGGTGGTGGTGGCGGTGGTGGCGGTGGTGGTTCAATAGGTTGGGTAATTGGAATTTCTTCTTCCAGTTCATCGGAAACATCTAACATATCACGACCCAAATCAGATTTGTCGTACGTTTTATATTCGATCGCACTCCAGGAAATCAAGAGCATAATAATTAACCCTAATTGAAAAAAGAGTATACTTCTGTTACTTACGTCAGCCTTCGGGCTTTTCTTACTTTCCATAATAGAATGTTTATATAGTTGCTAAAATAGCTAATTTCTTATATAAAGTAAAGTCTAATACGGAAAGTTTAAAAAATTTTACTCAATCGGTCTTAACTTCAAATAAGATGGGTAATGCATACTGCACCCCTACCGGTTTTCCGCTTTGCTTACCAGGTTGCATATCGGGCAGTGATGATACAACCTTAATTGCTTCCTGTTCAAGCCTGGGATGTGGAGCGCGAGCGCGCACATCCACTACTTTACCTTTATTATCTATGCGAAACTGCACATGAATGCGCTGTCTTCCTTCTAAACCTAGTTCTCCGGCCAGATCTGTGTTGAATTTACTCTGAACGAACTGCTGAACTTTTTGCGACATACACAACTTACGTTCATTGTTGTTCGATAAATTTTCACAGCCCGGATAAATAGGTACGTTTTCAATTACATGAAAAGGAACATTGATGATCTCTTCTTCAATGATTACCTCGTCAATTTCTTCAATCTCCGCAATCTCGGCATTTTCATCCGTCTCGGTAGATTCGATGATCGTTTCTTCTATATCCGCCTCATCTTCTACTTGTATAATTACAGCAGTAACCGTTTGTGCCGGAGGCGGAGGTGGCGGAGCTTGCAATGGTTCCGTCACTGGGATTATTTCTTCTAACGCATCAGATACATCCACCAGATCGCGTTCTGTTTCGCCGGTATCATACGATTTGATCTCCAGCGCCTGCCATGTTAAAAATAACATGAATATCATTCCAATCTGAAAGAAGATCATACTCCTCTTTCCTAAATCGAATTTGGGATTTTTTTTGACTTCCATGAGTAATGAATTTTAGGCGTTCAACTTGCATGTCTCATCTTCTTTCTGACTACCCAAAAGGATAGAAGCCCTAAACATTCACCTGCTGCATTCGCAACGATGTCAAAAAAATCAAAGGTTCTTGTTTCCGTGAACCAGTGTTGAAAGGCTTCAACAATTATGCCATAAAAGAAGCATGATATCAAAGCTAACACTACAAATTTGGAAGAAATATGACTTTGGTCACCTAAAAATAAGTAGGTTAACCAAATAAAACTGAGCCCCCAATGTATGATCACATGGAGGTATTTATCAAAATGAGGAATGTCTATAGGAGGTACATCACGTATTGGAGTGAGTAAAGCATAGGTCACTACAACAGTGTATACAACACAAATAAAAAGTAATGTATTACGCCCCAATACTGGCTTTGTAACCCGCATCATCTAATAATTCGTCTAGCTCTTCCGGGTTTGAAAATTTAACCTTAACCATCCAACCTTCTCCGTAAGGATCTGAATTGACTTTTTCTGGTTCAGACTCCAATGACTCGTTAAATTCGATAATCTCACCGGATAACGGCAAAAATAGATCCGAAACGGTCTTAACCGCTTCCACCGTACCGAAAACTTCATCTTTATCCAGAGTCTCATCGACAGTTTCTACTTCCACATATACAATATCGCCTAATTCGCTCTGGGCGAAATCTGTAATTCCTACGGTAGCAATGTCTCCATCTACTCGCACCCATTCATGGTCTTTTGTATATTTTAAGTCTGAAGGTACACTCATAACAGTTTAGTATTATTCAATAATTATTTAGTTTCCAAAGTTATATCGCAAGGTGATCCCACTTCTAATGGTGGTTTGTGGAAATGCGGTCGATATCGCATATTCCGAAAATGTATGATCGTAATAAAATAAGGCGGTTAAGTTCTTGCTCAGCGCATAATCTGCAGTAAACTGAAGCCCATATATGGTCTGTCCCGCCGTGGTTTGGTTATTTTCTATATCAAGGTAACGAATGATGGTCTTATTATCCCTTCTTGAAAGGTCAAGCTTGAAGTTAAGATCACTTTTCAAAATCTTTTTCTTCCCTCCGAAATTTGTTCCAATTCGCAGGTCCTTAATTCTATATCCAAGACCAATCACCACTTCGTTTCCTTGTATTTCGGTCATAAGATTATTGGCGAAACTTAAAGATAATGCACGGTCTTTTCTCAATTCGGCTAAGATCTTTACCGAGTTATTCATTTCGAAATCTACTCGAATTAGTGGAGAGAACTGCTCTGTAAGGTTTACGTTGGTGAGGAAGGTTTGCGGTTTGAAATTCCCTGCTTGATCGGTGGCTGTAGGGTTATTTGGATCGTAATCGAGATTGGTCTGGAACTGGTTGACCGTATATCCGGCTCTATATCCATGCTGAATCGAAAATCGCTTAAAACGCTTCTTGAACCAGGCAAGTTTCATAAGACCCGTGTACTTTAAATCCCAGTTTGGTAGAGGTATATCTCTAAAGATCCCTGTCTTCTCTCCAGACGCACTACTTCCTTTATAAGCCGACAAGAAAGCCGGTAAAAGGACATCCTGACTCGTTTTTCCAAATCCAACCGGGAATCCGTCTTCATCTCTTGCGAAATTGGTTGTCCCGTAGAAGTCTTCTGCAAGCCTGTTCGCTATTATGATCCTGTTACTTCGGAAATCGTCGAAAGCAGCAGATCCAAATTCATCACTGGAACCAAAAGCTGTGGCAATAAGCAGGGTAGAAATACTGAAGTTGCCGCTGGTATATGGCGTTAACGACCGGTACAATCCATCCTCTACTATATAATTTTCGGCATAATTCTCTGCATAGATCCTGTTTCCGTTAAAATCAATTTTAAGGTCTGGTATAAGTTCGGTGTTCACCTGATAGTCCAGTTGTTTACTCTCAACTTCTGTATACTGTTCGTTGAATTCCGGATACAGCGTTAGCCATCCTTTTCGAGCCGCCAGTTCCCGAACTTCTCGCTGACTACCAAAAACAAATCCCGCCGATGGCTTTAAAGTTCCCAACATTCCGATTGATCGGGTATAACCTGGTAAGTAAATACCGTTATTCTCCTGGTAATTGAATTGTATCTTTTTAATGGAAGTTACTAAACCGATAAGGGTATTCACGGCCTTGGCTCCTCCACTTAAGGTTGAACCGCTTCGTCCACCCTGGCCTGCAGCATTACCACCACCCGATGTAAGACCATCTCCGCCTTTAGAGTTTTCATTGCCTTTTTCATCTCCACCACCTTTACCCGCGCGTTCTTTTATACCCCTCACACCAGAACCTGGCCCACCTCCCTGGTTAGCTCCAGAACCACCTCTTTCACCTGCCTTTATTTTTGTAAGGCCTACATAGCGATAGAATGTGTTCATGTCCAGATTAGAATTGATTCTGTGTGTACTCGCATTTTGAACCGAATTCCCCAAATCGAAAAACTCCGGATCATCACCTCCTATCGGATAAGGAATATTACTTAACAGATCACTTCCATCCTGCCACTGAAAATCTCCCTGATAGGAATAGGTCGCCCTGATAAATTTTAAAAACGGGAACTTGTCGAACGGCAGATCATAATTAACCTGCAGGGATTGGAAATGCTGGTTAGGATCTCCTACATCGAAGAATCCATCCCAGATTCCAATCGAATTATCGACATTATAAATCACATTTCCATCATCCAGCAATTCCGGAGTGATGTAATTGTTAATGATTCGGTTGTTCGATGCATTGAAATTAAATCGCAGGGAACGAGTTAAGTTGTAGTTTATCGTATACTGCCAGTCAAACAGAAAATTTCGTTGATATAGCTGTGGTACGGGCTTTAAATTTTGCGCCAGGTTGATCTCCCTGAATTTTTGTTCGTTATACTGTCGAACAATATTCGAGCTTACCGAAATATTGGTAGGCAGATAATTGAAATTGAGATCTTTTAAGAACTTCCAGTACTTCCCGGTAAATAGTGAATCATTCTTTTTAAATGGTTCAACAGGTTTCTGAATAAAATTGTAGTTATACGTACCACCCACCCGTACGTTCTGGTCTAGTGACTCCTCGATCTCAAAATCGCGATGGTCAACCTGGTTGTAAGAATACGAGAACGTAAAATTGGAGATATCATATGGCATAGGCGCCTTCTCGCTCGTCCTATCTTTCCTAACTCCAATAAAGTTGATGCTTTGTCTTTTGGTATAATCTATTGCCTGTTGCTTGATGCGCTCCTTCTCGGCCTCATCGGTGGTATTGTCTAATCGTGAGTCCAACTCTATGTCCTGGAACTCCGGATCATATTGTGGTGTAATCTGTTCTTCAGACCTTCCGTAGTTAAATGGCAACTGTATGCCCCATTTCTGTGGTAAAAGTTGTCCAAGATTTACATTGGTCACCACATCGTACTGCTGGGCATCTTCCCTGCTTCGTTGATTAGGACCTTGTTCAATTGAACCAAATCCAATCGTACTTCGTCCAGCGGTGGCACTAATATTTGCAAAATCGGCCAGATTGGCGTCCATACTTGCCACAGCGGCCCATCCCCCCTGGTTCTTCAACTCGGATAGTCTAAGTTCGTTAAACCAAACTTCTCCCGAAATATCGTTAGTAGTTGCATTTTTCATACCCAACATGATCACCCTTACGTTTCCAAAACTAGGATTTCCCTGGATACCAATCCTTAAGTCGTTCTCCGGACCGTCTACCGATCCCGGATCCAGTTCAGACTGGTCGAAGAATTGTAACACGGTTGGGTTGTTATTTGGGTCGCCCAAAGTCCGTGTTTTCACTTCCTGCAACAGGCGCAACGGTAAATTAAGTCTATTCTCAACAGGCCAAATATCTTCGGCAGATGACACATTGAACGCAGTAGGGTTAAGAGGTATCTGGATCTCGTAGAAGTTTTGATTTAGGTCATTCCCCAATCGCATAAACGCAACCATATCCCCATCACTTAAAGCAGTTTCATTGAGAAGTGACTCGGCGTGGATAAACATTTCAAGGTTTTCATATTGCCGCATATCGACATTGAAATTCTTATACACCGCCCTACCGTCTCCGGGTTCCAATCCGGTTACTCGTAAGGCCAGAGATTGCTCGTTCTGTCGAATAATATTGTTGTTATTATTTAGCTCTTCCCTAATTACACCTGGAGGTAAAACATAAGGAATAGGTTGCCTGTTCTCATTCTGTTCTATACTTACGGCCTCATTCTCGAAGATTGTATCATCCATGTCCGGATCTTCCCCCGTGATATCGAGAGTTTGGATATAACGTCTGTAATCGCCACGAACCAGGTCTAAAGAACCGAATCTCAGTATTGTATTTTGTGAAAATTCACTTAGATACATTCGCATAAAGCGGATCGACCTGAAATCGGCTATCCCATTTACCGCTCTGTCTGGTTCACTAATTGGTATTTTAAATTGTACCCAACGTACCGGGATGGTTTCGTTATTCTGAAGGGTCACATCCAATTCCTTCACATCCGTTACATAATCGTTTGTGGCGGGATCAAGCTGCCCGGGCCGTATTTCGATATCGTATTCAAAATAGCTATCTACCGTGTTCATGGTATTGTCACGGTTGATATCCTCCACATCCGGTTGTGGTGTAGAACCCCGGTTGGTATCTCCTACCTCTACCGGTGAGTTTCCTTCGGTACCGTTATACTGTAAATAACGTTCTAGTATATTTCCTTCAGCTTGAAGAAAGTAGAGATAATTATCACCGGCAGGATCAGGCTGCCCAGCAAAATCCGGGAATTGAGCTGCCTCTTCCGCATCGTTTAATCCATCGTATCCTATATCCTGATTAGTACGCTGCTCTCCTTGGGTATCGAAGGTATACACCAGGGATTGATTGGTGGGTACCTTTCCCCAGGCCGTTGGCGTGGTATTGGCTGTACCGCCGTCCTCCGGCAGACCGTTCTCATATTGTTTTCTTCCGTCTTTAAGTATATCTTCTGAAATATTCCCCAGGTTAAAACGCAGCATACCCCCTGTGTTTGTAGCGTTCTCTTCATAGATAAAAGGATCCATGATCCAGAACTGAATATACTCTACATTAGATCGTTCGAAATCGGTCGTTGTAAGTTGCCTAGATATACCGGCAAACCTCGTCTCCGGATCCGGCAGGGTGTTTCCTCCTCCTAAAACGGGATTGAAGTTATAGGGTCCTCGTTCACTTGGATAATAAGCGAGGTCCAGTGAGAATATCGCCTGAGTTTGCCCCTGGATGATATCCTGATTAGGGAATATCTCATCCCTGAAGATTCGTCGTGTAAATGGTGACGAGAGATCTTCATCGTCTATCCCATCGGGTCGCTGACTGCTATAGAAGATCGGATCGATAGTATACCAGGCCAGCTTAGCCCTGTTATAATTGTACGCAAGGTTGCCGTTAGCCTGTTCTCCTCCAAATCCAACCGGCGTACTTGATAGGTACCAGCTCAAGGGAGCTTTAACATCCAGTTCTGTTTGTGATGCTTCAAAATCATCTACGTAAACGGTTGCCTTCCCGTCAAAATCGGCCACCTTAGGTGCTCCGGGTAAGAGGTAAGCAAATTCACCCCGCAAGGAGATGTTAGATTCTACATCGGTATCTATGTTAGGTAATTTATTCACCAATCTGGTAAGGAAAGGAACCTCTGTAGAGAAATTCGCATTCAACCCGAAAATTGTGTTATTGATGGGCTCTACATTGTACGAAGATTTCTGTGTAAGTGGACGTTCGTTGAGATTGAGATAGGTGGCTCCCAATTGAAAATTCTCACTAAATCTGTGTTCCACATTCAGCCCGGTGAAACGTTTGGTTTGTTGCCCGAACAAGGTATTGTTCTCGGTGGTGATCTGGATCGGGGTATTCGAATTCAACAAGGCCGGATCCAGAATCTGAACACGTCCTAACTGATAGTTTACCGTATAATCCACACCTTCCACAAGTACTCTTCCACCAGCAGTTACGGTTACCGAACCCTGAGGGACGTTAAACGCCCCGATAGGGATTCCATCAGCCCCGGTCGATTTGTAAGTACCTTTTAACTGAAACTTGTTCTTGTCGCTTTGTTCCTGTTCGGCTATGGTTTTTGTGGAGGTATATAATTTTCTGAAGACGTATTTGTTCTGGTTGGCATTGTAGGTGGACGGAATCTCGTAATTCTCCGGGCCACCGGGTGTATTGTCCAGTTTGTTGAACAGATATTCTCCGAAGGGTTCGACGCTCGTAAAGATCACTTGCCCATTTTGCTGATCTACCGTAATTCCCGGCAGGAAATCGAAAAATCCATCACCTCCCTGTTGAGGATCGTTGTTGAAATTCAGGCGATCGAGGTTGAACACATTTAATAAAATGGTATCGTCTACATCTTCAGGAAGTTCGGCAGCCGGAAACTCGGGAGTACCTGTTGCGGGAACAATATAGTTTAGTGGAGAAGGGTCTGTATAGAAAATATTCAGCCTGAAGTCCTCAGGTTCCAACTGAAATGCACCCAGGGCATAGATGTTTTTCATCATTATGTCCCAAAGTGGTTCGTCTACATTGGTGATATTACTCTTAAGTAATTTCACTACCAGGTTTTGCGGCAGGCCACCTTCGGGAGGAGAACCTGGTTCCATCCCCGGAAATGTCTGGCCCGTTGCCTCTACACCATCATTAGAGAACTCCCCAACCTGGTACACTTTTCCGTTTACTGTATATTGAAATGCTACTGCCAGTACCTCATCATTATTAAGTCGTTGATTCAGGGAAATATATCCCAATTGAGAATTCAGGCGATATTCGTTCGCCTGCAGGCGTCTGGCATTTTCGAGAGTTACGTAATCTATTCCTTCACTTACCTGTACCCCACTAAAACCTTGCCGTACCGTAGCAATATCTCGAATTGCCGGATTTAATATAGACTGAACAGCAGGATCATCGATCCCAAATGGATTGAAATCGTTGTTGGCGTTATCGGCTAGCGAATTTGGTGGACGGTTAATAAAACCTCCCGGAGGTACATCCAATCCAATATTCTCTGGGTTTGCCTCTCCAAGATCCTGTAAGGCTACAATATTCCTAACATTCTCGGTCCTGTTCGAGCGATTGGTGATCCACACCTCTGCCCGCGTGATCTGAACATTGGAATTAATAAACGGATATCTCTCAAGGACTCTATCGTAATTATCCCTAAAGTAGTGCGCCAGGAAGAAGTGTCTGTTCTCATCGTATTCCAGGGCGAAAACCTCGAATTCGGTAATGGTTGCACCTCCTTCGGCAACTACTGTCCTGGTTTCCGATTTTTGTTCAGAAAATACTCCCGTAATAGTTGTCTTACCAAACTGCAACTCTGTTTTTACACCAAATAGACTCTGTGCCCCCTGGATAAGACTGCTGTTTAGGGGCATACTTACGTTACCCACTTCTATCTTTTGTATGATATCGTCTTCGGTTGGCGTGTATTCAAGTTTTATTTGATTCTGAAAATCGAAGGTAGACTGCGTGTCGTAATTGGCGGTTACCTGAAGTCGTTCACCTACTTTTCCTAGTAAACTCAGACTTATCCTCTGGTCGAAATCGAAGGATAGGTTTCTACGGTTTCTGGGTGAGAACGACGGATTGTCCTGTTTTGTGTAAAGTAAACCAAGGTCCATTTCAACACTACCCTGAGGAATTACCTCTATTGTATTTCCGCCGAAAACAGATTCGAAGAAACTACTGTTCACATAAAAGGTAGGTAAGAGGTTCTTTTGGAGTTCTTCAGAGCCTTCTTTTCTACCGTCTGCGGCATCGATCTTCTCTTTAAAGTAGGCCTTCATTTGTTCCTGAAGTATTAATTCCTGGAACTCTTCAGGAGTAAGGATGATAGGGTAGGTGATATTGAGATCGCCAATAGCCTGAGTGTAGATATAACGATCGGTGATCGGGTCGTAAGTATATAGGTCTATGATGCTTTGAGGGTTGGGTAGTTCCATCCTTCCCATCTCGAATCCGGTACTTGTTGAGTCCTGCGCCTGTGCTGTGCTAAAGCCGCCAAATATGATTCCTAAAATAAATAAAAGCTTAAAAAAGCCTCTTTTGTAATCGTAATGTTTTGCGCCCAATGTTTACAAATTTTTTAAAGCTTGTTTTATTATCTCCTCAACCGAGGCTTCGGGTTGCTCTTTTAATATCTTATCACACACCTTTTCCACCTGCTTACGAGCGAAGCCTAAAGTCTCCAATGCTGATAACGCTTCATTTTTATTCGTATTGCTCGAAACGGCAGAAACATCTTCGAGCCCATACACTTTCAGTATTTTATCTTTTAAATCAAGTACAGCACGTTGCGCTGTTTTGCTACCTATCCCTTTTACAGACTGAATTGTGACCACATCTTCCGAAGCGATCGCCTCAATGACCTGTTGCGGTGAAAGTGAAGAAAGCATGGTTCTTGCAATACTTGCCCCAATTCCTGATACAGAGATCAACAACCTGAAAATTTCACGCTCAGCTTTGCCCGAAAATCCATACAATGTATGAGAGTCTTCACGAACCTGCAAATGAGTGTATAATTTTACATTTTCACCCGTGGGGAGCTGCGAAAATGTATGCAACGAAATATTGATAAAATAACCTACCCCATTGCAGTCTATGATAACTTCCGTCGGATTTTTCTCAATCAGCCTGCCCTGAATATGGGTTATCATTCGTTAATAAAAGGTTAATAGCCCCCAAATATAGTATAATTATTTGCATCTGCCATCCTGAGAAATACTAAATTCAGTTGGCTTTTTTTGCTGCCTGTTCTTTGAGTCGCATTTCCTTTTGTTGGGCATCTATTACTGCCACTGCCGCCATATTTACCATCTCTTCCACACTCGCACCCAACTGAAGGATGTGTACCGGTTTTTTCATTCCAAGCATTATGGGGCCGATAGACTCCACGGCATTCAGTTCTTTCAGTAGTTTGTAATTACTGTTAGCCGAATCCAGATTAGGGAAGATAAGGGCGTTTACTTTCTTCCCCGCAAGCTTGGAAAACGGAAACTTTTCCTTCAGCAAAACAGGATTTAAGGCAAAATCCACCTGCAACTCTCCATCCACATGCATATCGGGATTACTCTTGTGTAGTAAGGCCACCGCTTCCTGAACTTTCTTGGCGTGTGGGGCCCTGGACGACCCAAAATTAGAATAGGAGATCATTGCTATCACGGGTTCCAATCCAAAGAGTTTCATGGTGTAATTGGTCATCTGTGCGATCTTCGCCAGCTCATGAGAGTTGGGATCGATGTTGATAGAGGTATCAGACAGGAACATCGGGCCCCGCTTGGTAAGCATGAGGTTTGTAGTTGCAACACGCGACACCCCGTCAAAAAGACCTATGGTCTCTAATACAGGCCTTAAAACCGTTGGATATGCTCTGGAATATCCCGAGATCATTGCGTCGGCATCCCCCTCACTAACCATCATGGCCGCAAAGTAATTTCGCTCCCTCATATTTCTCTCCGAATCATAAAGTGTACTACCACTGCGTTTTCTTCGGTTCCAGTGCTTTTTTGCGTAATCTTTCAATTTCTTCGCCTGTAAATCACTTTTAGGATCGATGATATCGATGCCTTTTTTATCGAATTCGAGCTCGGCCATGAGTTCCTTTATGATCTTCCTTCTTCCTAGCAGGATAGGAATTCCTATTCGTTCTTCATAAACGATCTGTGCGGCTTTCAGTACATCGAGGCTATCTGCTTCAGCAAAAACAATTCGCTTGGGATCCATCCTGGCCCGATTATACATTAATCGAATAATCTTATTATCACTACCCATCCTGTCGTACAACTCGTCCTGATAAGCCTCCCAGTTTGTAATCTTCGATGTGGCCACCCCGCTTTCCATAGCTGCTTTAGCAACCGCCGGAGGCACTGTGGCAATAAGTCGTGGATCGAATGGCTTCGGAATGATATATTCTTTTCCAAAGGCAAGTCTTGTCTCTCCATAGGCGATGTGTACCTGTTCAGGAACCGGTTCTTTCGCCAGATCGGCAAGTGCCTTTACAGCAGCCATTTTCATTTCTTCGTTGATCTTGGTGGCCCGAACATCGAGAGCTCCACGAAATATAAATGGAAAACCAAGTACATTGTTCACCTGGTTAGGATGATCACTCCGGCCTGTAGCCATTATGATGTCTTCTCTTGTCTTCACGGCAAGTTCGTAATCGATCTCCGGATTAGGATTCGCCATAGCAAATACGATTGGATTCTTGGCCATGGAAAGTAACATTTCGGGGGTAACAATTCCGGCGATCGACAAGCCTACAAAGACGTCGGCATTTTTCATGGCCTCATCCAGAGTATCTATCTTTCTGTTGGTGGCGAATTCTGATTTTTCTTCTGAAAGTTCTTTGCGATCGCTTCTTATAACCCCACTGCTGTCGATCATGACAATATTTTCGGCTTTAGCTCCGAATGCTTTATATAAACGGGTACAGGAAACCGCAGCTGCTCCGGCTCCACTGATAACAATCTTTACTTTTTTAATGTCTTTTTTGGCGATTTCCAGCGCATTAAGTAGTGCCGCCGCCGATATTATTGCAGTACCGTGCTGGTCATCGTGCATAACCGGGATATCCAGTTCCTCGCGTAGTCTCCTCTCGATCTCGAATGCTTCGGGTGCTTTAATGTCTTCGAGGTTAATTCCCCCAAAGGTGGGGGCTATATTCTTTACGGTCTCAACAAATTCGTCGATATTCTCCGTATTCACCTCAATATCAAAAACATCTATATCGGCAAATATCTTAAACAACAATCCTTTCCCTTCCATTACCGGCTTGGAGGCTTCCGGGCCAATATTGCCAAGGCCCAAAACCGCCGTTCCATTGGATATCACAGCAACCAAATTTCCTTTATTGGTATAGCGATAGACATTGTTCACATCCTTTTCGATCTCCAGGCAGGGTTCGGCGACTCCCGGAGAATATGCCAGAGAAAGATCTCTCTGGGTGGCGTATTTTTTTGTTGGTACCACCTGTATTTTCCCCGGTCTGGGTTTGGCGTGATACATTAGTGCTTCTCTTCGCTTACTATGCTTGCTCATACATCATTCTTTAGGATAACAAAGTTAAGAGGAAAGCCGAACTGACGAAAATTTAGTCGTTAATCTTTCAGAAAGCTTATATTTCTTTTTAAGCCGTTGAATCCGGTTCTTTTTACAGCACTTTTCTTAAATAGCTGCTTAAAGACTTCCTCTGTGATCTCTTCCCAATCGCCTTTAGACAGCTGTAGCAATTCCGGATTAGGATCGAATAAAGGTTCTCTATGTACCCGGCTGAATCGATTCCACGGACACACATCCTGGCAGACATCGCATCCAAACATCCAGTC
>CAJQNO010000187.1 GCA_905479745.1 uncultured Flavobacteriaceae bacterium | reverse complement strand
ACTAATGGTCACTACATCATACGTAGATGGTGAGCTGGCCAACAGGTCTTCCGGGTTGATATCGGCAGTACCGTCTGGTCCTAGTTCGATCGTTACATCCTGGCATACTAATACCGGAGGAGTATCATCTATCACGTTTACGGTTGCTATACATGATGTCTCGTTTCCGGAACTATCCACAGCGGTAACAGTTACCTGAGTAAGACCAAGATCGTCACAAGTAAAGTCCACCATGGTAGACCCTCCTGTTGGATAAGTAAGACGTAGTTGTAGGAAGTCACCACCACAAAGTACAGTGTTGATATTTCCGGCTACATCGGTACCGGTAAAGTCTATCATTCCATCGGCTGCCCATGCATCTATCATTGCAGCAGGAATCATAAATGTTTCTGTTAACGTAGTATTACATTGGTCGGCAAAAGAACCTGTGGCTCCAATAGTACCTGTAACGTTGGAATCTTCATCGGTGATGGTCCACATCTCCTCGTTTCCACCAGTTCCATCTATATCTCCAAAGGTCATTACTTCAAGGGTAGCATCTCCACTGGCTCCTGTTGGTGTTCCGGCAAATGAGAAAACATTGGTTCCCATAAGCGCAGGATTCACGATGTTGATCGTCTGATCGTACAGACCACCACCACCAGATCCACCTAGAATTGTTACACCACCGGCTCCACAGTTGTCATCGTAAGCCAGGACAAGATCTGAAGCAGGTATAGAAGCCATTCCGTTGGCATCCAATACTACATCAAGTGGTGTAGCAGGAACGGCATAATCTAACGCGAAGTTATCCACTCCATAGTGCCATCCCCATGCGCCACCGTTGTCGTCGAAAGTCCAACGAACCTGAAGTGCAGCATTAGAATATGCAGTAATATCTATAGACTCGGTTTGAATATCCGGATCAAGATCTACATTATATAGGGCAACTTGTTGCCATGCAGCTCCGTCGAAAACTTCTACAGTACCAGTCGATCCACCTCCAGCTTCCTGGAAGGCAACATCATATCCAAGAGTTACCGTAGTAGCTCCTGAAGTATCATATACATCAGATACTAAAGATACATTACTGGCTGGTGCTCCTAAACCACAATCATCATCATCAAAGAACATGGCCGGAGTAGTAAAGTCGTCTCCTGTTGGAAGATCGGTTCCGTTTTGCCAGTCGCAGGTACCAGTGTTGATCACAGTACTCCATGTACCAGGTAATCCGGCGTCGAAGTCTTCAGAAATAGTGATCGTTCCAGGCGAACCTATACAGCTCACTGTAGGAGGCTCAACATCGTTCACAATTACATCGTGCGTACATTGTACCATATTTCCACCCTGGTCTGTATACGACCAAGTTACGGTAGTTGTTCCTGCAGGATAGAAATCGGATGCATCGTTAGTACCGTTATAATCATTTACAAGTGTCGCACCAGGTTCAGCTACACAGTTATCCATAACTGTTGGCATTGGCACGGTCACGTTAGCACCACAAACTCCAGGATCATTGTCTACAACCACATCGGCAGGACAAGTAATAGTAGGAGGTTCGTTATCCACTACTGTAATCGTAAACTGACAAGTAGAGGTTTCGTTAGGTGCATCATCATTTGTAGCAGTAAATTCAATAATGGTATCACCTATCGGGAAATCACTTCCGGATGGTGGACCCATGGTTTGCGTAACTGTAACGCTTCCGCCTTCCGGATCTATAGCTACTGCATCGGCAAAGGAAACCTGAGCAGTACAAACACCAGGATCGGTGTTAGCCATGATATCCATAGGACAGTTAATAAGTGGTGGTGTAAGTGGTATGTACGCAACATAGTCGTTGAAGGCAGACCAGCTCGTAGCATTTCGACCTGGAGTAACTACAGCTTCTGTGCTATCCATGTTCTCTACTCCCTGGGTATGACTACCTCCATCGGATGGCATCGCAGTAGTATGGATCTCGATCAAGTTACTACCTTCATACAACTGTGTATGAGCTGTGACCTGATTACCAGATGAAAAATGGTCTACATTGAAAAATTCAACCACAAGGATACGATTAGGTGCTACACCTACTGTTTCATAGCGAACCACATTTTGTGCAGGTTGTCCTCCATTTCCGGGATCAAGGTCTTCCCAAGCAAAACAGATCATATTACTCGGTTCGGATGCAGAAGCATTAGGAAGAAATTCCCCACTACAACAACCGTTATCTGTTAGACCTCCAAAACCAATGAATCCATTGGATGAAATTCTAAAATCAGTATACGTGTTCCCGTAGAAGTCAAAGGAAAACCCTATTGGTAAATCTCCAGATACCGCATCGTCACCTAACGCAACATTGGTTCCTGTTGCGGAAATGTCGATTGGAGCAAACGTACCGGTTTGGTCCACCATGTAAGCTTGTGATCTACCCACAAAACAAGCCAACATCAAGACAATTAGACTTAACGTAATTTTTCTCATAATTATAATTTAAATTGGTTAAAGTCTTAAATTTACGTTAATAAAATAAAAATGCCTAAGAATTTTAGACTAAAAATAGAATTATTCGATAAAATGAATAATCCTCTATATATCAATAGCTTACAAGTGATTATTCTTGAATAGGATTTGAAAATGTTAAAAATACTCCTTCATATTTATATTACTTCAGAGCAAATTTGGTCGTTTCCCTTCCGAAGTTGGAAAAGAAACTGAATTTTATATAGCTTAATCGTCTAAAATCGGAATTTTTTTATACCGAAACCTCAACTTTTCTAAACGGTTATCTTATTACTTTTTAACACAAACACAATGTAGTTTAAAGGACCCTAGTCCGCCCTTCAGGCTGAACTATATTTCTTGGAACATGAACATTGGTCATTTCACCCTGCAACGCTATTCCCCCGTAAAAAAAGGTTCGTATTGCATTACCCTGTAATCGATTGTATTGAATTCTGGATCCTTGGCTTTCATCTCCTTGTACTGAGTGAGGCTCCCAACAGCCCTGTTCGCTGATCCCGAAGGAGCTGTTAACGAAACTGTTCTAATAACTCTGGAACTATCAGGGAGTCGGAATTCATGAATTCGGGGAACTTCATCTACAATCTTTTTCAATGGAATGCTGTATCGTTTCAGAAGTTTTCTGAAAAAATATTCCGGACCATTCTTACTATTACCCCCCATAAATAACAGGGTATCTATCGTAGGATTTTCACCTAGAACTCTTATAAGATCTCGCAGCTTCACTCCCTCCATCCCAAGGTCGCTGGCATCGACTTTCTCTCTACTTGCAGATGCGACAATATCACATATTCCAATATGATGATCTTGGAGAAATTCTTTTCGCTTTGCGATGGCCTCTTCTGAAGTTTCGAAAGGTAATTCAAGATTGAATAATCGGTTAAGGATAGGCCACAACAAACCATCTCTGCTACCGTAACAAAAATCCACATCACCCGGTTTCAACTCTCCTGTTGTGAATCGTGGAGGCGGTAAGGTGCCCACTATTAATTTACGGGTGTTTCCCGGGATAAATGGAGAGTATGGGTGTTTATGAAGGAACACTACCTTATAAAGACAAGTTCACTATCTCCAGACATATCCTCACTAAATCCGTATCCCTCATAATTAAATCCTTTAAGGTCATCTACGGTTTTACATTCGTTGTCGAAAATATAACGTGTCATATATCCTCTTGCTAGTTTGGCGAATGTCATGATCGCCTTGTATTCTCCATTCTTGAAATCTTTAAAAGTGCAGGTAATAACCGGGACCTTTAATGATTTTGTATCGATTGCCTTGAAATATTCGTTACTCGCCAGGTTTACAAACACCTCATCCTCTTTGAGTTCTTCGTTTAACTTTTCGGTGATCTTTTTTTTCCAGAATTCATACAGATTCTTTTTTACACCAACAGGAAATTTTGAACCCATCTCCAGCCTATAAGGTTGTATGAGATCCAGTGGTTTCAGGATACCGTAAAGGCCCGAAATGATTCGCAAGGTATCTTGCATATACCCTATCTTTTCCTTCGGAAGGGTATACACGTCCATCCCACGGTACACATCTCCACTAAAGGCGTAAACGGCCTGCCGGGAATTCTCTTTGGTAAAAGGCAACGCCCACTGCTGATTCCTCTCATAGTTTTGCTGTGCCAGGTTCTCCGAAATTCCCATCAGCTTTTTTAGAGATCTGGCCGATTTTTTCTTTAATATCTTATTGAGGCGTTCAGCTTCACTGAGGAAACTGGCTTCCGAATATCTTGAAGTGGGTAGTTTTGTTTCGAAATCCAACGATTTGGCTGGTGATATCACAACTTTCATAGCACGTAATTATTTATTCAAAAATAAGAAGAAAAGACCCATTACAAAAGGAATTCTATTTTTAGAACTAATGAAGCCATTACTTTAGATTATTCGATCACGTGCTTCGAATAATTACGCCATTTTTCCAGGCAAAGCTCCATATCTTCAGGGATAGGCGTCTCAAATCGCATCTGCTCTCCCGAGAAAGGATGCACAAAGCCTAGGGTGCGTGCATGTAGTGCTTGTCGTGGTAATACTTTGAAGCAATTTTCCACAAACTGTTTATACTTAGAAAAATGAGTCCCTTTTAAAATTGAATCTCCCCCATAACGTTCGTCATTAAATAAGGTATGCCCAATATGTTTTAAATGAACTCTAATCTGATGGGTTCTACCCGTTTCCAGCTTGCACGACAATAACGTAACATAACCAAGCCGCTCCAGTACCTTAAAATGAGTTATAGCCGGTTTTCCCTTCTCGGCATCATCTCCTTCGAATACTGTATTCTGTAATCTGTTTTTTGGATGCCTCCCTATATTTCCTTCAATGGTACCTTCATCCTCTTCCACATTTCCCCAGACCAACGCAACGTATTCACGCTCTGTAGTTTTATTAAAGAACTGTTTAGACAGATTGGTCATTACCTCTTCGGTCTTGGCGATAACCAGCAGACCACTTGTATCTTTGTCGATCCTATGTACTAGTCCGGGTCGATTGCTACTGTTATTGGGAAGATTGTCGAAATGGAATGTTAAGGCGTTGATAAGAGTCCCGCTGTAATTTCCATGCCCGGGATGTACAACCATTCCAGCTGGTTTATTTACAACAACGACCGCCTCATCTTCAAATACGATATCCAGAGGAATATCTTCCGGGGTAAGTAAAAATTCATATGGAGGGTGTTCAAAAAGCACCTGGACAACATCCCCACCCTTTACTTTATAGTTCTGTTTTACGGGACTATCATTCACATGGATATTTCCGTCTTTAGCCGCTTGCTGTATTTTATTACGCGTGGCATTCTCGATCTTATTCATAAGATATTTATCCACTCGTAAGGGTTGTTGCCCTTTATCGGCTACAAAGCGATAGTGTTCAAATAATTCATCGTTCCCGCTGGGTTCCTGTTCAGGATTAGTTGTCTCCTCCGTCATCCGTCTCGGCTGTTGGTTCATTAGAATCTCCATCGGACCCTTCCTCTTCATTTCTGTTCAAACTTCCCGATCCATCTCCTAAAATGAGATCGATAACAGCAGTCTTTGGGAGCTCATCACCCGGTTCTACCTTAGCTCCTTCGTGGCGAAGTTCCAAAACTTCATCTTTAGCGATATATGGGCGATAACTTACCTTCCCAATGTTGAACCCCATGGCTAGTATAGTTGGTTCGGCTTGCCGGCGGGTTTTGCCAACTACCGGTGGAATCTTGATCTTGCGGTACCCGGAAGGATTGAGATACAAATAAATCTTTCGGTTCTCCTTAACAAACTTACCCGCTTTAGGGATCTGCTCGATCACCGAAAATCTGGGGTACTCAGGGTTGTAATTAGCAGAGTCCAGTATCTCGTAATTGAGATCCAGTTCGTCCAGTTTGTCCTCGACCACATCCAATTGTAATTTTGCCAGGTCCGGGACTTCTATCTTCTGTCCGTGATTTGTTGTACTGCGCAACCACCACAATATTAAAAAGGTGAGTATGATCACCGCCAATAAAGCAAAAAGCAACTGCTTTAAAAAGGTTTTGGTAGTGAGGAATTTCAGAAACGTCATACGTTGTGGGTTAGATGACAAAAATAGTAAACCTAAAGTTAGTAACTTCTTAGAGATTAGTGATATTTTTGTTAAACGCGCTTTTTACAAAAATGGTATGGCAAAGAAACATATAGCA
>CAJQNO010000186.1 GCA_905479745.1 uncultured Flavobacteriaceae bacterium | reverse complement strand
CGACACTTTTTCACCTAATGGAGGCCAGGAATACTTCGATATCGCCAAGCAGATCGTGAATACTGCGGCAGGAAGTAATTTTGCCGGCTGGAGAGGAAGTGACGGGACACAATCCAGGTTTCGATATAACGACGCCTTAATTTCCAGTGTGTATAGCGAGTTTCATGATGCGATGTACAAATATCATCGGGAAGGACTTGATCTTATGAGTGAACAACCCAAACGCGCCAAGCAAAATATTGTGGGTGCTATCGCGGTTTTGAAAAACATTAACGATCGGCGTCCTAACTCCTATTTACTTAGAACCTTCTTCGATGCGAAGAGTGACGAGATCCAGGATATATTTAGTGGAGGTCCGCAGGTCGAGATCACCAGCCTGGTAGAGAATCTCAACAGAATGGCTCCCACCAAGAGGAGCAACTGGAGTGAGATCAAGTTTTAGCAGCTTTCCTGTTTGTTTTAAGCAGAAATCCTTGTATTTTTAAAAAAGATAAATCGGACAAATAAGTTCGAATTCATTGCTTGTGATCACAAACCTCTCCATAAAAAATTATGCGCTTATTGATGATATCCGGGTTAATTTTAGCTCGGGTCTTACGATAATCACAGGTGAAACCGGAGCTGGAAAATCGATTCTACTAGGAGCCTTATCCTTGCTTTTGGGAAAGCGGGCCGATTCGAGCAGCGTAAGAGATGCGACGAAGAAATGTGTGATCGAAGCCGATTTTTCGATAGCGAATTATGCCTTACAGGAGCTTTTTTCTGAAAACGACCTGGACTACGATCCCATTACCATAGTACGCCGGGAAATTCTGCCAAGTGGCAAATCCAGGGCTTTTGTAAACGATACACCTGTAACGTTAACCCAGTTAGAAGCGCTTGGAAGCAGGCTGGTGGATGTTCATAGTCAGCACGAAACTTTAACCCTGTCCTCTGAAGCGTTTCAATTGGATATGATCGATGCGATAGCAGGTAACGATCCTTTGCGTGAAAGTTATAAACTTCAGTATAAAGAAGTTCGTAGACTTTCAGAAGAAGTTCAGGCACTTTTGCTTGAGAAGGAAGAAGCAAATAAGGAGCTTGATTATAATACTTTTCTGTATAATGAGCTAAAGGAAGCCTCCCTAGAAGGATTAGATCTTGAAGAGCTTGAGGAGACCTATGAGACCTTGAACAATACAGAAGTTATTCAGGAATCTATGGCTGAAGCAATAGGGTTTTTAAGTGAAGAATCGATCGGGGCTATCGAAACAGCAAAAAAGGCCAGGGCGGCACTTGCAAGGATCAGATCATTTTCAACCTATTTCAACGAATCGTGGGAACGCCTCAACAGCAGTATCATCGAATTGGAAGATTTGCTTGAAGGAATGAACGATCATGCCTCCGAAATCGAGGCCGATCCCCAGCGTTTGATGGTAGTGAATGAGAAATTGCAGCAGGTACACAAACTTCAGCAAAAACATACCGCTGCTGGTATTTCAGAGTTACTGGAGATACAGAAGCAGTTGGAAGGAAAAATTGACGACACGGTAAATCTTGATGAACGTATAGAGGCGCTTCAAACAAAACTTTCCGAAGCGCGGAAAAAGACAAAGATCACGGCAAATACCCTGCATGAAAAGCGAGTAGCGGCTGTTCCAGATTTAAAAGAGAAGCTGGAAGCCATATTAAAGGACTTAGGGTTACCTAATGCACAATTCCGATTTGAGATCGGGATGCAGGAAGCCTTTAGAAAACACGGTATGGATAGCCTGGAATTATTATTTACAGCTAATAAGGGGCTGGCATTCGGTCCGTTGAAAAAGGTCGCATCGGGGGGGGAGATGAGTAGGATCATGCTGGCGGTTAAGGCGGTGCTCGCTAATTATAAACATCTACCAACCATTATATTCGACGAGATCGATACAGGGGTTTCCGGTGAGATCGCTAATAAGATGGCCTCAATATTGGGATCGATGAGTAAGAAAATGCAATTAATGAGTATTACCCATTTACCACAAATAGCAGCCAAGGGAGACAGGCATGTGATGGTGTATAAGGAAGATATTAATGAGGTCACTGTTACCAGGTTAAAAGAGCTGAACAACGATGAACGAATTGTGGAAATAGCCAAAATGATAGGAGGGAAGAAAGTAACCGAAGCGGCCCTGGCCAATGCAAAAGAATTGTTGAATTAAAGCGTATCTTTGCTACTGTAAACAATCAACTAATTTTCAATATTACATAATGTCGTATAACTTATTAAAAGGGAAAAAAGGAATTATTTTCGGAGCTTTGGATGAAAATTCCATAGCATGGAAAACTGCCGAACGAGTTCATGAGGAAGGTGGAACTTTTGTTTTAACGAACGCCCCGATTGCCATGCGTATGGGGCAGATAAATGACCTAGCCGCAAAGACCAACTCGCAAATTGTTCCAGCCGATGCCACAAGTATGGAGGATCTGGAGAATCTTGTGGATAAGGCCACAGAAATCCTGGGAGGAAAGCTGGATTTCGTATTACATTCTATCGGTATGTCGGTAAATGTGAGAAAAGGAAAGCATTATACAGAGTCTAATTACGACTGGACGCATAAGGGATGGGATGTATCCGCCTTATCATTTCATAAGACCATGCAGGTGCTGTATAAAAAGGATGCCATGAACGAGTGGGGTAGTATAGTAGCCCTTACCTATATGGCAGCGCAACGCGTTTTTCCAGACTATAACGATATGGCAGATAACAAAGCGTATCTGGAGTCCATTGCAAGAAGCTTTGGTTATTTCTTCGGAAAGGATAAAAAGGTAAGAGTGAACACGATCTCTCAATCCCCTACGCCTACTACGGCAGGACAGGGCGTAAAAGGCTTTGATGGCTTTATTTCTTATGCCGAAAAGATGTCTCCACTAGGTAATGCAACAGCCATGGATTGTGCGAACTATACAGTAGCTATGTTTAGCGATCTTACTAAACGGGTAACACTTCAGAATCTATACAACGATGGTGGATTCTCTAACATGGGGGTGAGTGATCTGGTGATGGAGACCTTTCAGAAAGAAGAATAAATTCCCCACAATATAGGATAAGAAAGTCGTTTACAAAATTTCTGTAAACGACTTTTTTTGTGGTAAAACTCTACTTGTTCAAGTTATTATTGGGGGGCTATTCAGTCAATATCAGCGGGAGAATTTTACAGATGTAATTAGATTATGTAATCATTTTCTTATAGGGAGCTAATGGGAAGTGCTTCATGTCGGTAATTTTGGCTTTTTAACGGATACTTGAATTACTTAATCGATATATTGGTTTTATCCTACTAATAATTTGTTATTCAGGTAATATTTAGATAATTTTAGTTCATTAATAACTAATCTAATTAAATCAATTATGAAAAGAATTACACTACTATTTGCTTTGGCTGTATGTAGTTTTGGTTTAGCTCAACAATATGAGGATTCTATGGGTCCCGTACCGGCTGATTATAACCGAAATACAGCTGCCAGCAATCAAACAATTACACCAGAGTCCTCTGTTCTTATAACGGAAGATTTTGATGCCGGATTACCAGCCGGGTGGAGTACTGTGGTCAATACAGGAACTTGCGACTGGGAAAATGGAATGGATCTGCCTACCGGGGATGATTTTACCACTCCTGCAATGTTTTTTGATGACGACGCATGTGGAAATGGAGCTCCAGTTAGTAACGTAGAATTGGTTTCTGATGTTTACGATACTTCCGGATCTACCACAGTGATGTTAGGATACGACGTTGCATTCCAGGAAGCTGGAGGAGGCTCTACGGGGTCTGTGGAAGTTTGGGATGGTGCTGCTTGGCAACAAGTTGCATTTTATGACCTTGATCTTGATCCGGATATTCAGACGGAGTCTATAGATATTACTGCTTTTTCCAATGCAGCTCTTCAAATTCGTTGGGTATACGACGATGGAGGTGGATGGGAATGGCATCTTGGTGTTGATAACTTTTCACTCGACTTCGACGGTGGAGGAGGTGGAGGAGGTCCTGTGATCGCCTATGGTGGTGAAGCGGCAAATGCTATGTTCAGTAGCTTTGATATCACTACAGCCGATGATCTTACATCCATTGGGCCATTAGGTTCTACTTCCTTTGAGAACGCCGGAGCTTTGAACATGGCAGGTGACACTGCTTGGGTTTTAGGTTCAGATGGAGATTTCTGGAGCGTTGATACTGCAACCGGGGTTTATACTGCACAAGGAACTATACTTCCTTCTACAGGCGGAACCTGGGCCGGTATGGAAATGGATCTTACCACTGGTACGCTCTATGGCCTTTCCGGTAACTTCACCGTGGATAATCAAGTTCATGTTATCGACCCAGTAGCCATGACGGCTACAGCACTTCCCAATCCGGTAGGTATGCCTGGTGGTGGAATTGCACTTGCAATAGACGGAGCCGGTGACATGTGGGGTTACGACCTTATCGACGATAACTTCTACTCTATTGATAAAACAACTGGTGTTGGGACTATCGTAGGAAATATTGGATTCGACGCGAATTTCGGTCAGGGAATGGGATATGATCCAAATACGGATACTATTTACATGACCGCATTCAACAATACTACCTTCCAGCCAGAATTTAGAAGCGTAGATACTGCTACGGGATTATCTACATTCATTGCTGTAATTGGTGCAACTAACCCAGGAGGTTTAGTTCAGTTAGGATGGGTTTCTATGGCGAACAATACACCGCCAGTAGACAATGATCTATGTGCTGATGCAACTCCGATAGCTTGTGGTGAAACTCTTTCTGGAGATACTTCCGATGGAAATACTGATACTAATGGTGGAGCAGACCCACTATTATTGAGTCCAGATGAGTGGTTTGTATTCACGAGTACTACCCCAGGAGAGATCGTAACAGTTTCTACTTGTAACCAAGCTGGATATGACACCAGATTAGCTGTATGGGAAGACTGTACATTGGCCAACCAGATCGCAGCTAATGATGACGGTCCAGGATGTGCCGGATTTACTTCCGAATTGAGCTTCCAGGGAGATGGTTCTTCAACCTATTATATTTCGGTAGATGGATTTAATGGAGCTTCAGGTGCATTCGATCTAACGATCACCTGTGAATTACCACCGGCGAATGATAACTGTGATGGTGCAATTGCCATTTCATGTGGGGACTCTGTTCTTGGAACTACGATCAATTCTACCGATGATACAGCTGTAGCACCAGATTGTGGTACGCCTACCTCAGCTCCTGGTGTATGGTATGTATATAATGACACTACCGGTCTAGTTACCGATATCCTATTATCTACTTGTAGTACTAATACAAACTACGATACTAAGATCTCTGTATATACAGGTGACTGTGGAGCACCACCGTTAACTTGTGTTGCAGGTAACGACGATTCTCCAAACTGTACAAACTTCCAGAGTGAAGTAGAATTCCAGAGTGATGGAAATACTACGTACTACATCCTGGTTCATGGATTTGGAGGAGCTACCGGTGATTTCGAACTTACGATGACTTGTACTCCGGTACCACCACCAAACGATATGATCGTGAACTCTATCGATGTTGATGAGATTGGCGTTCCTTATACAGATCCTGCAGTGGCTATGCCAGCTGCTACCCTGGAGAATGGAAACCCAACCGGATGTAATATCGATGGTGCTAAAGGTGTATGGTACAACTTTACAGCTGCTGCATCAGGAACAGCTACTGCTGAGATTGTATCTCCTGCAGGTGCTAGTTTTGTAGTATTCTTCAAAGCTCCGGATGAGAACGCAATGGAGACCGATCTTGAATATTTCTTCCAGATTGGAAACCAATGTGCACCGGCTACTTCTGCCAATATTACTACAGAAGGCGGACAAGCGTACTATGTGTTTGTAGTAAACGATGGCGGGGTAACCGATATCGTGATCGATGGAACACTATTAAGTGCAGAGGATAACATCATTGAAGGATTCAACTATTATCCGAATCCAACCGATGAGACCTTGAACCTTACTTCGGTAGAGGCTATCGAAGACGTAGCGATCTACAATCTGTTAGGACAGCAGGTAATGGGTCTTGATGTGAATGCTACCAGCACACAACTAGATACTTCATCACTTGC
>CAJQNO010000185.1 GCA_905479745.1 uncultured Flavobacteriaceae bacterium | reverse complement strand
TGGGCATTGGTGCTCAGGGATATGGCTTCGGAATTGATGTAGGGTTTTATAACACGCATAATTTCGAGTTAGACATTTCGCATGATATCGACGGATTTTACTCCTTCGAAGTAACTCAGCTCAATAACAACGAGATCGAATTGTATTACCCGCCCTTACAGCTTTCGTACATACTGGTTGGATATCAGCGAAACACCTTTAACTATGATGCTTTATTCTACGATAACATACATTATTTTATACAAGAATATGTAGCATGGGAAAAGACCTATACGAGTCCGTATGGTGAGCCTAACGAATTCGATTATGAAAACTATCTGCAGTTCCTGCCGGGTGGTGGAAATGGGAATTTCCAAAGTTCGGAAGACCCTAATGGTATGAATATTAATTCCATATATTGGGATTACACCGGGATCTATAATGTGGATGATGTGCCGGGGGATCCTTACCTGAAATATTTAACACTTGATTATGATTTTATGGGCAATGAATACTTCCAATTGACCGTTATTAATGATCATACGATAGAACTGTTTCACGAGTTTTCAGGAACCGTTTATCGATTTACAGGTAAAGGATATATTCAGTATAAGAATACGGACGGAAAGCTGCGTAAATCGAAAAAAGATATCGAAAAGGAAATGATAAAGATTAGTAAGTTTTAAATCAATAGAGGCTCACTAAGAGCCGGAACAACGATTTTTTTGGTTGGTTATGAACCGCCTCACGCCCATTCTTCGGGTTGTTGGGGCGGTTTTTCTTTATCGGTAGAAATTCATCTCGTCCAGATATTTCCAGACAGCATCGGGCAACATAGGCCGGATATTCTTATTCTTCTTAATGGCATTTCTAATAAAAGTAGATGACAGTTCCATTATAGGTGCCTCGACAAGGGTTATTGCGGGATGATCCATGAAGCGGGATTCCACCCTGCCTTCCGAAATACGCGGATAAATATATATGGCATATCGCTCCAAGATTACTTCATAGTTTTTCCACTTGTGAAAACTCTTCAGGTTATCTTCTCCCATAATTAGGCAGAATTCATATTCGGGGTATTTTTCTTCCAAATGGGCAAGGGTATTGACCGTAAAATTGGGCTGAGGAAGATCGAACTCGATTGAGCTCGCTTTAAGTTTTGGATAATCCTCCACTGCAATGCGCACCATGGCGAGACGATGAATGTCGTCCAGGAGCGAGTTCTTCTTTTTATGTGGATTGTGGGGCGTGACCACTAACCAGACTTCATCCAGATCGCTATATTCCACCATATAATTAGCAATGGTAAGATGGCCAACATGAATAGGGTTAAAAGTTCCGAAGTACAATCCGATTTTCTTGCTTCCCCTCATTTTTTATTCTTCTGAATCTTCTATTACTTCATTAGACTCTGTGTTAGACGAGATATGTTCTAAAACCAGGGATTCGGCTTCCTTTAAGGCGTCTTCCAATTTATCATTTACAATAACATGATCGAATTGTGGAGCCGTGGCCATTTCAATGGAAGCCTTGGCGATCCTCATATTTATCTTTTCGTCGTCTTCGGTCTTTCTTTTTTTAAGACGGATCTTTAATTCCTCTACACTTGGGGGCTCTACAAATACCGCCAGGGTCTTTTCGGGGTATTTCTTCTTTATACGAAGCCCGCCAACCACATCTATATCGAAGATCACGTTCTTGCCCATCGCCCATAACCTGTTTACTTCAGAATGCAAGGTTCCGTAAAAATTATCCCGGTACACCTCTTCCCACTCCAGAAAATCGTGATTTTTAATGTGTTTTTTGAATTCTTCAGTAGAAATGAAATAATAGTCCACGCCTTCTTTTTCGGCACCTCTTGGCTGCCTGGATGTAGCAGAAACTGAAAATGCAAGATTTAAATGATCCTGCTTGAGTAAATGCCTCACGATGGTTGTTTTACCACTTCCGGAAGGTGCCGAAAACACTATGAGTTTTCCGCCTTTCATTACAGCACATTTAACGCTTGTTCCTTGATCTTTTCTAATTCGTCCTTCATCTGAACGACCAGCTGCTGCATAGGCGCATAGTTCGCTTTGCTACCAATAGTATTGATCTCACGGCCAATTTCCTGAGAGATAAACCCTAGTTTTTTCCCGTTCGATGTATGGTTCTCTAAGGTTTCCTTAAAATAATCTAAATGATTTTTCAGCCTTACCTGCTCTTCGGTGATGTCGTATTTTTCAAGATAGTAGATGAGTTCCTGCTCAAATCTATTCTCATCCACACTTTCCTTTAATTCGGAAATCGCCTTCCGCAATCGATCTTTTACATTCTCTATTCGCTGTGGGTCCATCTCGATCACTTCTGCTAGAAGGGCATCAATATTTACCACTCGCTGGAGAAATTCGGTTTCGAGCGCATTACCTTCACTTGCGCGATATTTATTAATGGCTTCAAGGGCCTGATCGACCGCTTCTACTATTTTATTGAATTCGGACTCGTCTATCTCTTCTCGTTCAGTTTTTAATGCATCGGGTAGCCGGATCGCCATTTTCAGCAGGTCTGTCGCATCCCCGTCGGCTATTTCAGAAAGCTGCCCCATATATTGCTTTACCACAGATTCGTTTACTACAGAATTGGTAGATTCGCCGGTTAATTCTACGTATAAGTTGAAATCGACCTTACCCCTGGAAAGCGATTTCGAAATGCGATTACGCAGCATTAATTCTTTCTCACGATAGGCAGATGGAACTCTTGCGTTGAGATCCATATTTTTACTATTCAGTGATTTTATTTCTACGGTAATCTTCTTTGTAGGTAATTCTATTACACTTTTACCGTAACCGGTCATGGACTTGATCATACCCTTTAGTTTATGCGAGCAAAGGTACACATTTTAGGCATTTGGCGGAGAATCACCCTATATAAGATCACCATTCTCATCAAAGTGGATGGAGAGATATTTTTCTGTATAAAAAATTACCAGAAGAATGAGGATGGTGTTTCCAACTATAGTAATGAGTAAATTCCATTCGGGGATCAGTAAATAAGTTACAGCCGGGATAAGAAAGCTGTAAAGGCAAAACTGTAACATTAAACGAGCGGCATAATTATTAGCTGCTTCCCATGTCTTTGGATTCAGCATAGACCTTTTTGTTCGGTAGCCATAGAAGGGATTGATTTTTTTAGGGGGATATCTTTTTATGATAAACGCCAGTAGCATCATAAATCCACAATATCCCAGGGCCCACCAAAGTTGGCCTGTATCACTCATCGATCCCATAAAGTGAAGATTTTAATCGAGCCTCCTGATCTTTATATTTCTAAACCACACCTTATCACTATGATCCTGTAGACCAATGTGCCCGGTTTGGTATTTTCCGAAGCCTTCCCAATCTTTAAATTTCGAGTTTGCCACCATGGCATCCCAATCGTCACCATGAACAGGAAAGCTAACGATCTCTGTTCCATTCAGAGTTACTTTTCCTTTGTTGGTCTTGTGATCGATCTCGATCACACAGTGGTTCCATTCCCCTACCGGTTTGGTGACATCCTTAGAAGGTTTTATCATATCGTAAAGGGATCCGGCAGTATGTATCCCATCTCCCACCTTGGCGTCGGGATGTTTTTCATTGTCTAACACCTGGATCTCGGGGCCTGTTTGGTAAGCCTCCGGATATTTCTCATCTTCATGTACTCCCCAAAAGATCCCGCTATTTCCCGCCTCAGATATTTTCCATTCAAGTGACAGCACGAAATTGGTATACTGGTCTTTTGTGATGATGTTCTTACCTCCCTCTTCTCCCGGAGTAAAAGCCATCGCACCATCTTCAATAGTCCAGTTGTCGTACATGGTTTCAGATAAATATCCCCTCCAGTTATCGAAGGAAGTGCCGTCGAACAATACGATCCATTCACTATTCTCGTCGGCTTTTTCCACTTCGGTCGTTTCCATATTTTCATCCATATTTAAGCTTTCCTCCTTTGTTTTTTCTTTACAGCTAAACATAATTACTGCGGTAAAAGCAAACAATAAAATCTTCTTCATTTTATTTTCATTTTTAAATTAAAGTCCAAGTATTCTTTTCAATTTTTCTTTGTCAATTTCAGATCCGGCGAAGTCATCGAATCGTTTTTGTGTTACTTCTATAATATGGTCGCTTATAAATTTAGCGCCTTCTCTAGCACCTTGCTCCGGACTTTTTATAACACATTCCCATTCCATAACTGCCCATACATCACAACCGTATTCAGAAAGTTTGCTGAAAACTGTCTTGAAGTCGATCTGCCCGTCACCCAAAGATCTGTAGCGTCCGGCCCGGTCTTTCCAATCACCATATCCACCAAATGCTCCCTTTTTCCCAGTGGGATTAAACTCCGAATCTTTTACATGAAATGCCTTGATGAACTCGTGATAATGGTCTATATATTCTATATAATCCAGTTGTTGTAATACAAAATGACTAGGATCATAGAGAATATTCACGGCCTTGTGATTGCCGGTGGCTTTCAGAAATCGTTCAAAAGTCACGCCGTCGTGTAAGTCTTCTCCCGGATGAATCTCATAACAAACCGCAACTCCATTTTCTTCATATTCATTGAGAAGGGGCAACCAGCGTTTTGCGAGTTCTTCAAATCCCATTTCCACAAGTCCGGCAGGGCGTTGCGGCCAGGGATGCCATGTATGCCATAACAAGGCACCGCTAAAGGTAGCGTGCGCCTTTAATCCTAAATGCTTGCTGGCACGGGCTGCACTAATTACTTGTTGTCTCGCCCATTCGGTACGTTTTTTGGGATTGTTCTTGCAGTCGTCAGGCGCAAAATTGTCGAACATGATATCGTATGCAGGGTGAACTGCTACCAACTGTCCCTGAAGATGGGTGGACAATTCGGTGATCTCCAGTCCGTATTCGGCGATCTTTCCTTTTAGTTCGTCGCAATACATTTTACTTTCACCGGCCAGGGTAAGATCAATCAATCGGCTTTCCCAGGTAGGAATCTGAATTCCCTTGTACCCCAGGTCGGCCGCCCATTTACACAAACCGTCAAGGGAGTTAAAAGGAGCCTTGTCGTCCATGAACTGGGCTAAGAATACTGCAGGACCTTTTATTGTTTTCATTTCAGCATTATATTATAGTTTCTTCCAAACATTGCCTTCGGCGTGAGAGGCAACGACTGTTTCGATAAATTTCATTCCACGCACACCATCTCGTATCCCGGGAAATTCTGCGGGGTCGTAATCTTGTCCGCGGATGGCTTTTGCCACTCCCTTGTAAATATTTCCCATCGCATCGAAAATCCCTTCGGGATGTCCGGGAGGAAGTTTGGTTCCATCTAAGGACAACGCGCTGTTATAAATATTTCCCGGCTTTAGAGTTTGTATTGGCTTACCGTCTTTTAAAAGATACAGATAATTAGGATTTTCCTGTTCCCATTTCAACGTGCCTTCTCTTCCAAATACAGCAACCGAAAAATTATTTTCCTCTGCAGTAGCAATCTGGCTGGCACGTAAAACACCTTTCACCTGGTCACCAAGGCGAAGTAAGACCGTACCATCGATATCCATCTTATTATCTTCGTATAAATAATTAAGATCGGCAAGTACAGATCTTATTTCTATCCCCGTCATATATTCGAGCATTTGGTAGGCATGTACACCTATATCACCCATACAGCAGCTGATTCCCGATTTTTCCGGATCTAATCTCCAGGTGGTTGCCCTTAGTTTCGGATCGTGGATAATGGGGTTGATCCACCCCTGGTAATATTGAGCGTCTACTTTCTGAACCTCACCTATGGCCCCTTCAGCAATCATTTTTTTCATTTGCCGAACCATAGGATACCCTGTGTAGGTATGGGTTAACGCAAATACATTATTTTTTTTCTTCTGAATCTCCTTAAGCTCCAAAGCTTCCTGGTAATTCATGGTCATAGGTTTTTCACAGATCACGTGAAAGCCGGATTCCAGCAATTTCTTCGCCATGGGAAAATGCAGAAAATTAGGTGTAAGCACCGAAAATACCTGGATACGTTCACTTTCTGGCAGAGAAAGTTCGGCCTCCACCATAGTATCAAAATCGGGATAGATGCGGTCTGTAGGGATACCAATTTCGTTTGCAAAATCGATGCTTTTCTCATGATCGGGATTAAAGACCGCTCCGGTAAGCTTGTAGCTATCAAACATACTGGCCGCAACACGGTGAAGTACACCAATTAAGGAATCACCTCCGCCGCCTAGCACGCCCCATTTCAGTTTTTTACTCATACTAAGTTTTATATTCTATTTTTTCATTTTTAAATAGCAATCCAAAGATCACAAATACAACTGCGGCAAAAATGGCAGGGAAGAACCAAATGTCCTTCCATGCGTGAACACCTTCCGAGACCAGGTTAGCGTCTGTTACTTTTCCGGCCACATAGAACCCTATTAGCATACCCACTCCATAGGTCGCTAAGGTGATAAGACCTTGTGCTGCACTTTTTGCTTTTTCACCAGCTTTGCTATCGGTATAGATCTGGCCGGAAACAAAGAAGAAATCGTAACAAATCCCATGTAGAATGATGCCGGTAACGAGCATAAAGAAAAGTTCACCAGCATCACCAAAAGCAAATAGCAGGTAGCGGATCCCCCATGCCAACATACCTACTAGAATGGTCATTTTAAACCCGTATTTCTTGAAGAAGAAGGGAAGCAGCAGCATGAACACCACTTCCGAGATCTGTCCGGCTGAAGCCCAGGCGGTTGAATTCTCCACGCCCGATTCGGTTAGGAACGGACTTAAATTTTGATAGTAGAATGCCAAAGGAATACATATAAGTACTGAAGATAAAAAGAATACCAGGAAGTTTCTGTCCTTTAATAATTTTAACGCATCAAGGCCCAGAATATCTCCAATTCGCACCTTTTCGCCTTTTGCCACACTTGGAGGTGTTTTGGGAAGGAAGAAACTAAATATTCCAAGTAGTCCAGAGGCAATTGCAGTCATTAAAAAGGTTTTGGCCAACATTCCTTCGGCAATATTATCCAGAGAATCCCATTTAAACGCAAAGCTTATTAGAAGGCCGGCTACTATCCAGCCCACTGTGCCCCAAACCCTGATAAAAGGAAATTCTTTCGCGGGATCTTTCATTTGATTGAAGGAAACAGAATTAACCAAAGCCAGGGTAGGCATATAGGCGATCATATACCCAAGAACATAAGGATAGAATACGTTGAAATCTGTGGCTTGCGACATTTGGTACATCAGGAAGGCACCGATAAGATGTAATACGGCTAAGATCTTTTCAGCATTAAAAAAGCGGTCGGCGATAAGTCCTATAATAAAAGGTGCGATGATGGCTCCCCACGACTGTGTTGAATATGCCATACCGGTTTCTGCACCCGTTGCAGACAGGTTGTTACCCAGAAATGTTCCCATGGTTACAAACCACCCGCCCCAGATAAAGAATTCCAGGAACATCATAAACGATAATTGAACTCGAGTAATTGCTTTCATAGGTCCTATATTAATTAGCTTTAGCAGCTGCCTTTTCTATTAGTTTCTTCGTTTTTACAATCCCTTCCGGCTCATCAATTTCCTCCGATTCGAATTCTACTCCAATATGACCATCGTATCCGGCGTCCTTCACGATCTGCATCATGCGGTAATAGTCGATCCTGGTCTCATTCCCATTTTCATCGAAAGAGTTGGCTTTTGCGCTCACTGCTTTAGCAGCCGGCATCATAAGTTCGATCCCTCGGTAATAATCTGGATATTCCTCTACGCATTTTCCCCATCGTTCGTTGTTTTCACGTTTGATACACCAATTCCCGAAATCGGGTAAGGTACCACAATTGGGCATGTTCACCTTTTCAATAGCGGCCATTAGTTTGTCTGCATCTGAAGATAACCAACCGTGATTTTCGGTTAGAACATTGATGTTTTTAGTGGCGGCGTATTCGGAAAGTTTTTTTAATCCATCCACTACGGTTTCGCTCCAAACCTTGGGGTCGTTGGTTCCAAATGTATTAACGCGAATTGCATGGCCTCCTAATTTTGCAGCCGCATCTACCCATTTCTTATGGTTTTCCACGGCGAGATCTCGTGCTTTTACATTAGGATCGGCCAGGTCACCTTCGTCGTCCACCATGATAAGGACACATTTTACACCGTGTCGCTTGTTCTCCGCCAGCAAGGAATCTACAACGGCATCGTGCCCTATCTCCTCAATCTGTTTTGTATAAAGTTGTGTAACAAATTCCACCGCATCGAAACCTAGTTCTTTAGCATCCCGGGCAAAATTAAATGGATTGCCGTCCTTAGCCTTGTAACGACGGTGTAAGGACCATTGTGCCAATGATAATTTAACTTCTGGATCCGGGGATTTCACTTCTGTGTTCTGGTCTATTTCGGCAACTTCTGAATTTGATTCAGTCTTATTACCACATGAGAGAATCACTGAGGATAAGATGAATAAGGTGAAGAATTTTTTCATTGAGGATGTTTTTTGAGAATACTGTAAATATGATGGTCCATTTTTAAGGAGTTCTAAGTTAGTTTTTTTTTGAAAGAAATGGATAAGAATGTGTGTTCTGATAGGATATTTGCAATCGAAAACGTTTTCGACTGAACATGTTCTTATTTACGGTGCAGTTTCTTGTAAAATCAACAAAAAAACAAGACATTAGTTGTTCGCTTGTTGAGAAATTAATTCCATATAAAAATAAAACAACCTCTTATTTCAATCTAAACCAATAACTCCACAATGATTAACCCTAATGAAAATTACGATGCCATAGTTGTAGGCTCTGGTATTAGTGGCGGATGGGCCGCCAAAGAACTGTGTGAAAACGGTCTAAAGACCCTCGTTCTTGAACGGGGGAGAATGGTAGAACATATTAAAGACTACCACACCATGAATATGGATCCGTGGGAATTCGAGTTCAAAGGACAACTTCCAAAAAGTGAACAGGACAAACAGTTAAAACAAGCCAGATCCGGGTATACTACAGATGAAGCTCACCGACATTTCTTTGTGAACGACCTGGAACACCCTTATAACGAAAAGAAGCGATTCGATTGGCTTCGCGGTTACCACGTTGGTGGACGTTCCTTAGTTTGGGGTAGACAGAGTTACAGGTTGAGTGATATCGATTTCAGCGCGAATAAGAAGGAAGGAATTGCTGTAGACTGGCCGGTACGATACAAAGATATTGCACCCTGGTATGATAAAGTTGAAGAATTTATAGGAGTAAGTGGAGAGAACCTTGGTCTTCCGCATCTACCGGATGGTAAATTTTGTCCTCCCATGGAATTAAATTGTGCAGAGACCGATTTGAAAGAAAAAATATCTAAAAATTATGACGACGGCCGGGTTCTAACTATCGGTCGTGCTGCTCATATCACCGGGACCCAAACTTTTCAGGGACGTTCCAATTGTCAATTTAGAAATCGCTGTATGAGGGGATGTCCGTTTGGCGGATATTTCAGCAGTAATTCTTCTACACTGCCTGCAGCCGAACGAACCGGGAATCTAACGATCCGTCCGCATTCCATTGTAGCAGAAGTTTTATACGATGAGGCAACAGGAAAAGCCTCGGGAGTTAAAGTTATAGATGCAGAGTCTAAGGAAGAGATCGTTTTTAATGCGAAAGTGATCTTCCTATGTGCTTCGGCAATAGCATCTGCCAGTATCCTGATGCAGTCTAAAAGTAAACGTTTTCCAAATGGTATGGGGAACGACAGCGGTGAGTTGGGACATAATATTATGGACCATCATTTCAAAGCCGGAGCCTGGGCAAATGTTCCCGGTTTTGAAGACAAACATTATAAAGGACGCAGACCCAACGGGATCTATGTTCCCAGATTCAGGAATTTAGGTGGAAAGACCAACCAGAAAACCTTTAAAAGAGGATATGGTTACCAGGGAGGTGCCAGCAGGAGCCATTACAACGAAATGGTTGCCGAGTTGGCCTACGGACAAAACCTCAAGGAATCTGTGGTAAAACCCGGAAAATGGCGAATGCTGTTATTAGGCTTCGGCGAATGTCTGCCATATCATGAAAATAAAATGACCCTCGATTACGATAACCTCGATCAATGGGGATTACCAACGGTAACCTTCGATGCCGAATGGAAAGAGAACGAATACGAAATGAGGAAGGATATGGTACAACAGGCGGTAGAGATGCTCACCAATGCCGGATATGAGGATATAGAACCCTGGGACGATCCGGGTGCTCCGGGACTGGGAATTCATGAGATGGGAACTGCCAGAATGGGCCGGGACCCAAAGACCTCTGTGTGTAACGGAAACAATCAATTACATGCGGTTCCAAACGTATATGTAACCGACGGAGCATTTATGACCTCCGCCAGTTGTGTAAATCCGTCACTTTCATATATGGCCTTTAGTGCCAGAGCAGCGAATCACGCAGCTCAACAAATTAAAAAAGAAGCATAATGGATAGAAGACAAGCACTACGTAATATAGGATTTGGAGCCGGAGTAATGGTTGCCACGCCTACAGTTATCAGTCTGTTACAGAGCTGTAAAACTGAAGCAGATAAACCGGCCTATGTTCCGGTTTTCACTACAGCCGGTGAATTTCATGCACTTACAACCATGGTGGATCTTATGATTCCTTCAGATGAGACCGTGCCAGGAGCGGTAGATGTAGGAGTACCTCAGTTTATCGATTCGTATTGGCAAGAGGTAACGCCAACAACCCAGGGAAAGATCTGGGCAGAAAGATATGAGCCGTTACAGGCGAACATAAAGACATTTCTTAAATTACTCGCAGATGAATTCCGAACCACTTTCAATAAAGAACTTGAGGATGGAGAAACTGCCGAATTTGATCAGGTTCTGGCCAAATATCTGAAGTCGAGCGAGGAAGAACAACGGGCAAAGTATATAAAGATGTCCGAGTTTTACGAAGCCTATGATGCCGATCCATCCACGGCGCCCGATCCTGATGCGGCTGTATTTAGTTTGATAGCCGGAATTAGAGGGATGACCATCTGGGCGTGGAAATCCAGTGAGGAGATTGGCAAGAACGTACTGTGGTATGATCCTGTACCAGGACAACAGAAGGGATGTATACCTTTAAGTGAAGCTGGCAATGGTAACGCGATGGCCTTATAATTTTTTAAGATGGAAAGACGTCAATTTATAAAACAGGGAGCTCTTGCGGGTTCCCTGTTCTCTTTAGGAGGAAGTGCAATAGCCAGCGAGCTATGGCCTCATTCAAACTCTCAGGTACATGCGTTTAATTTAAAATATGCACCTCATATTGGTATGTTTAAAGAACATGCGGGGAATGACGTGGTAAGTCAACTGGAGTTTATGGCAGCACAGGGATTTAAGGCCTTCGAAGATAATGATATGCAAAAACGCCCTGTTGAAGAACAAGAACGAATGGCTTCGGCTATGCGGCGCCTTAGCATGGAAATGGGCGTATTTGTAGCACACACTATATATTGGAAGGAACCCAATCTTGCAAGTGGGAATAAGGAAAAAAGAGAAGAATTCATTTCAGAAATAAAAAGATCTGTAGAAGTTGCCAAACGTGTAAATGCAAAATGGATGACAGTGGTACCGGGGCATGTAGATTTGAAATTAAACATGAACTACCAGATGGCCAATGTGATAGAGACCCTAAAACAGGCCAGTGATATCCTCGATCCACATGGCCTTACCATGGTACTCGAACCGCTTAATTTCAGGAATCATCCGGGCATGTTTCTAAGCGAATCACCACAGGCATTCGAAATTTGCAAGGCTGTGGACAGTCCGTCCTGCAAGATACTTTTTGATGTGTATCATCAACAGATTCAGGAGGGGAATCTAATTCCAAATATAGAGGCCTGCTGGGATGAGATCGCTTATTTTCAGATGGGTGATAACCCAGGAAGAAACGAACCGGGTACGGGCGAGATCAATTATAAGAATATCTTTCGGTTTATCCACAAAAAAGGATTTACCGGAATTCTTGGGATGGAACACGGGAACTCTATTAATGGAATAGAGGGGGAACAACAAGTAATTAATGCCTATAAAGAGGCCGATAGTTTTTTATAAGGTCGACTATTCTACAATAAATTTACCTTTCATAAGGCCCGAATGCCCGGGGAAACTACAAATAAAATCGTAAGTCCCCGCAGCTGGAGCGGTAAAGGTAATGGAGGTGGTTTGTCCTCCACCTATCATTTTGGTATGTACAATTACATCATCAGAATTTTCCGGGATCCAATCTAAAGCTTCACCAGCTTCGGCGGCTTTAATAGAAAATTCGGGAATAGAGACTCCAGGCTTGAGCAGAACAAAATTATGCCCCATTACCTTTATATCGAGCTTTCCTATATGCCGGAGGGTTAACGTGACTTCCTGGCCTGCTTTTACTTTGAACTCGTTCTTATCATACTGCATAAGATCATTTCCGGTAAGGCCAATGTTCACACTATTGGATTTTTCGGTAACAGCTTCTTTCTTATTACCTATCTTGATCTCTTCCTTTTCTTCCTTTTTCTCTTTTTCACCACCGCAGTTGTAAATAAGGCCCAACATTAGAAGGAGTATCGTAAATCTTAATATTTTCATGCTTTCTTAATTAGAGATTAGAATTTAAAAACTCCAGGGCACGGGTCTCATTATAATAGATGTTATTAGGGCCTACAAAGCCCACATGTCCTCCGTACTTTGGAGTTTCAAGATAAATGTTTTTTAATTCTGATGCAAGTTCTCTCGGGTAGCATCGATCACTTAAAAAACTGTCGTTTTCGGCATTGAGAATTAAAACCGGGATTTTGATTTGTTTTAAGAATTGCCCACTACTGTTTTTGTGGTAATAATCGTAAGCGTCTTTAAATCCGTGTGCCGGGGCCGTATAAATATTATCAAAATCCAGCAGGGATCTTATCTTTTTACTTTCTGAAGCCGAAGCCAGTTCGGGGAATAGCTTAACTTTTTGTACATATTTCTTCCGAAGGTCATACAAAAAAGAAGTTCGGTAGACCCAATTGTGAAATCTCGTTAGAGAATTGAGCGACCCTTCCAAGCTCAAGGGTGCCGAAACAGCAATGCTTTTTTTGATCTCCTTCGGAACAGACTCCCGTTCCCCGAGATATTTCAATAAGAGATTTCCACCGAGACTAAAACCAATAAGAGCGATCTCCGTATAGGAATCCTTTTGCAGGATATAATGAATGATCTCATCCAGATCGTCTGTTTTACCTGCGTTATACGACTTGTATAACCGGTTAGGTTCTCCACTGCAACCACGATAGTTCACAGCACATACATTCCAGCTATTTTCCGTGAGCACTCTCGCCTGCCCTTTTATATAGCTGCGTTGAGCATTACCTTCCAGGCCGTGTAATAAAATGGCGATTTTGGTTGACCCCCCGGGCGTAAAACTAAAGTCGAGGTCTATAAAATCTGAATCACTAAGGGTAACACGTTCTCTTGTCTGAACCAGCCTGGGAGCTTGCCTGATCTTTGCCGAATAAATGGTGGAAAAATGTGCGTTTTTAAATAATCCCTTTGCACGATAGGAGGAAGTTACTAATGGCATTCGTGTGTTGTATGGTCCAGAGGTTGTAAAGATAGAGGAATAAAGTGAAATAGAAAGAAATTTGCTAAATTAGATACCAATTGGTATCTTTGGCGCATGAGAAATTCCGAAGCCACTAAAAACCGTATTATAAACGAAAGTGCAAACCTTTTTAATACGCAAGGTTATAAGGCAACTTCTATAAGTGATATTACCAGGGCTACGGGCTTAACCAAGGGTGCTATATACAGGCATTTTGAAAACAAACAGGACCTTGAACAGCATGCGCTCCGTCGCTTGTCTAAACTAATGTTCGAGGAGATTGGTGATTTGATCAGGAAGGCAAATTCATTTCAAACAAAATTTGAAGCCATCTTTACTTTCTTTGAAAATTATATGAATGCGCCACTATATGAAGGTGGTTGTCCATTAATGAATGCTGCTGTTGAAACAGATGATACAAATCCTGTACTAAGGCAACAGGCCTATAATATGCTTGCACATTTAAGGGCATCTATGGCAAAATTACTGGCGAACGGGATTAAAAAAGGGCAGGTAAAACCGGATATAGATGTTTCGTTTTACAGCACCATCTTTATTGCCGGCCTGGAAGGAGGGATCATGATGAGTAAGCTGGAACGTAATGATGAAGCGATACAACACACCATACATCACCTAAGAAGCCTGGTAAAAGAATTGTCTATATAAAAAAATTTAAAATTATAGATACCAATTGGTATCTCAATCATTATGAAGCAGTTACTACCAAAAATCATCGGGCGAACATTCAACTTATTGGCACCGGTATTCCCAAAGTATACACGAAACCGTGCTTTCGACCTATTATGCAGGATCAAACACATCCCAGTTACTGAAACGGGAAGAAAATTTTTTGATGTGGGCGAAACTATCTGGATGGATATTGCCGGCATTAATACTGCCTTACATCGATGGGGTAAGGGCCCGGTGAAGGTACTCTTTTTACATGGCTGGATGAGTAATTCCCAGCGATGGAAGAAATATGTAGAATCCCTGGATCCAGAGCAATATAGCTGTTATGCGCTGGATGCACCGGGACATGGAGACTCCTACTCGAATTACATGAACATAGAGATCTTTCGACAGGCATACGAACAGTCCGTCAAGGCGATAGGAGAAGTAGATGTGGTGGTAGGACATTCCTTTGGGAATTTGGTGGCTGGCTATCAATATCTGTACAGACCTTCGGTGGCCGTAAAGAGTTATGTGGTGTTGGGCTCTATTGCGGGATTAGAGCCTGTATTTGAGTATTGCAGAGAAAAGATGGACCTTTCTCCCGGGATGATTAACAATCTCGGTGTCCGGTTCGACGAAGTTTTAAAGCTTCCGCATAGTGATATCACTATGAAGCATTTTTTTCGGAAGTTGGATAAGCCCGTTTTTCTCATTCATGAGGAAACAGACACCATTACCCCGATCGGGCCGATAAAAGAGGCCGCTTCAGTAGCAAAGAATATAGAATTCCATTATACTAATGGGCTTGATCATACGCTAAAAGGTGATGATATATTGAATCTTGTTGTAAAATTTATTGAAACACAATCTAAAAAAGGAAGGCATGTACTTGAAAGAATTTGAAATACGATGGAACGACCTGGATGCGAACAGGCATTTAGCAAATAGCTCATATGTAATGTATATGAGCCATACGCGTATGAGCTTCCTGAACGAACACGGTTTTGATTCTCAAACCATGGAAAAATATAATATTGGCCCGGTGGTATTTCATGAACATCTTTACTTTTTCAAGGAATCTCTGGGAGGAAAGGTTAAGGTTAGCTTCGAACTAGGAGGTATAAGTGAGGACGGTAAATTCTTCAAATTCGTTCACAATTTCTACAATGATAAAGGAGAGAATCTAGCTAGTTGCGATATGCAAGGAGGGTGGATGGATCTTTCATCGCGGAAACTCACAGCACTCCCTCCAGAATTGATCGAAAAAATTAAACTATCACCTCAAACAGCCGATTTTAAAATACTCACTAAAGAAGATATGCGGGCATTTGGCAGGAAACCTAAGAACCTTCAGTTTTAGCTTTCGGTTTTCTGGTAGAGAGAAACACCCCTGTAAAGATCAGGATGGCTGCCAGTACCCGTAAGGGAGTAAGTGAATCTGCTCCTGCCAGAATAGCGAATGTTGCCGCAATTACCGGCTGTAAATAGATAAATGCACCGATAGTGGACGGGCTTAATTGTTTAAGCGCATAAATGTTTAGCAAATAGGTCAACACTGTGGTCCCTACTACTACAAAGGCCAGTTTCCATATTGTATCCATATCCAGACTAAACCAGCTAACCTGGGAGAATTCGCCAAATCCTATAGGAAGATTCATGACAAGGGCGAAGAGGAAGAAAAGCTTCATTAAGGTAATAGAACTGTATTTCGACACCAGGGGCTTAACGAAGATAAGATAGAAGGAATACGAAGCCGCGTTCACTATAAAGAGAATGTTTCCCAGGGGGATGTTAGGAGCATTTGGTTGAGATTTTAATCCAAAGAGTATGAGCAACAAGGCTCCCGCTAAGCCAATTCCTATTCCAATAGATTTCATCCATGTGATGCGCTCCTTCAGAAAAAATGCCGAAAGTACCAGTAATAGTACAGGGGACAGGGTGATCACCACCGAACTGTTTATGGGAGTGGATAGTTCGAGGCCCTTAAAGAACATATTCATGTTGAGCACCATACCGAAAAAGGCACAACCAATAATACGCAACCAGTCTTTCTTATCGATCTTTTCGGAGCGATAGAAGAAGCTTATAAGCCAAAAAAGTACGGCTGCACCGCCTACTCTAAGAAGAATAAACCCAAATGGCCCGATAATATCAGGCATAAGGCCTTTTGCTATGGTATGATTAACACCATAGATCGCGCTGGCTCCTGTAGCCGCCGCTAATGCAAGAACCCTTTTATTCATAAGCTTTGTCTCAATGCAAGCGAAGCTGCCTCGGTTGTCTTCTTGCTGTTCCCAATATAAATTTCATCCTTGTACACCAAAACAGGCCGTTTTAAAAAGGTGTAATGTTCTAAAAGCAGATCTTTATAATCGGCTTCCTGCAATTTAACTTCTTTGAGATTTCGTTCTTTATATAAGCGCGCCCTTTTACTAAATAAAGCTTCATAGCTGCCGGCCAATTGTTTGAGTTTCTCCAGTTCTTTTTCTGAAAAAGGATCGCTTTTAATCTCGCGTAAACTTACCGAATCGGGTAAGTTGAGAAACTTCATGATGCGTTTGCAGGTGTCACAGCTATTTAAATAATAAAAGGTGTTCATTGGATGGAAAATGATAAGTAAGATTCAACATCTTTTAAAGGAATCTCAAGCTCGATGGGCCCGGCCGCATAACTGGCAATATCGTACTGATTATAGATCATCACTAAATTAGAACCACTAAACCCAATAGACTCGGGTAAATAGAAGCGATCGTTTTCAAACCAGAATCCCGTTGCATTGATAGATTCATTCTCAGGGATCTCAAAGGCTTTTCTGAATTCTTTTTCAGCTAATTTGAGAAAAGCAGTTTTATCCCTGAAAAGCGCATCCTGGGTTAAGGGTTCGCCGCTTTGGGCATCGAAATTTTCGAAGAAGGTGGCGCCATAACCGTGTGCGCCTCCGGTAAACAGGTACTGATGCATTTCGAGAGAAAGCAGTTGCGGGCTGTTATATGTTTCCCTGATATTTATCTCGACAAAATATTCGAGTTCCATATCGGGAAATTCAGCGGTGTGGGTTCGGTAGGTTTCAACAAATTGCGTACCTGCTTCGGCGATAGTTGTCGCCGAAGGCGCCGAAGTTTCTTCACCAAGGTAAAGTGCATCAATGATAAATTCTTCTACCACCGAATTGATCCGGGTAGCGCGCTCCTCTTCCCCTACAATTTGTACATAATTAACTGTGATCTCGGGACAGCCTGTATCGCAAATGGATAGTTCTTTTTCGGTGAAGTTTTGAGCTGTGATGGACAAGGGTTGTTCCTTTTTGCATGCGACTAAAAGACTTGCCAGAATGAAAGTGTATACGCAGATTCTAATCATTCGTTAAAAATACAACAGAATTCGCTTTCACGAAGTAATGTATTACTTTTGTTTTTCAAAAAATTCAGAAACAATTCCATGAAATTCAACACCAAAACAATACATGGCGGCCAGCATGATGTAGATCCCGCATACGGGTCTGTTATGCCGCCTATATATCAAACCAGTACGTATGCACAATCCACACCCGGAGGGCACAAAGGCTTTGAGTATTCACGAAGTGGAAATCCTACTCGAGCTGCACTGGAACGTGCCTTTGCCAGCATTGAGAATGGGAAACACGGGTTGGCGTTTGCCAGTGGGCTGGCGGCGATAGATGCCGTCATCAAATTGCTCAAGCCGGGTGACGAAGTGATCTCTACAAACGACCTGTATGGAGGAACCTACAGGCTTTTTACCAAAGTTTTTGAGCAATTTGGGGTAAAGTTTCACTTTATCGGGATGGAGAATGCCGATAATGTTGAAAAATATGTGAACGATAATACCAGGCTTATCTGGGTGGAAACACCCACCAACCCCATGATGAACATTATCGATATAAAGGCATGTGCTGCCGTGGCGCAGAAACACGATTTGCTGCTTGCCGTGGATAATACCTTTGCTACGCCTTATTTACAACAACCATTAGACCTGGGTGCCGATATCGTAATGCACAGCGCTACAAAGTATCTGGGAGGCCATAGTGATGTGGTAATGGGTGCACTGGTGGTAAATGACGACGATCTGGCCGAAAAACTATATTTCATCCAGAATGCGAGCGGTGCAGTTTGTGGCCCTCAGGATAGTTTTCTGGTGCTACGCGGACTAAAAACCTTACATGTGCGTATGCAGCGTCATTGTGAAAATGGTAAGGCGATTGCAGAATACTTGCTCGACCACCCTAAAATTGAAAAAGTCTATTGGCCCGGCTTCGAATCGCATCCTAATCATGCAATTGCCAGGGACCAGATGCGCGATTTTGGAGGAATGATCTCCTTTGTCACCAAGGGTAACAATTACGATGAGGCAGTACGAATAGTGGAAAATCTAAAGATCTTTACCCTGGCTGAAAGTCTGGGTGGAGTGGAAAGCCTGGCCGGGCACCCTGCTAGTATGACCCACGCCAGTATCCCTAAGGAAGAACGGGAGAAAACAGGTGTTGTAGATGCTCTTATTCGGTTGAGTGTTGGAATTGAAGATGTGAAGGATCTAATTGAGGATCTGGAGCAGGCTATTGGATAAGAATAGATCTTATAAATAAAAACCCCTGAGTGCTTTATGAACTCAGGGGTTTCTTTATATTTTAATTTAAATGCTAGTCGAGGTAATAGATGTACCCTATATTCAGCCAGTAGATCCAGTCGTTGGCTTTGTTTTCGGGAACAGGTAGTTCGTTATTGTTTTCTTCTGAAGGGTTTAATCCATCCACCCAGTTGCTGAAATAGTACTGCCAGCGACTATCGAGCATAAGATCGCTCAATTCGGAAAGTTTATAACGAATACCAACACTCATCACTATAGACCAAGTGCTATCGCCTTCCTGTTGAAATGCATTTCTGTATTTGGGTAGAGGTGTAGAAATCGGGGTGTTAAGCGGACCTAATTCCGAATATACTTCAGGGTCGAAACTTACCCAGTGAACTCCAACAGCGCCAAATGGGGCTATTTTGTATCCTCCGGCGGCAAAATCCCGAATACTCAATGGGAAATATTCTAATTGTGTCCCAATATCGAAAACGCGGCTTTTCCCCTTCATGGCGCGCAGTTGATCTGCGGTTTCACTGGTTCTGTCCGGGTCTACCCATTTTCCAAAGTGATCAAAATTGGTGACATGATAGTCTATTTCGTTCCTAATCTTAAAGTGGTCGTTGAAATAAACATCCCGTGTATAACAATTACAATCTGCCCGATAAGAGAAGTTAATGTAATGTATTAGTCCCACTCCAATACCAATATTTCCTTTATTGGTTTCGAAGTCATTACGCACTCCAAAGTCCGAATAGAACGCGACTGGACCGGTAATCACTCCTACTTCATGGGAGAATCCAAATTGGCTGTGAATGTCCTCTTTAGCGAAAACTAAGAGGAAAAACACCAATAGCAATGATCTGGCATTCATCATATAATGGTTTAGATTGAGACGTAACAAATATATAAAAACATATCTAACAGAGAAATTTAAAGGATATTTTTAGCTATTTCAGCATTTTATGCGTTTCATTTTTAGTAGATAACTTATATTTGCTCCTTGTTACGAAAACGTTTTCAGAGAACAAAAATTACACCTTTTACTTTTTTTTCTGAAACCATAAATTTCTCAATCATTTAAACTTAAATTTTATACCAGTGAAGCAAAGTATAAAAGATTTCATCACCTATGTTGAAAGTAGAAATCCTAATGAACCAGAGTTCATTCAGGCGGTAACAGAGGTTGCCGAAACCGTAATTCCTTTTATTGAAGAGAACGAAAAGTATCAGGGTAAGATGTTGCTGGAGCGAATGACAGAGCCGGAACGTACCATTATGTTTAGAGTACCTTGGCAGGATGACAATGGGAATACGCAGGTTAATCGCGGATACCGTGTCGAGTTCAATTCGGCTATTGGCCCCTATAAGGGAGGCCTTCGTTTTCATCCTAGCGTTAATCTTAGTATCCTTAAATTTCTTGGATTTGAACAGGTTTTTAAGAATAGCCTTACCACCTTACCCATGGGTGGTGGAAAAGGAGGAAGTGATTTTAATCCGAAGGGAAAAAGTGACTCTGAAGTAATGCGCTTTTGCCAAAGCTTTATGACCGAACTTCAGCGCCATATAGGCCCCGATACCGACGTTCCCGCCGGGGATATTGGGGTAGGCGGTCGAGAGATCGGCTATCTTTTTGGCCAGTACAAGCGCTTGCGAAACGAATTTACCGGGGTTTTAACCGGAAAAGGCCTTGAATACGGTGGATCACTTATTCGCCCTGAAGCTACTGGCTTCGGAACCGTATATTTTGCCCAAAACATGCTGGAAACAAAGGGTCAAAGCTTTCAAGGTAAAACCGTTGTAGTATCTGGTTCGGGTAACGTTGCCCAATTCGCAGTTAAAAAGGCTACCGAATTTGGAGGAAAAGTAGTTACTATGTCGGATTCCGGCGGATTTATATACGATGAGGAAGGAATAAACGAGGAGAAACTTGCCTTTATCATGGAATTGAAGAATGTTAAACGAGGACGAATTAAAGAATACGTGGAGAAATATCCGGCAGCTTCATATAGTGAAGGCGAACGTCCATGGGGAGTACAATGCGATGTAGCACTGCCATGTGCTACTCAGAACGAATTGAACAAGGAAGAAGCAGAAACCCTGGTAAACAATGGTACGATCTGCGTAGCTGAAGGGGCAAATATGCCATCAACGCCCGAAGCCATTGAGGTATTCCACGAAGCGAAAATATTATTCTCACCCGGAAAAGCGTCCAATGCCGGAGGTGTAGCCACTTCGGGACTAGAAATGTCGCAAAACTCTTTACGTCTAAGCTGGACAGCTGAAGAGGTTGATGAGAAATTACACGGAATAATGAATAATATTCACGCTGCCTGTGTAAAATACGGTAAAAATGGTGATGGTTATGTAGATTATGTAAGAGGAGCCAATATTGCCGGATTTGTAAAAATTGCCGATGCAATGCTGGCACAGGGGATAGTATAATTGTATATCCAAAAAATATAAAAAGGTTGCTTCTACAAGCAACCTTTTTTCATTTGTATCCAGCAATAAATAGTATTTTAGCGTGTTATTATACACAAACAAAAACTGCATGAAACTGCTTATTACGGCTCTGTTCATATTCTTTTCTGTTTCTGCCGCTGCTCAGAATTTCGAGAACGAATGGACAGGATATTTTTCCTATGTTTCGGTAAAAGACATTACCCAGGGTAACGATCGGGTTTTTGTAGGTGCAGAGAACGCGGTTTTTTCCTACGATCTCTCTACGCTGGAGATCAATACTCTTTCGTCTGTAAATGGTCTTTCTGGCGAACCTATCTCTTCCCTGTATTACAGTTCTAATTTTAACCTACTCGTTATAGGGTATGAAAACGGACTTATGGATATTGTAATGGATGGAAATGAGGACATTCTTAAAGTGGTGGATATCCTTGAAAAACCAACAATTCCGGCGGACAGAAAACGAATTAATCATTTCACCGAATACAATGGAAACCTTTATATCTCCACAGGTTTTGGAATTTCAGTCTACGACCTGGACAGGTTGGAGTTTGGAGACTCTTATTTTATAGGCGATCTGGGCGCTCAGATAGAAATTACACAAACTACCATTAGTGGTGAATTTATCTTTGCGTCTTCCAGAGAAGGAGGAATTCGCCGAGCTTTGGTAGATAACCCTAATCTGATAAATTTTCAGGAATGGACCACCTTCAATGCCGGTGTGAACTGGATAGGAGTTCAAACTCTTGGAGAGGAAGTATATGCCATGCGTACAGACAGTAGGCTTTCAGAATATATTCCGGGAGTTGGTTTTGTACCCGTTACCGCATTCACGAACGAGGTTGTCGATTTCGGGGTTCATGACGACTTACTAACTATAACTACTGTGGCAGGTATTGAGGCTTATTCCGAGGGCTTTGTCTTGCAGGCAATGGTACAGAATATACCAGGTTTTGATGTGGTAGGGCAATCCGGCTATAATTTCAACAGCACATTCTACTACGGCACCGAAGAAGATGGCTTACTGGCCATACCGTTTGGTACTAACCAGGCATTGCAGATCCTTCCGGACGGACCAATAGATAATCATCCGTTTTCACTCGATGTGGCACCCGGAGAACTATGGGTGGCCTTTGGAGATGTGGATGTAAATTTCAACCCTTTTCCACTTACCAATAAAGGAATAAGCCATTTAAAGGAAGGGAGCTGGAACAATTTCGATTTCGAGGCGGCATTAAGCACCAACGATATTGTAAACGTGGCCATCAATCCTAATAATACCGAAGAGGTGTATATGGCTTCCTATAATAAAGGATTGCTACGCATTGTAGACGGTCAACCTTTGTTTCGGTATGATAATACCAATACCAACCTAAATTCTATAGACCCTAATGGTACCGATGTACGAATTTACGGCGCCGATTTCGACAGAGATGGTAACCTCTGGATCACACAAAGCCGCGAAGATGAAGGACTAATTAAGGTCACTCCGTCTCAGTCTTTTCAGAAAATTGATGTAACCGGAATTATCGCCAATGCAGGATCTACGGGAGCTTTGGGAGAGTTGCGAATAAGCAGGGAAGGGTATGTATTTTTCACCTACGATCAGGACGGTCTGGTGGGTTACAACCCTGCTACCGGGCAATTCAATCTTATTTCAGAAGGAATAGGAAGCGGAAATCTTCCCGATAACAACGTGCGCGCTATAGAATTCGACAATCAGAATCGCTTGTGGATTGGAAGCCTTATGGGGCTTCGGGTGCTATTCAATGTGGGGGGATTTTTTGAAGAAGGTGCCGATGTGGATACTTCCCCTATAATTATTTTGGAGGATGGAGTACCTCAGGAACTACTTTTCGAACTTACAGTAACCGATATAGAAGTGGACGGATCCAACAACAAATGGATATCTACAGCTACTTCGGGCGTTTTCTACCTGTCCTCAAATGGACAGGAAACCTTGTTGCGATTTACCAAGGACAACTCGCCTTTGCCTTCCAATAATGTACAGGATATCGCTGTCGATCCTTTTACCGGAGTAGTGTACTTTGCTACCATTAATGGCTTGGTTGCTTACAACGGATCTTCTACTGCACCCAGGGAAAACCTTGAAGATGTATATTCTTACCCTAATCCGGTTCGGCCCGGATTCGACGGGAATGTTACCATAGATGGGTTAACCGCCAGGGCTAACGTGAAGATCACCGATATTGAAGGTAATCTGGTATTCGAGGAAACCAGCCAGGGAGGGAGTGTATTATGGGACACCACTGCCTTTGGACGCTATAAAGTAGCCTCCGGAGTATATCTGGTGCTTATCACCACCGAGGATGCGCTGGAAACCAAAGTTCACAAGATAATGGTGATTCGCTAATGGTGATCACTACCCCTGCCATTGTATTCTCATCTGTTAAATACGCCGAAGCAGACCTTATTGTAAGCTGCTTTACCGAGACTTCCGGACTTAAAAGTTATCTCCTCCGTAATGTGTTAAAGTCGCGTAAAGGAAAACTGAGAGCTTCCTATTTTCAACCTTTAACACAGCTAGAGATCACCGCCGTCCACAGGGATAAAGGAACTTTAGAACGTATTCAGGAAGCCAAAATACTGGAGCCGTATCGCAGTTTGCACACAGATGTAGTAAAAAGCGGAATTGTTATGTTCCTGGCCGAAATTCTAAGAACCTCTATCAGGGAAGAGGAGGCAAATGCAGACTTGTTTCGTTATCTGCAACAATCCCTGTTTTGGCTGGATACGCACGATGCTGTAGCCAATTTTCATCTGCTATTTCTCTTAAAACTAACCGCTTATCTGGGTTTCTATCCGGACGAATCTACCCTGGAAAAAAAATACTTCAATCTAGAGGAAGGATATTTTGAGGATACGCCTGGTGGAATGGCCTGTGAAGAGGGTGAAAATATTGAGGTGTTGAAAGGGTTGTTCGGCATAGATTTTGATGCACTTGACGGAATTAAACTAACCAAAAAAGTGCGTTCGGAAGTGCTCAATTTGTTATTGAACTATTATCAATTACATTTGCAGGCCTATAAAAAACCGAAGTCACTTTTGGTTCTAAATCAACTTTTCAGTTAACGATGCGAAACCACTTACTAATTGTAATTGTATTACTCTCATTCTCTCTATCAGCCCAACAAATTAAAGTAATCGATGCCACCAACCTCCAACCCATTTCAGGGGTTGCAGTTTTTAACGATGATGCCACCAAAAACGGGATTACAGATTTCGATGGATTGGTAGATATTTCTGAATTTTCACAGGAAGAAAATATCAATTTTAAACATATCTCTCATCTGGACCTGTCTTTTAACAAAGCAGATATAATCGCAGCAGGGAATATAGTTGAAATGCACACCGATGCCAGTCAGTTAGAAGAAGTGGTAGTTTCGGTTTCAAAATTCGGTCAACAAAAACGCGATATTCCTCAGCATATCGTAAGTGTTACTTCTGAAGATGTACTTTTCGGTAATCCTCAAACTGCAGCCGATCTGTTAGAAAGCAGCGGGCAGGTATATGTGCAGAAGAGTCAGTTAGGCGGCGGTAGCCCCTTAATTAGAGGATTTAGCACCAACAGATTGCTTATTACAGTGGACGGAGTACGTTTTAATACCGCCATCTATAGAAGCGGTAATGTACAAAACGTAATTTCCATCGATCCTTTTGCGGTAGAACGTACCGAAGTGATACTTGGTCCCGGATCGGTGGTCTACGGTAGTGATGCAGTAGGAGGAGTAATGAACTTTTATACCAAAAATCCTAAATTCTCCCTGGAGGATGGAATGGCAATTTCGGGAAGTGTTACGGGAAGGTATGCTACGGCAAATTCAGAAAAAACTGGCCATATCGACCTAAATATAGGCCTGAAAGAGTGGGCTTTTTTAACTTCTGTTACCTATAGTGATTTCGACGACCTCAAAATGGGAAAACACGGCCCGGATGAGTATTTAAGGTACGAATACGCGGATAGAATTAACGGAGAAGATGTTGTGATTAGTAATCCCGATCCACGTGTACAGGTACCCACCGGTTACGACCAGATCAATACTATGCAAAAGATCAGGTTCATGCCGGACACTAACTGGGATTTCGAGTTGGGACTGTTCTATACTACCACCAGTGATTATTCGCGCTATGACAGGTTATACTTAAAAGATGATGAAGGAAATTTGGAATCGGCAGAATGGTACTATGGTCCCCAGAAATGGATGAGTGGAAATTTGCAGATCTCGAATAAGGCTGATACATTCCTTTATGATGAGAACATAATAACGCTAAGTTATCAGCAATTCAAAGAGAGCAGAAACGATCGTGATTTTGGAGAGGAGATCCTTTTCGAAACAGATGAGAAGGTGAATGCCTATACCGGAGGTTGGGATTTTACAAAAAAATTTAATAAAGCTACTTTGTTTTACGGACTGGAATATGTCTTTAATAAAGTTAATTCAGAAGGAAAACAAACTAACATCAATACCGGAAATTCGGTCGCTGATCTATCCCGATATCCCGATGGTGCAACCTGGCAAAGTATGGCAGCGTACAGCAGCTTGCAGTATAAACTAAGTGATGATCTCTCCTTTCAGGGTGGGTTGCGTTATAACCATGTGCTAGTGGACGCATCTTTTGTTGGGCCTTTTTATGATTTTCCGTTTACCGAGGCGAACATAAATACCGGGGCCCTAACCGGAAGTGCGGGCTTTGCGTGGCAGGCGAGTGAGATACTTGGATGGAAATTGAATTTCGGAACTGCCTTCAGGGCTCCCAATGTTGATGACGTAGGGAAGATATTCGACAGTGAACCGGGTAGTGTGGTAGTCCCTAATCCCGATCTTGAAGCAGAATATGCCTATAACTACGAGCTAGGGGCAAATTTAAATTTCGACGATGTTGTAAAGCTGGAGTTAGCCGGGTATATTACCCAACTCAAGGATGCTCTTGTTCGCCGTGATTTCGAATTGGATGGACAGACCGAGATCATTTACCAGGGAGAATTGAGCAAGGTTCAGGCGATACAAAATGCGGCAAAAGCCGAGGTTTATGGTTTCGAAGCCGGGCTGGAGGTAAATTTTTGCGAAGAGCTTCAACTAACTTCTCAATACAATATCACCGATGGTTTCGAAGAGGACGATGCAGGAACCATCAACCCAATACGGCATGCCGCTCCCCAGTTTGGGAATTCTCATCTAATCTGGAATCACGGAAAATTAAAACTGGACGCCTTCGCCGAATACAATGGGCAGTTTGATTATGAAGACCTGGCTCCCTCACAACAGAATAACGGTTATCTGTACGCAAAAGATGAGAATGGGAATCCCTATTCACCCAAATGGTATACACTAAACTTTGGCGGGCAATACGAGATCACCGAAGCTATCACTCTAAATGCAGTGCTGGAGAATATTACAAACCAGCGTTACAGACCCTATTCTTCAGGGATCGCCGCTCCGGGGACCAATTTGATCGTTGCAGCTTCTTTAGAGTTCTGATAATAATATTGGTGTTTGCCAGAGGTTACCGTTGTAGAATATTAATTCGATGTTGGTGGGGAACTCGTGACTCCTTGATCTGCGAAAGCTACAATTAGAAGTAAATATTCTCTTCTTTAGTTCAGGTAGCGTTGTTTGATTCTTACTCAATTACCTTAAATTCCTGTATAGCCGCATTAGGTTCCATTATGGTATAGCCCGCCCAGAAATTGGGATCGTATTTAGATAGATAGGTGGCTTTTACTTTCAGATTTTCACTTGCATTGGAAAATTCCGATTCCGAAATAGAGACACTGTTAAATACTACAAATTCATACTTCTTTAGGTTTGAGGCCTTAATATTCATGTGGATTGCCAGTTCGTTTTGTTTCCTCCTACCCTTTACGAACTTATTTTTTTCAATTACATTGAGGGGTCTGTCTATTCCGGTTTGGTGACCATTTTCCAGTTCGATGTACCTGGGACTATAGGTTCCACCAGCATCTTTACTGAAAAGCATCTTCCCACGATACACCGAATGTCTGTATGTTATACCCAGAAGTCCGAATTTTTTTAGTGGTCGAACATTGTCGAATTCAAGTCTAACGATGGCATAATCGCTGGTATTTACAAACATTACTCCTTCG
>CAJQNO010000184.1 GCA_905479745.1 uncultured Flavobacteriaceae bacterium | reverse complement strand
CTAAGATCCTTAAAAAATACCCCCCAAAGAAGAAATAAGTAACAAAATAATTAGTTGTTATCTTTATAATTAAACCTACGCTATGATGAAATTGTTATTGTTTTTACTCTTTCCAGCCCTGATCTGTGCTCAAACCTCATTTCAGCAAGCAGAAGAATACTTCAATAATGAGCAATTCAACAAGGCAAAACCTTTGTTTAAGGAATACCTGAAACAAAACCCCAATCACGTGAAAACCCGGGAATACCTGGGAGATATTGCCGGCTATGCTAAAGATTGGGACACCGCCATCTCGTATTACGAACCCCTTGTCGAGGAAGATCCAAAAAATGCCAATTATCACTTTAAATATGGTGGGGCAATGGGGATGAAAGCGCTGGAAATAAGCAGGATTAGAGCCCTTGGGTATGTGGGAGATATAAAAAGTTCCTTCGAAACAGCCGCAAAACTCGATCCCTTACATATTGAAGTCCGATGGGCGCTGGTTGAGTTTTATATCCAGCTTCCCGGAATAATTGGAGGAAGCGAGCGCAAAGCCATAAAATACGCCAACGAACTACTTAAGATCTCCCCTGTGGACGGGTACCTGGCCAACGGTTACATAGCCGAATACAGCGAAAGACCGCAAGATGCCGAAAGGTACTATAAAAGGGCTATTGAAGTGGGCGGATCTGCTCATACCTACGAAAAACTCACTAATCTGTATGAGACCAACAACAGGCCCGAGGAAGCGATTCAAACGGCTTCTGTATCCCTAAAGAAGCACAAACGAAACAGCCTTAATTATCAGATCGGAAAGATCGCTGCTCAATACAACCTTAATGCCGAATTAGGAATAAATTGTCTTCAGAAATACATAGAAAACCACTCTGTACGGGACGGTGTGCCTAAGGATTGGGCCTATTACCGCCTGGCACAGATATATAAGAACTTAGGCAAGAAGGAAAAGGCCCTGCAATGGATAAATAAAGCCCTGGCAGATCGACCAGATTTTAAAGAAGCCCGGGAGGAGAAACAACAAATATTATCCCTTTAATTATTTGGGCAAGCCCTATAGTTCGAACTATAGGGCCGGGCTATTGGCTGTAGTTTTGTTTCACAAAAGCTACTTGCCGCTATCCCTCTTGCAATTCAAAATACTACCTTTACAAAAAATTTTTAGTGCCCATGCGAGTACATTTTATTGCTATTGGCGGAAGTGCCATGCACAACCTGGCTTTAGCCTTACACGCTAAAGGTTACCATGTAACGGGTAGCGATGATACCATCTTCGACCCATCCAAGACAAGGTTGGAAAAAAAAGGATTACTGCCGGAGGCCTTCGGTTGGTTTCCGGAAAAGATCAGCAACAGTCTAGATGCAGTAATCCTGGGGATGCACGCCAAAGCCGATAACCCGGAACTACTAAAAGCCAAAGAACTCGATCTTACTATTTATTCGTATCCGGAGTTCCTTTATCAGCAGGCAAAGCATAAAACCCGCGTGGTCATTGGTGGTTCTCATGGCAAAACAACCATCACTTCCATGATCTTGCATGTAATGCATTACCACGACAGGGAAGTAGACTATATGGTAGGGGCCCAATTGGAAGGATTCGAGACTATGGTACGCCTTACCGAGGATGCCGATTTTATGGTTTTGGAAGGCGATGAATACCTCTCATCACCCATAGACCGACGACCAAAATTTCATCTGTATAAACCCAATATTGCCTTGTTAAGCGGGATCGCGTGGGATCACATTAATGTATTCCCTACTTATGAGAATTATGTAGAGCAGTTCGACATCTTTGTTAACGAGATCACAAACGGAGGTGCCATTGTATACAACCAGGAGGATCCCGAAGTAAAAAAAGTGGTAGAAGGCTCTCCTAATCCCATCAAGAAATACCCATATAAAACTCCTGCTTACCAGGTGGAAAATGGTACTACACTTCTCCAAACACCAGAGGGACTCATGCCCGTAGAGATCTTTGGGAAGCACAATCTCAATAATCTTGAAGGGGCTCGATGGATCTGTCAGTTGATGGGAATAGATGCCGACGATTTCTATGAGGCTATCGCCTCCTTCAGCGGTGCGAGTAAGCGTCTAGAAAAATTAGCCGAATCTGCCACTTCGGTGGCATACAAGGATTTTGCGCATTCTCCAAGTAAGGTGATGGCAACCACCCGGGCAGTGAAGGACCAATATCCTGATAGGCAGCTGCTGGCCTGTCTGGAATTGCACACTTACAGCAGTCTCAACCCAGAGTTCTTATATGAGTACAATTCGGCGCTGGATGCAGCAGATACTGCCGTGGTATTTTACTCACCCCACGCCGTGGAGATCAAGAAGCTAGAGCCTATTTCGGAAGAACAAATTGCAAAAGCTTTCCAGAGGGACGACCTGGTAATTTTCACAGACCCTTCAAAATTCAAAGAGTATTTGTTCTCTCAAAACATGGAGAATAAATCGCTGTTATTAATGAGTAGTGGTAATTATGGTGGTTTAGATTTCGAAGCGGTAAAGTCACTTTTTTAAGCCCGGTGAGTATAATTGCTCGCACAAACTCTGTGATAGATAATCTAATTTGAACTTTAGGTCTATAATTACAACACCTCCAGACGGTCGTAGATAGTATCTATAAATTCTATATAACCGTTCTTACATTGCCGAATGAGCTCTTTTTTGGCTAGCGCATAATCTGTATCATTCTTATCCTGCGAAAGTTTAAATTTCCCCTCCCAATGGGTGATCTCAATTTCGAAAGCTTTGATATAATTTACCATCCTATCCATTTTAGGGTTGTCTTTCTCAAGGATGAATTTTGGGCGACTACCTTCTAAAAAGGCCGTCATATCGATCATGGTTTTCTTTACCAACTCGGGAGCGGTTATTCTGTGAATGATCCCACTTAGATGAACTATAATATAATTCCAGGTAGGTAATTGATCTGTGGAGTATACTGAGGGAGAAATATAGCAGTCGGGTCCTTTAAAAACTACAGTAGCTTTCGCGCCATCGGTTAGAGTGGCTACCTGTGGGTTCTGGGCATCGATATGTGCTACAAGACGCCCTGAGTCCTCATTGTAGATAACCGGGATATGCGTTATAAAAGAGTCGTTGTTTTGTGCAGTGACCAGCATTCCGAAGGGAAAGGTCTTCACTACATCGATCATCTTGGATCGATCATGCGATTGATGATAGGGAGGAGGGTACATTCTTTAAAATTTGTATAACAATTTATTATTTAGTTACGGCCCAAGCCTTAAAAATGTTGCTCTGCAATTTATCATTTTTAAATCTTGCACCACCCCTTCAATGGGGGTATGGCGTTATAGTTGTTTATATCCCAAATTGACGCAAATGATGATCCAGATGCTTTATTATTTAGTTACGGCCCAAGCCTTAAAAATGTTGCTCTGCAATTTATCATTTTTAAGCCTTGTACCACCCCCTCAATGGGGATATGGCTCTATAGTTGTTTATAAACCAAATTGACGCAAATGATGATCCAGATGCTTGTATTGCATTTTACCCCATTGTTCTTTGGTGAACTTCCCAAAAGAGGGGTGATCTCCCCATTCCTTCTTGTCCAATTGAGACCCGATCTCATCCAGAAGCGCATCCAGCTTTGCTTTTTCTTGCGTAAAATCTCGCTCTTCAGTTTGCTTGAATACCTTCACCGTAGGCAGATTCTTGCGCCATAATCTGTCGTTATACATCGCTTTTTTGAAAAACGTATTAAAGAACCAATTGGGCTTCAGGTTAAAATCGTCATGTTTTAGCATGATGTTTAGAGGTCCCTGGCAATGGCGAAGCATCTGGGCGGGAGTCATTTTTCCCCATTGGCGTTCCGAATTTTCATTCAACTGGCCAAGCCTGTTCTGTATTTCTTCAAAGGTATCTCTATCTAATAAGGATTTCATCTGTTCTGGAATTTTACAGTAGAAAGATACAAACATTCAATTAGTTTTCTATCTTTGAGACACGCGCTTAGGCGCCAACTGCACTCTAACTTCCCTCGTTTATAGCCTGTTTGTATTTGTTTCATTATGGATATGGAGTTGGCTATATCTAAGACTTAGTTATGTATAATTTAAAAGATTCATTTTCCATTAAATGCTGGAACGAGGACGATCGCCCTCGGGAAAAACTGATCAAAAAGGGAAAAACGGCTGTAAGCGATGCCGAGCTTATAGCTATACTTCTAGGATCCGGTAGCAGGGATGAAAGTGCCGTTAGCCTCGCAAAAAGAGTATTGGCACGGGCGGAGAACAATCTAAATGCACTAGGGAAATTAAGTGTGAAGGATCTTTGCAAGTTCAAAGGAGTGGGCGAGGTAAAAGCCATTAATATTATTGCTGCCCTCGAATTGGGTAACCGCCGTCGCGCACAACAAGCTCTGGAACTTCGTAAAATTACTTCGAGTGTTTCGGTTTTCGAACTCATGCAACCCTTGATCGGGCAACTGGACCACGAAGAATTCTGGGTGGTTTATCTCAATAATTCCAATAAGGTGATACAAACTAAACAGCTTAGTAAAGGGGGTATTACGGGAACGCTGGTCGATATACGTATTGCGTTTAGACAGGCCTTAGAATTAGGCGCCGTTGCATTAATCATGGCACATAATCATCCCAGTGGAACCTTAAAGCCCAGTGAAAGTGATATTAAATTAACCGCCAAGATCAAAAAAGCGGGAGAAAGTCTGGATATAAGCATTCTGGATCATCTTATAATAACCGAAAAAGCGTATTTTAGCTTTGCTGATGAACAAATGCTTTAAGGCACATGCTGTTAATCTTTTCGCAACAAATCACCCCTCGCCTCGATTTTATTTTTAAGCATGTCTGTACCCGCATTCTAGAGTTGGAGATAGGATTTACATCGGTTATTGAAGAGTTTATCGCTCATCAGGGGCCGAAACTATCTTACGCAAAACAACCCATGGGTAACGAAATGTTCGTGCAAAGTTACGGCTTACTCGAACAGAGTGGAGTAGAGGACCTTGAAGTATTGGTAAAGCCATGGAATGAGACCTTTTGTTTTTTTCAGGTTGGAGAGAAAAGCGATCTGCCTTTCGATATTTTTTCGGCCGCGTTTTACCTGTTAAGCCGTTATGAAGAATATCTGCCTCATGTAAAAGATTCCCTGGGAAGATTTCCGGCTACCGAAAGTTTGGGATATCGGGAAGGATTTTTACTGCAACCTGTGGTCGATATCTGGGCGTATAAATTCATGACTATTCTTCATCAAAAGTTTTCGGATGTACCATTTCCGAAGAAAAATGGGAAGATACACTCCCTCATAAAGATAGAGCAACCCTATGCCTATATTCAGAAAGGATTTGTAAGATCCCTTGCGGGTTATTTGAAAGACCTCGCGAAATTCAAATTTAAAAGTGCATTCAAACGTAGCCGCGTGCTTTTAGGAATTGGAAAAGATCCGTATAATGTGTACGATTGGATCATTTCGGTAAGTAAGCAAAGTGATAACCCTATAACGGCATTCTTCTTACTCGGGGATCATCCAAGTTTGAAGGATGGATTCAACTCCCGAAGGAAAAAGTTTAAACTACTGCTGAAATATTTCAACGATTATAACGAGGTTGGGCTGTTGTTCTCTTACCACGCTCTCAACGATACAGAGATACTTAAATTAGAGAAACGACAACTTGAAGAAACAACTATGAGAACGCTCAGGTCCTCGATGAATATAGACTATCTGGTCGTACTGCCGGAATTGTACCGGATGTTGGTAGAGCAGGAAATTGAGAGGGATTTCTCAATGGTGTACGAGGATACTCCCGGTTTTAGAGCGGGAACCTGTACTCCTTTCCTATTCTATGACCTCGATTATGAAATAAAAACACCTCTCGTAATTCACCCCGTTGCATTCACTACGGAAGGCTTTAACAATAAGTACGAATCGGACAGCTTGCAGCGAATATCGGCTATGCAACAATTGGTCCTGGGTCTAAATGGTACCTTCTCTATCTTCTTTAATGTTAGGGATTTTACCGATGAGAAAAGTAATGCTATCTGGCGAAATTTATTTGAACAACAGTTACATGCTCATGAATAAATCGATCACAGACGTTTTCTTCGACTTGGACCACACGCTATGGGATTTCGATCGAAATTCGGAGCTCGCGTTCTCACGATTGTTCAAGTCGCACCAAATAAAGCTGCAGCTTTCAGAATTTATAAAAGTCTACGAACCCATCAATTTCGAATACTGGAAATTGTACAGGGAGAATCTAGTAACCAAGCAGGAATTAAGGCGAGGCCGCTTTAGAGATGCTTTTCGTCCATTTGGAATTTATTTCTCCACAGAAGAACTCGATGCTATGGCAGTAACCTATATAGACGAGTTACCTAAAGACAATTATTTATTAGAGGGGGCTATCGAAATACTGGAATATCTCAATCCCCGATATCAATTACATATTATTACCAACGGATTTGCGGAGGTTCAGGCACTTAAACTTCAGAATAGTAGAATTTCACACTTTTTCAATACGGTTACTTCATCTGAAGAGGTAGGGTTAAAGAAACCTCATCCTGTTATATTTGAAACGGCCCTGGGAAAAGCATCGACTCCTCCACATCAAAGTATCATGATAGGAGACACCTTCGAGGCGGATATACTGGGTGCTGAAAAAGTAGGAATGCACACCTTGTTTTATAATTATCGCAAAGTTATTGTTCCAGATTCCTATAGTGTGGTGAATCATTTATACGAGATTAAAACCCACTTGTAGCATACTATTATCCCATTAGCGTCGTTTAATTTTAACGTAAAGCCCCTCTTTATGAAACGTAACCTATTAAGGCCATTGGTGGTCCTGTTCCTAAGTTTGCTGGTTGTAGCCTGTGTAAAAGATACCGATTTCGACCAGGCTGAAGATATTGCACTTACTCCGGTGGTGGAACTAGATCTTATCTATTTTGATATAGACGCCGGCGAATTCTACGACGAAATAAATGAGATCCCCGTATTAACAGTCTCCGATACCACAGAGATACGTTTTCTGGATGATACCGAAATCCAGGAAAGTTTGAGAAGGGCCGATTTCTACTTCAAATTTACCAATAGCATTCCACGAAATTTTCAGGTCGATTTCCAATTCCTTAGCGAACAAAATGATACTACATATACAACACAGACCACTGTTGTTGAAGGAACTGTTGCCGCCCCCATTGTAACCATTTTCGAAGAGATTATCGAAGCACACGAAATATTACAACTTACGATGGCGAACAGGGTAGTGGTATCTGTTACTATTCCGGATTCCAATCCCGACCTGGAAGGAAACCTTAACCTGAAGTCGAAAACCACGTATTATCTGGAAATTAGAGATAGACAATAATTACTATGCGGAAACTGTCTACTCTCATAATGGCTCTAAGCCTATCGGTGTGCTTTGCACAAAATAAACAGATACTTTACGGATTTGAGGAGGTCCCACAAAATCTATTGTTGAATCCTGGTACCAAGGTGCCTCAAAAAATGCATTTTGGGATTCCGTTCCTTTCACAAATTCATGTAAACGGAGGATCATCGGGTGTTACTGTGTTCGATATCTTTGGAGAATCTAATGTCGATATAAATACGCGTATCAGGAACAAGATATTCGAACTTAAGAACACAGATTTCTTTACAGCCACGCAACAATTGGAGATCATTAATTTTGGCTGGCGAGCGAACAACGAAATGTATTTTTCCGGGGGAATTTACCAGGAACTGGATTTTATAAGCTATTTCCCGAGGGATCTGGCTATCCTAGCCTGGGAAGGTAACAGGGATTATCTCGATTATCCTTTCGATCTGGGTGAACTAAGTGCTACAGCCGATCTCCTTACCGTCTATCATTTTGGCGTTAATAAACAACTTGGGAAGAAACTCACAGCCGGCCTGCGACTAAAATTGTATTCCAGTATGATGAGCATTCGAAGCACGAACAACCAGGGGACATTTGTAACCACCTTAGGAGGTGCGGAAAGTAACAATATATACGAACACACAGTAAGTAATGCAGAAGTTACTGTTAATACCTCCGGGATCGCCTCCCTGGACGGGATGGATAGTGCCGATATCCCTGGTGAGATCATAGGCCGTGCCTTCTTTGGTGGTAATTTTGGACTTGGTTTCGATCTGGGGGCAACTTACGAGATCAACAGGGACCTCACAGCTAGTGCCAGTATACTTGATCTAGGTGCTGTTTTTCATTCGAAGGACGCAGAAACTTATCAGGCAACAGGCACTTATACTCTGGATGGGATAGAATTGATATTCCCACCACTTAGTGCTGGTCAGTCTACCCTGCCGTATTATGATAACCTGGAAGACGAGATCGAAGAAGAAATACCTATCGATACGATAACCAGCGGCTATACCCAGTTTAGACCTGTTAAGATGAATGCGTCTGTTAAATATAGCTTCGGAAAAGCAGTAGGGAAAGGGGTGGATTGTGATTGCAGGAATATGGGCGGTAGTATTGAAAGACAACAGGCTGTGGGGCTACAATTCTACAGTATTTTTAGACCGAAGGGCCCTCAAATGGCCGGTACGCTGTTCTATTATCGCAGATTATGGGATTTTCTAGCAGCAAAAGCTACCTATACGGTAGATTCGTATAGCTACTCTAATGTGGGTCTGGGACTGGCTACCGATATTGGTAAATTCAATTTTTATATTGCGGCCGATAACTTGCTACGCTACGGCAACTTGGCAAAGGCAAAAAGTGTATCTTTACAGCTGGGCTTCAATATAAAATTTTACGAAGAATGATCAAGAGAATACTGCTACTGATTTTTATAGGTGGCTTCATTTTAAATATGAATGCGCAAAAATCGGCTAGTGATTACAGTTATGTAGTTGTTCCCGAATTGTACGAATTTCTTTATGAAGAGGATCAACATCAATTAAATTCCCTCACTAAATTCTTATTTAATAAATACGGTTTCAACGCGTATTTCCCTTCCGAATTACCCAACGTAAAACGATGCGATGGCCTTCAGGCAGAAGTATTGGGAAAGCCGGGGTTTGTTTATACTAAAATCACAGTCGTCCTTAGAGATTGTTATGGGGAGGAAATCTTCAGAAGTGAAGAGGGAAAAAGTAAATACAAAGAGTATAAAAAAGCTTATCATGATGCCTTACGAAAAGCCTTTGTGAGCATCGAAGAGTTAGGAGTAAACCAGAAGGAAATAAAGATCTATGAAGATGAGGTAGAGAGCGATAATGAGCCCCTGGTAAAGACCGAGATCGAAGTGACTAAAGTCTCTGCCGTAAAGGAAATCGATGGTAATAGTAAGAATTCTATGATTTTGCATTTACCGGATGCCAAATTCTCAAACTATGTGCGTGAGGGGCGTTCATACCTATTGCGTAAAACCGAGAACGGATATTCTCTTTATTTAGAAACAGAAGCTGCCGAAACAGGCCTTGCACTCAAAGGAATGATACTGGTGGATGGTAACACACTATCCTATGTATCTGAAGCTGGCGATGCCGAAGTGATATTTCATGAGAATGGCGACTTTACGTTGCAGAACTCTTTATTGAAGGTAACCTATAAGCATATCGACTAGAAATCGTACTTGTCTTTCCAAAGCCCTTTTAAATAGTCTCTTAGTGCGCTTTCCCTTTTATTATTGCCAGGTTTATAAAAAGTGGTCCCGCTAATCTCCTCGGGAAGAAATTCGTGAGTTACAAAATTTCCCTCATAATTATGGGCATATTGATAGTCTTCCCCATAACCTAATTCCTTCATCAATTTAGTAGGCGCATTTCTTATCGATAGAGGCACAGACAGATCCCCGGTTTGCCTCACTGTTTGTTGAGCAGCTCCTATGGCTTTATACGAAGCATTACTTTTGGCCGAAGTAGCGAGATAAATAGCGCATTGGCTGAGAATAATACGAGCTTCCGGATATCCAATTGTATTCACTGCCTGAAATGTGCTGTTTGCGATAACTAAAGCCGTAGGATTGGCATTTCCAATGTCTTCGGAAGCTAAGATCAACATGCGCCTGGCAATAAATTTTACATCCTCTCCGCCTTCTATCATCCGCGCAAGCCAATAAACAGCAGCATTTGGGTCACTGCCTCGAATGGATTTAATAAATGCCGAAATGATGTCGTAGTGTTGTTCACCGGCCTTGTCGTATAAGACAGTATTCTTCTGAACTTTTTGCTGCACCCTTTCATTGGTAATCTCAATATGGCTGGTATCTTCCGAATTTACCAGCAACTCCAGGATGTTTAATAGTTTGCGGGCATCACCCCCGGATAGTCTTAGTAAGGCGTCTGTTTCCTTGAGGGTTATTTCTTTCTTGGATAGTAATTCATCTGTAACTATTGCGCGGTTTAGTAATGTTTCAAGGTCTTTTTTGCTGAAGGGCTTCAATATATAAACCTGACAACGCGACAATAAGGCGGGAATTACCTCGAAACTAGGATTTTCGGTGGTAGCCCCTATTAGTGTGATCCATCCCTTCTCTACGGCTCCTAAAAGCGAATCTTGCTGTGATTTGCTAAAACGATGTATCTCATCTATAAATAGGATAGGATTCTTAGCAGTAAAAAGATCGTCGCTTTTTTTTGCTTTATTTATTACTTCCCTAACCGCAGCCACACCACTGTCCACGGCGCTCAGGGTATAGAAAGGTCGTTCGGAGGTATTGGCGATAATAGAGGCAAGGGTAGTTTTTCCCGTGCCGGGGGGACCCCAGAAGATCATCGATGACAGCATACCAGATTTCAACTGGAAGTGAAGCGCTCCTTTAGGGCCAACCAGGTGTTCCTGACTTATATAGTCTTCCAGAGTTCTTGGCCTTATTCGTTCTGCAAGGGGTTTATTCATGAGAATTTAAAATTACAATTTTATAGCAGGATGCTTACTGACATTTTATCATAAATTTGAATAAGGGAGTATTTTTTGAGATAGACTACTTGTATGGCGAAAGAATCGAATTTACAATTTACCAATGATGTGATCATCTACCCGTTGATGATGGTGATGAGCCTGTGGATAATTTTTTGGGCTGAATTTCGCTTTGGCTGGCACCTTAAGTATTATGGTATCTATCCACAAAAGATAGAAGGGTTAAGAGGAATCATTTTTGGTCCTTTTATTCACGCGGACCTGCAACATTTGTTCAATAACAGCATTCCGTTATTGGTGCTGGGGACAGCTTTATTTTATTTTTATAGAAACCTGCGATGGAGAGTACTAATACTGGGGACTATTTTAACCGGTTTACTTACCTGGATCATTGGTCGACCGGCGCTACACATTGGAGCTAGTGGTGTTGTTTACCTTTTAGCCGCTTTTCTTTTTTTCAAAGGAATATTTTCTAAACAATACCAATTAACGGCTCTGGCTTTCGTAGTGGTATTTTTATACGGAAGTTTGCTGTGGTATATTTTCCCTATGGATCCCAAGATTTCATGGGAGGGCCATTTATCCGGGTTTGCCGTAGGATTTGTTTTCGCGTTACTATTTAAAAGCAACCCTTTGCCAAAACCAAAGTATGCGTGGGAGGAAGAGAATTTCGATCCCCATAATGATCCGTTTCTCAGGCATTTCGACGAGGACGGAAATTTTATAGAACACATTCCTGAGGAGGAAATAACGAGAGAGGAAGAGTCTAAGGTGATTATTCGATATACCTTCAGAAATAAAGAAAAGAAAGGTGGAGAATCTTCAGATTAAAGTCTTCGTTGACGAATCATTTCGTAGAGGAACACCCCGCAGGCAACAGATACGTTTAACGAATTAATTTTACCAAGTACGGGCAGGGAGGCACTCTGGTCTACCAATGATAAAACCGATTTAGAAACTCCTTTTCCTTCAGAGCCCATAATGATCGCCAGAGGGCCGGTTAAATCTGTGTCGTAAATTGTTTGTGAGGTTTTTTCGGTTGCAGCGATAGTTTTAATACCCGATCCTTGCAAATAGAAGATCGCGTCCTTTATATGGTCTACCTTGCAAATTGCCAGATTAAAAATCGCACCCGCTGAAGCCTTAACCGTATCTCCACTTACCGGGGCTCCACCTTTTTTCTGAATTATTACGGCATCTACACCAGTACATTCGGCGGTACGAAGGATAGCACCAAAATTTCGTACATCACTTACCTGGTCCAGGATAATGAAGACCGGGTCCTTTTTAGTTTCCAATAGGTTCTCTACAACCTCCTCCAGAGACTTGAAAGAGATAGGGGATATACTAGCAATAATACCCTGGTGATTACTTCTAATTAAACGATCCAGCTTTTCTATGGGCACGTAATTCACAGACACCGCTTCCTGATCAAGATCGTTAAGAATGGCATCGATTTTTGAAGAAGCCATTCCCTTTTGAATATAGAGCTTATCTATTGGCTTATTAGACTTTACCGCTTCCAAAACAGGATGCAATCCGAATATTAGATTTTCTTTTTTCAAGCTAGAATAATTTTGAGTAAAAATAAAAAACCATCCGTTTAAAACGGATGGTTTTCAATAAATTATAAAATTATAATTTAATTTGGCTTATTCTTAGGGAGCTAAGTACTTAACTCTGTACCATACAGCAGGTAATAAGAAGTTATCTCCTGTATCACCACCCTGAAGTACAACAGAATCAATGGTTCCACCATTCCAGGTACCGGTTCCATTTGGATCTCCCGGCTCTAGAGGGCAATCACATTCTGCAGCTCTTGAGATATATACCTTTCCATCATCAGTTGTGATAACGGTCATGAATTCGAAGAAGTCACCTGATTGGAAAACTGAAGCATCTACATTAAATAGATTCGCCATATCCGCAGTTGTAAAACTTACGTTGTATGGGAAAGTAGTAGTACTTCCAAACTGAAGTGCCTCGGTAGGAGCACCAGTAAAGTCTCCAATTACCCAGAATTCAACAGAAGTTACATTTCCGGTTGGATCTTCAACATAAGCATTGAAAGATGCTGTTGTAGGATCGTCACCAATGTGATACTTCACAATTGAAGTTCCATCTGAAATATCAGATCCCTTCCAAGTATCTGGTTGTTGTACAAATTTGATGAATCCACCATTTCCTAATTCAGGGAAACGCCAGTCTTCTCTCTGCTCGCAACTTGTTAGTGAAATTGATACTACCAACGCGATCAGTGCTAAGGGTAAAAATAATTTAAGTTTT
>CAJQNO010000183.1 GCA_905479745.1 uncultured Flavobacteriaceae bacterium | reverse complement strand
GGGGACATTCTGGATGAAATCGCCAAATGCGAAATTCTATTCCCGGTCATTCTTAAACCCGACATAGGTTTTCGAGGGATCAGTGTAAAGAAAATAGATAACGAACAAGAACTCGCGGAATCCCTTCAGAATATAAAAGTGGACCATATCATACAAAAATTTGTGGATGATGAATTGGAGATCGGTTTGTTCTACTACAGATTACCCGACAGGCGTACTGGAGTGATACCCTCTCTAACTATAAAAAAATTCTTATGTGTTGTAGGCGATGGCAGTAGTACTCTTGGCCAACTAATCGAAGGAAATCCTAGATCCGTTTTACACCTCGAGAAACTGAGGAAAAGTTTTAAGGCACAGTGGAATAAAATACTTCCAACAAATAAAAAAATGATCCTGGATCGTATAGGAAACCATAACAAAGGAACAGAGTTCATGAATGGTAATCACCTGGTCGATGCAGAACTGATCACGGTATTTGACAACCTCAGCCACAAAATGGAAGGATTCTACTTCGGGCGCTTCGACATTAAAACTCCTTCCCTGGAAGCGCTTAAAAGAGATCACAATTACAAGATACTGGAAGTAAATGGAGTTGGTGGAGAGCCAACCCATATTTACGATCCGGGCACTCCGTTCTTGAGTGTGTGGATAGACCTTTGCGCCATCTGGCGAGTTGCGGCAAGGATTTCAAAGATCAACTTTCGAAATGGTGAATCAAAGCCCACATTCAGGGAAGCTCATGCCAAATGGTTGTCTTATACCGAATACAAAAACTCGCTTCGTTGATTAACGGGTTGATTCAATAATAATTCCTCTGTTTAAGAATGGCCATTCATCGCGACGGGCCAGACTGCCGCGCTGGCGTGAGAGCCCTAACTAAAATGAAAATTCCTTAAGTCTTATCGGCTCTGAATATGGGGAACGCAAAGTTTGTTGAATTTTGTAACCTTCAAACTACAAAATTCAACAAACAACCACCCACAAACGTGGGCCAATAAATAATGAGAAAAATTATTAAAAAATAAAAAGCCGCTTCGATTGAAGCGGCTTTTTGTTGGCCCACTAGGGCTCGAACCTAGACTCTTCTGGACCAAAACCAGACGTGTTGCCAGTTACACCATGGGCCAATAAATAATGTAATTTTCACAGATTAATTACAACTGTTTCCGTTATAAGTCTGGTTTTGAACCAGACCTGCCTACGGCAGGCACGCGTGTTGGCCAGCGAGACCGCCTATGGCGGTTTACACCATGGGCCAATACCATAATGTGGGCGCAAATTTAAGATAAAGTTTCATTCACACAAACAAATTTCAGCAAAAATAATTCCCCGCTGTGATTCTACAACCCGCTAATCGCAAGCCAATCCCAATCCAAATCCCGAACCTATAATCTAAATAAAAGGTCTAGTACCTAAATCCACCCCCCATATTCATGAAATAATGCCCTACTTCAACACGTTAGCATTTTTTTAGCAGTGCCCTTAGCCATATTATTAGTAAATTCGCCTCGACCAATAACGTTAAACTTTATATGTCCGATTTCAACTTCGTAAAATGGAATAAGATCTTAGGATGGACCGTCTTCGCCATCGCTTTACTTACTTACTGGCTCACGGTAGAACCCACTGCCAGTTTCTGGGATGCCGGGGAATATATCACTACCGCCAGTAACCTGGAAGTAGGACACCCTCCTGGAGCACCTCTTTATCAGATCCTGGGTGCCTTCTTTTCCATCTTCGCAATGGAACCAACCAGCATCGCCTTAACCATAAACCTGATGTCGGTCTTCGCAAGTGCCTTTACCATCCTTTTTATGTTTTGGTCCCTAACCATCCTCATCACAAATTTAGTGTCCAAACAGCAGGAGATCAATAAAAACACTGCTATGGCCATTCTAGGCAGTGCGTTTGTGGGATCGCTGGCTTTTGCCTTTACCGATAGCTTTTGGTACAACGCCGTAGAAGCAGAAGTATACGCCTCGGCCGCCTGTATCATGTCCATCTTATTCTATGCCGGACTTCGATGGGAACGCGAAATGAACACCCCAAGAGGTGATCGCTGGGTTATCCTCATCGCTTTTATTATCGGTTTGTCATTCGGGGTGCATTTTATGGGATTATTAACGATCCCGGCCATCGGATTTCTTTATTTCTTTAAAAATTATAAGACGATCACGGTAAAGAATTTTATAATCGCAAATATTGTGATGGTAGCAATTCTGCTTTTCATTTTCAAGCTTTTACTACCCATGACCTTGAAATTCTTTAGTGCTTCGGAATTGTTCTTCGTTAACGATATTGGGTTACCTTTTAACTCGGGAACTATCATTGCCGGACTCCTGTTTATCGCCTTATTCTATTACGGATTGAGAACCACTCGAAAGAAAGGTTATGTTCGATTGAACACTTTACTCTTGTGCATACTCTTCATTTTTATTGGTTTCTCCAGCTGGCTGATGCTGCCCATTCGTGCGAATGCTGGGGTGGTTATCAACGAAAACAACCCAAACAACGCCCGAGAACTACTCGCCTATTATAACAGAGAGCAATACCCCGAAACACATTTATTCTACGGCCCTCAATTTACCGAAACCTATGCAGGCCTCGATCCGGACAACCCCTATAAGGACGATAAACCCAAATACGAAAAAGACGAAAAAGCCGGAAAATATGTGATCGTTAACAATTATGAGAACGCCGGCCAGAATACAGACGATGCCCACAAGGCATTCCTGCCCAGGATGTGGAGCATAGAACACGCTGAGAATTATCTCGAATTTACCGATGGCCTGGATTTCACAGTTAAAAGAAAATACCGTAGTGAAGAGAGACTCATCGAAGAGGTGAACAAATTTAAGCAGGCTTACAATGAAGGTCTGGTAGACACTGAAGACTATCACACCTTCCTTACTAATTTTGGTGCCTACCTCGATATCGAAAAACCTTCCTTTGGAGATAATATGAAATTCATGTTCCAGTATCAGTTTGGCTATATGTACTGGAGATATTTTATGTGGAATTTTGCAGGAAGACAAAACGACGTTCAGGGGCAACTGGACGACCTGAACGGCAACTGGCTTAGTGGCATAAAGTTTATAGACGAGATATTCCTGGGTTCCCAGGATAACCTTCCTAGCGATGTAAAAGACAACAAAGCCAGGAATACCTACTATTTCCTTCCATTGTTGCTAGGTATAATAGGCTTGATGTTTCACTTTATGAACGATAAAAAGACCTTCTGGGTATTACTGGTCTTTTTCCTGTTTACAGGTCTGGCCTTGAAAGTCTACCTCAACGAACGACCCTTCGAACCACGAGAAAGAGACTATGCCCTGGTAGGATCTTTCTATGTATTTGCCATGTGGATAGGATATGGGGTCTATGCCCTGTACGAGATCGTTAAGGATTATTTGAAACCAAAAATTGCCCTCCCCGTAGTGCTAACGGTAACCATGTTAGCCGCCCCTGTTATCCTGGCGACACAGAACTGGGATGACCACGATCGCTCAAACAGATACACAGCCCAATCCATGGGTAAAATGTACCTAGATTCCTGCGACGAGAACGCCATCTTATTTACCATTGGTGATAACGACACCTTTGCCTTGTGGTATGCGCAAAATATTGAAGGTTATAGACGGGATGTGCGTATAATCAATACGAGTTTATTTCAAACAGACTGGTATATAGACGATATGAAGAAGAAGGCTTGGAGCAGTGACCCTATCCCTTCTCAACTTACACACGACGACTATAAATTTGGCTCAAGGGATTTCCTTTTCTATCAGGAAACCACACAGGATACTATCGATATTAAAAAATGGATGAACTGGGTTGCCAACGACAGTCCGGCAACCACTTTCGCCTTGGAAAGCGGGCAAATAGCCAATACTTTTCCTTCAAAGATAATTAGGATCCCTGTAGACAAAGAGGCCGTACTGCGAAACGGTATTGTGCCCGAAAAGGACGCCGATCTTATTGTACCCTACATCGATATCAAACTCAAGGGAGATATAATTTACAAGAACAGGATGATGATGCTCGATATCATTGCCAATAATAACTGGGAACGCCCTATCTATTTCAGTGGGGGTAGTTTTGGCGACGACGATTATCTATGGATGAAAGATTACTTGCAACAGGACGGTGTAGCCTATAAACTAGTGCCTATCTATACCCCTGTTGATAAACGAAATCCTTTCGATATGGGCCGCATCGATACCGAAAAGATGTACGAAGTTGTGATGAGCTGGGATTGGGGAAATAGCGGCAGTCCGGATATCTATCACGATACCGAAACACGACGCAACGGTATCACTTACAGGAGTAATTTAGCCCGCCTGGCGGAAGCTCTCATCAATGAAGGAGAAAATGAGAAAGCCGAGAAAGTCTTAGATCTGGCGATGGAAAAAATGCCTGTTAAATACTTCGAGTATTATTCACTTCTGGAGCCTTACATTCTTGGATATTACGAATTGGATAAACCCGAAAAAGCGCGTGCCATCTTCGAGGAAGTTTCAAAAAAGTATCAGGAAAACCTGGTTTTCTTTAGTGGGATGAAAGTCACCCGACAATACAATATGGCCGATGAGATCATCAGCAATATGGAGCGCTATAGAAGTATTGTTGATATTGTGATCGTATATGATACTGAAGAATACGGGAAAGCGGAAGCAACAAAATTCAATGATTATCTCAAATTATTCCGTCATTTTTATTCAGAAAATGAAGGGATAGACCCGGAGAAATTGGAAGATCCTGAAGATACCACCTCATTGGAGGCTGATAGCATTAGCGCTTTAGAAAGCCCGGAAGAAGGAGCCGGAACCTAAACTATGAGAACCTGGCTGGTTAAAACACCTTTACTCCTTAAATGGTTGTATCCATCCCGAATCTGGTCCCTTCCAAATGAAGAAAAAGCCGTTTATTTTACCTTCGATGATGGGCCCATCCCGGAAATCACTCCTTGGGTTCTTGATACGTTAAACGAGTATAACGCCAAGGCTACCTTTTTTTGTATTGGAGAAAATGTAAGGAAACATCCGGATATTTTCAGAAGGATCTTAAGTGAAGGCCATAGTGTGGGCAATCATACTTACAACCATGTAAATGGCTGGAAAACCTCAACAGCAGAATATATCGCAAACTGTAAAAAAGCAGAGAAAGTCTTTCATGAACAGAGTAACTTGAACCAAAAACCAAACACTAAATTATTTCGGCCACCTTATGGAAAGTTGAGTTTCAGGCAGTCTATGAAACTTCGGAAATTGGGCTATAAGATCGTGATGTGGGATGTGCTAACTTTCGATTTTCACCCAAAGTTCACGAAAGAACAATGTTTGCAAAATGCGATCAATAATACAGAAGTAGGAAGTGTGATCGTTTTTCACGACAGCTTGAAAGCAGAGCGGAATCTTCGATATACCTTACCCAAAGTACTGGATTTTGCTTCAGCGAATAATTTCAATTTAAAGGCGCTTTAATTACTGTATCGATTGTTGAGATACAGAACTTTTCGCCTATAAATAAGCGCAAAAGATTTATAAATCTAATTGGTAATAAGGACAGAATGGCCCGTATTAATTTAAAACCATGTTGAATCGTTTTACAGTTGGATCGATATTCTTATTATCGGTTGAGACATAAACTTCAATATAATCATTATTTGCCATTGAAAGTACTCCCAACAGGTTGAAGTTGCCTTTACTTACTCCGTTTTCAAAGGTCTGTTCGGAAACGATCGATGGGATCATGCTTCCGTTCTTATATATGATAAGGGAGTAAACATTTCGCGAACCATTACTGGACCGCTCCACAGTTGCTGAACATGAAACAGTAAAGTTCCGCGGCTTTAAACCGGTGTATTTAATTCGGTTATTGGTTCCACTATCGTCGTCCATTCTAAAAAATTCTCCGGCAGTAGTCGTTCCTTGCATCTTTACGGGTACATTATCGGTAATCACATCGGTGGTAACATTATTTTCAGCACTAAAATATATATAGCCTGTTGCTACTTTATCCGTTTCTTCGGGAATTCCAGGGCAATTTACGGTCCAGTTATTAGTAAAATTATATCCCGTATATGGCGAATTGCCAAGTATGTAGGTTCCACCTCCCGAAAAAACAACACTTTCAAGCACAGCATCATCAGTAATAGAAGTTATCCCGGTTACATCTATCGCGGCTGTGGCCCCTACTACATTAGAGAACCCACTCACTTTTTCAATAAGTGCAAAGGTGCCGGTAAAAGTTTCATAAACGCCTCCGTTGTCAGGCAACCATCCTAAATTATTTAAAAGAAGATCCGTGATATTACTGTAGGTGATCCCAGCGGCATTTCCCGAAAACTGCAAAATATTCATAAATACAAGGTTGTACCCTTGTATACTGCCAATAGATCCAGAATTTGCAATGATCATACTCTGGATTACCAGGTTCTCGGTTCCGGACATATCATTAAGATTAAAGACTGTCCCCCCGGGCGCAGTAAGCGTTAAATTTCTAAGGCTACCTCCGGTACTTCCAGTAAAAATAGTTCCTCCGGCAGACATTAGAATGTCCTCATTAGAATCAAGCCCTATCATGTATGCGCCATTGAGTTCAATAGGATTAGATAAGGTGATAAGGCCATTAATTTCGTATAACACATCTGTATCGAGCGTAATCTTCCCGGCTGCCGGCGCAGGTAAATCGGCCTCACTTTTTACAAGTACATAGTTATCCCTGGTTTTACCAGATCCTATTTTTATCCATGATGCACTTGTTGTATCATAATAGTAAAATGCATCCTCATCGGTATCATAAACAAATAGTCCTTCTGCAGGATTAAGGATGGCCGTCCTCTGGGCAGTAGTTAATCTGGGAGTGAGCATTCCTTTGTCTGTAGAACTGATATCCACTGCAGACGAAGCATCAGGTGATGTAGTGCCAATCCCAACCTGGGCATTCACACTAAACAATGAAAAAAACAAAAATGGAATAATAATAGATCTGAGGTTCATAAGTCTGGGGTAATAAATGTCAATAAAAATAACGTTGTACAGATCGAAATATGTACTTTTCGCTGCCAAAATATTGAATTACACCGATATAACATGTAGTTTATCGCACTTTTTTTAATATTAGTACGAATAAACTTACAGAAATAAGGTAAAAGGAAGTTCGAACAAGAAAAATTTTAAACAAATTCTTTTACAAGTCCAATGAGCGTGTTGGCATCTTGTTCCCCACTCTGGCGCCATTTCATCTCGCCATTCTTATAGATCATTAGAGTAGGAAGTCCCTTAACTCGCAAGGCTTCGGCTAATTCGGAGTTCTTTTCGACATCGATCTTTATCACCCGTGCTTTATCACCAAGTGCTGCAGCAACATCGCGTAAGACCGCGTGCATCTCCTTGCAGGCATCATCCCATTCGGTATAGAAATCTAATAAAACGGGGACATTGGTTTCTATTAATTCTCCAAACTTAGACATAGCTCTTGAAGTATTAGTTGATACAAATATAACATTTCCCGCGAATTAGGCGGTATGGGCGCGTTTTTTAAGCTCGATAACACTTACCTCCGGCCAGATTCCAACACGGCCGGGATAACCAATAAATCCAAACCCACGATTTACATTGATATACCTACCCAGTTCCTCGTAGATCCCAGCCCAGTTTTCATAGCGATATTTTACCGGGCTCCACTTGATTAGACCCGGAATCTCTATCCCAAATTGCATGCCGTGAGTGTGGCCACTAAGGGTTAAATGAAAATGTCTATCGTCTGTCTTTACCTGCTGCTGCCAGTGCGATGGATCATGACTCATAAGTATTTTAAATTCATGATCTTGAACTCCCTCACAAGCTTTGTCCAGATCCCCAGCTTTTTTAAATCCTCCTGCTCCCCAATTCTCAACGCCTACTAATTTAATACGCTCGCCATTTCGAACCAGTGTACGATTTTCATTGAGTAAAAGGTCCCAGCCCATTTCTTTCTGAAGGCTTATCAGGTCTTTAAGGTTCTTCTTTTTAGCCTCCTGAGAGCTCCAATCCACATAATCCCCATAATCGTGATTCCCAAGAACCGAGTACACACCATCCTTTGCATTTAGTTTTGCGAACATTTCTTTCCACGGAACCATTTCCTCGGCCAGATTATTCACAAGATCACCTGTAAAGAGGATCACATCGCTCTTCTGCTGGTTTATAAGGTCGATTCCGTAAGCAACCTTCTTTTCATTGTCGAAACTTCCACTGTGTATATCACTAATCTGTGTAATTCGATATCCGTCGAAAGCATTGGGGAGATCGTCAAACTCCAGAGTATAGCTTAACGCTTTATAATTGTATTTTCCGCGGTACATACCGTATAAGAGGGAACTAAAAGGTATAGCTGCTAAGCCCAATGCAATAGCACTTACAAATTTCCGCCTTGAGGGTATATGGAAGCTGTCGTTCATCCCTCCCAACCTGGCCGCACTCCCTACCAATAGCCTTACTACATCCTCCATCAACATAAATAGCACTAACATCAGTTTTGGAAAGAAAATTGCCACCACAAATCCAAAAGTATACATCCGCAAAGGAGTCATGGTCCTTGTTGAATCTCCCGATGTAACTTGGTATATGAATAAAAAAAGAAGCGAAACCGAGATCGCAATATATACCGCCGAGAACCAATTGTTCTTTGTAAAAGTTCTAAAGGCCTGAAAAGCATATATATCAATAAGGATGTAAATTGCTATAAAGATAGTCCAGCGCAGGATCATAAAATATTCTTAGGGGTTAAAGATAAAGCCATTAGCAAAACAGGGGTAATTCTTCACTTTTTTTTAACGTGAATTCGTATCTTTTCAGCATATTAATCTGCATGCGATCCATATCATTCCTTCTTTCGCTTTGTTTGCTTTGCCTTAGTTGCAATAATTCCGAAAATGTTACATCTGCCCAAAAGGACGGTCCTCTAATTAATTTTGTAAATCCTTTCATCGGTACCGGAGGCCACGGACATACGTACCCCGGAGCTACCTTACCCTTTGGTATGATGCAGTTAAGTCCGGATACCCGCCTCGATGGCTGGGACGGCTGCAGTGGTTATCATTACAGCGATAGTTTCATCTATGGTTTTTCCCATACACATCTTAGTGGAACCGGCGTGAGTGACTATGGTGATATCTTACTAATGCCAACCAATGAAGCGATCTTTTATAATGGGGCAAATGGGACTAAAGGCTACCGGGCTCACTTCTCCCACGAAAACGAAACAGCCACTCCCGGCTTCTACAGCGTACATTTAGATTCTACCGAAATTGACGTAGAGCTTACCGTCGCCAAACGATCTGGCATGCATCGATATCGATTTCCTTCGCCTGAGAATCAATATGTAATTCTCGACCTGGAACATCGCGATAAATTGCTTGATTATGATATTGAGTTCTTTTCGGATTATGAAATTAACGGATATAGATTTTCGGAGGCATGGGCGGCAGATCAACGTGTATTCTTTCACATTAGGTTTTCCCACCGCATAAAATATTTCGAACGAGATTCGGTGCGTGGGGGAAGTGGTGCAAAAGCAGCGCTAGAATTCGACAATCCAAATAACGAACCCCTCATTGTCTCCATAGGTATATCGGCTGTGGACGAGATGGGTGCGCGAAATAATCTCGAAACCGAAATTGGCTCGAAATCCTTCGATCTTGTAAAAGAAGAAGCTCAAAACCTATGGGAAAAACAGCTTGAAAAAATAATTGTCGAATCTCCTGGTAAAGATTATAAGACCAACTTCTATACGGCGCTCTACCATACCATGCTAGCACCAAACCTATACCAGGATGTAGATGGACGCTACCGCGGAATGGATATGGAGATACATCAATCAAAGTCTTTCGATTATTACACAGTCTTCTCCCTATGGGATACATATCGGGCAGCTCATCCATTGTATACCATTATCGAGCAAGAACGTACCAACGATTTTATAAATACTTTCCTCGCCAAATACGACGAAGGCGGAATCATGCCTATCTGGGATCTGTCTGCAAATTATACGGGTTGTATGATCGGGTATCATGCCGTCCCAGTAATCGCTGATGCCTACCTCAAAGGAATTAGGGATTACAACGCCGATAAAGCCCTTAATGCCATGACCCATAGCGCCACAAGAAACCATCTTGGATTGGAATCGTACATGAAATACGGTTATATCCCGGTGGAAGAAGAAAGCGAGTCGGTTTCTAAAACGCTCGAATATGCCTACGACGACTGGACCATTGCAAAAATGGCCGCGGTAATGGGCAAAAATGAAATCTATAAAACCTTCATCCAAAGAGCACAAAACTATAAGAACAGTTTCGATCCTGAGTCGAAATTTATGCGCGGCCGGTTCAGAAATACCTGGTTCGGACCATTCGATCCGTACGAAGTAAATTTCAATTACACCGAAGCCAACGCCTGGCAATACAGCCTTTATGCTCCCCAGGATATTAATGGATTGATAGAACTCATAGGCGGAAAGGATGCTTTTAAACAGCATCTGGATGATCTTTTCACAGCCAGATCTGAAACTTCCGGCAGAGATCAGGCAGATATTACCGGACTAATTGGTCAATATGCACATGGAAATGAACCTAGTCATCACATGGCCTACTTATACAATTTTGTGAATAAACCTTATAAGACTCAATCACTTGTTCACCAGATTCTAACCGAATTGTACACCAACACCCCGGACGGGATCAGTGGGAACGAGGATTGCGGACAAATGAGCGCCTGGTATATTTTTAGCTCTCTTGGATTTTATCCGGTGACTCCGGCCAGCAACCAGTATGTTGTAGGCACTCCGCTCTTTCCAAAAGCTACCATAAACCTGGAATCTGGCAAACAATTTACAGTGGTTGCAAATTTTATTTCTGAAAAGAATAAATATATCGCTTCTGCCAGACTCAATGGTAAATCCCTGGATAGAACCTATATTCAGCATGACGAAATTTTAAATGGAGGTACTTTGGTATTTGAAATGACAAGCACCCCTTCCGATTGGGGAACTACAGATTTGGCAGTCCCTATTTCCGAAATTACCGATCATCTTATTACTCCGGCACCTTTTATTGCTGAAGGAAAGGTTGCTTTTAAAGATAGTACGGTAGTTAAACTAGGGGTGGCTTCTAAAAGCGCTAAGATCTATTACAGTATAAATGATTCTGAATTTACTTTGTACGAAACGCCGTTTGCCCTTAGGGATGAAAGTATACTGAGCACTTATGCCGAAACTTCCGAAGGAACCAGTGTTACCTTGAACACGCGCTTTTACAAAATAGACCCCGAAGTGAGTATCACCATGGAAACCGAATATGCCAACCAGTACAATGCAGGTGGTAACAACGCCCTTATAGATGGCATATACGGAACAAAAGATTTCAGGACAGGTGCCTGGCAAGGCTATCAGGACACAGATGTAATTGCAGTGATCGATCTGGGAAAGGTAAAACCGTTCGAAACCGTCTCTGTGAATTTCTTGCAGGATCAAAGGAGTTGGATTTTCTTTCCCACAGAAGTAACATGTTATGTTTCGGATAATCCGAGGAACTTCTATAAAAATTTACCTCCTCAAAAGATCGATGCAGCGGCTCCTTCCGAAGAAAAAAAAATAAAGAATATACAGTTCAATATGGGAGGTTATAGTGCCAGGTATATTAAAATTGTAGCCAGGAATCTTGGAAATCTTCCCAAATGGCACTTGGGCTACGAATACGATGGAAAGGCCTGGATCTTTGTGGACGAAATAGAAATTAAATAAACAAAAATGAAAAGACGAAAGTTTATTCAGAGTGCTTCCTTATCCGGATTAGGTGTGGTTGCCGGAAGTGCAGTAATTAGTTGTGGGGAAACTTCAACCAATTCAGAAAATAAACCAGAAAAAATGGTAAATAAAGGCGGATTTCCTGTGGTCGTTGCTACCTGGAATGTAAATAATGCAACTGCCAAGGCCTGGGATGAGCTACAGCAGGGTAAAAGTTCGCTGGATGCCATTGAAGCGGGATGTATTGTAGAAGAGGCAAATGCAGATGGGCAATCGGTGGGAATTGGCGGACTGCCGGATCGGGACGGAAATGTGACGCTCGACGCCTGTATAATGAACAAGGATGGTGATTACGGTGCGGTGGTATATCTTCAAAATATAAAACATCCTATTTCTGTTGCCAGAAGAGTGATGGAAGATACTCCCCATGTTATATTGGCGGGAAAAGGGGCAGAAAAATTCGCGATCGAATCTGGGTTCGAGCCCGAGGATCTGCTTACCGAAAAATCACGAGCGGATTGGGAAAAATGGAAAGAGAAGTCGGAATACAAGCCCATCATCAATATCGAAAATCACGATACCATCGGGATGTTAGCCATTGATAGTAAGGGAGATATAGCAGGTGGATGTACCACCAGCGGTTTGGCATATAAAATGGCCGGGCGTGTAGGAGACTCCCCTATAATTGGATCCGGCCTATTTATAGACAATGAAGTAGGTGGAGCAACGGCAACGGGATTAGGAGAAGCCGTATTAAAAACTGTTGGAAGCTTCCTTATCGTGGAATTGATGCGACAAGGGAAATCACCTCAGGAGGCTTGTGAAGAAGCTATTGGCCGTATTGTAGCTAAGAATAAGAATATAGAAGATTTTCAGGTTGGGTTCATCGCGTTAAATAAAAGAGGTGAGACCGGAGCTTATGCTATACATAATGGTTTTTGGCAAACTCGGTACCAGGACGATAAAAACGAGAATATCCCTTCCGATTTCTACAATAAGAAATCTCAAAAAAGTTAAAATTCTACATTTCAATAGGTTAGCCACACCGATGTAGGGAAGATTTGTTTCAGATAATTCCTACAAGGAATGGCGATGATAAATTTTTTTTGTAATTTTGCACTACATAAGTAGGTTGATACGCTTAAGCGAATCGATCAAATTTGGGGCGAAAAGCCATCACAACTGTGGTGGCTTTTCTATTTCTTCATTTTTAATTTTGGTTTTTCACCCCACTGTTTTACGATATAGTACTCGATCCTCCTCACTAAAATTTCTTTAAACCCTGTTATGAGAGTGCTGTGACGACTTGTATGAACAGGACAGTATAATTTTGTAAATTACCCATTAAATCCGACCAAATACAACTTATGTTCAAGAGCTTGCTTTATTTTTTCATCTTTCTTGGTTCGTGTCAAAGTATTGCTCAGCAAATAGATAAAAGATACATAGACAGTATGTTGGTATCGGTCTCCCGTCATGATAAAGAGCAGTTGAGAAGTGGGATGGAAGAAATAAATCTAAAGCTATCATCTCTCCCCCGAATTGAAGCGAATCCGCTATATCAATACTTGATAGAAAAGGCAAATGATCCTTTTATAAAAATGATCGCGCTGGGTGATCTAGGGGGATTTCTGATAGCAAATGATGCGCCTGATGAAGCTATAGGCTACCTTAACAACGGGCTCCAACTTAGTAGAGATCATGGTGAAATAGAAGACCGTTTTAGCTTTCATGTGAGTCTCGCCAATGCTTTTATATTTCAGAACCGGGCCGAAGAAGCGCTCTCCCACCTAAATATCGCCGAGTCCATGGCGGTAGAATTGAAACAAACAGATGCCATCGCCAGCGTAAATTATTCTAAAGGAATGATGTACGAATCCATCGAAGATTTTAAACAGGCAACAACTTATTATCTAAAAGCCTGGGATGCCTTGAACCTGGTTGAAGATCATCCCGAAAGAGGGTTTTATCTTTTTGTCCTGGTAGATTATTTCAAACGTCTTGGCAATATTAAGGAACAAACAAGATTTACCGAACTCCTGGCGAATTACTACAGTAAAAGGCAACCTGAGACACCTTTTACTCATTTACCTACCGCCCATATATTTGATACTTCGGCTAGCGCCGAAAATATTAAAAGATATAAGGATGTAATAAGGGTGAGCGATAGTATGGGTGCCATAAATTCTATGATGTACAGCTCTTTATTTCTTTCTAATATTTACCTGAAAGAAGGCGAACCAAAGGCTGCTATAGAGGTGCTCCAGCCCCTTATTAGAAGTCTGGACAGTACAGATCGCCGACAGCAAAAAATGGTACTCTATGAGAAATTATCCGTTGCATACGAAGCCAACGATGATTTTAAAAATGCCTTGAAATTTAAAAATATGGTATCTCAACTCAGGGATACCTTGGTTTCAGAAAAAACAAAAAGAAATATAGCCGAACTGGAAGTAAAATACGATCTGCAAACCAAGGAACGAGAGCTGGAACAGCAGGCCGCTTCAAAAAGACTATTGTACTGGATATTGGGATCTGCTTTTGTGGTTCTTCTAATATTGAGTGTATTCTTTTTGAAGAACAGAAAGAAAAACCAGAAGCTAGCCCAGCAGAAAAAGCTTCTGGAAGCTACCGTGGATGAAAAAAATGTCTTGTTAAAAGAAACACACCATCGGGTTAAGAATAGTTTTCAGATAGTTTCATCCTTACTTTATTTACAATCGGAGAACATGCAGGATTCCGAGGCGCAGCAGGCGATCAAAGAAGCTCAAAACAGGGTTAGGTCCATGGTATTGATACATCAGAAATTATACAACAAAGATCAATTGGTAGGGATAGATACGAAAGAATACTTCCATGACCTTACCAGAGAAATTTTCGATAGCCATCAGGAAAATGGCAAAATGGTAAACTATACGCTGCATGTGGAATCGATGTTGTTGGATATCGAATCCATCACACCCATTGGTCTAATCTTGAATGAGTTAATTACCAATGTGCTAAAACACGCATACGATGTAGATGATAAAGATCGAAAGATGGAAATTTCATTTCAAAAAGAAGGTAACAGGCTTATTCTGAAAGTAAGTGACAACGGCAAAGGTATGCCAGAGCAGGTTCGCGAAAATTCCTTCGGAATTAAACTTATGAAAGCGCTGGCAAAAAAACTAAAAGCCACCTTACAATTTAAGAAAGCTCCCGAAAATGGAACCACTGCGATTCTTGAGGTAAGTAGATTTAACTTACTGGAATAAATCTGGTTCCCTAAAAAATTGTGATCTTTCACTAAATTTATTGCCGGCACCAACAAAATATAAAATAGATTCGAAACCTAATCATTAGATGTATTCCTTGCGCATATTTATTGTTGAAGATGAACCCCTAATCGCGGTCACTATTGAAACCGCCCTAAAAAAGCAAGGTTTTACCGTAATAGGGGATGCCGAAAATCACGAAGAAGCCATACAAGCAATTCAGGGACAAAAACCGGACCTTGTGTTGCTGGATATTAAACTGGCCGGCGAGAAGGATGGCATCGACCTTGCGATAGATCTCGATGCAAGCAATATCCCGTATCTCTTTCTCACTTCTCAAACCGACCCACATACTATAGACCGGGTAAAACAGACCCATCCACTGGGTTTTATTGTAAAACCATTCACCGAAGCAGGATTGCGGTCTAACATTGAACTTGCCTGGCATAAGTTGTCTACCACTAAAGACGATTTTTTATTGTTCAAATCGGAAGGAGAAACATATAAGCTCAACCAGAGCGAAATTCTTTACCTAAAGGCTTTCGATAATTATTGCTATGTTGTAACGACAGATCACAAATACCTGGTCCCTAAAACACTGAAACATACCTCTCTGGGACTTAATCCCACCCATTTTGTTAAACCCCATCGTTCTTATACCATAAACCTGCGAAAAGTTAGCAAAATGACTTCAGACTCATTGCTTATAGAAGATACATTAATTCCTTTAAGTAGCGCCAACCGTGAATCTATAAAGGAAAGACTAAGTACGGCCTGATCTCATTCACTAAAAATAAAGGGGTATTGACTAAAAATATCAGGCCTAACCCTTCTTCCCGATCTATATTTATATCAGTATAAAAACCTTTTTAGCCCCATTCTTAGAAACCTTCAGCTAGGTCCGGCAAAATATTTAATTATGAAGCGATTATTACTGGTAGTAGCCGTTGGTATTGTTAGCTATACAAGTAAGGCACAAGTGGGAATTGGGAATACCGATCCGAAATCCAGCCTGGATATTTCGGCAAGTGACGTCACCTCTCCTTCAAATACAGATGGAATACTGATTCCGCGAATTAACGATTTTCCCGTTACTGATCCGGGGGCAGATCAGGACGGGATGCTCGTTTTTGTAACAGGGGCAGGAAGTCCTGCTAAAGGGTTTTACTACTGGGACCAGGGAACAACCAGTTGGGTTGTAATAAGTGGCGCTAGTAGTGACGCCGATTGGTATATCACCGGAACAACCAATTCTTCTACTACCATAACCGACAACATCGTCACGCAAGGCAGTGTGACAGTAGGGACGGATTTAAGCGGGTTCCCGAATTCGAAATTTTTTGTAAAAAGTGATGTAACAAGCGATATTTACCCAATCCGAATTAGTCCTGAAGGAACCCCTGCAAGCTCGGCTACAGTCTACAACTTATATAATACAGATACCTCGCTAACACCCTCGGGCGCCTTTAACTATTATGCACTTTACAATAATTTCACCAGTACACATACCGGGAGCACATCCGGACTTTACAATAATTTCAGCGCTAGTGGCGGTGCAGAATTTGGCGTTTATAATCTGTTTAATAGTATTTCCGGGACCTATGGAATGCGAAATGAATTTACAGGCACCACATCAAACAGCGCGAGTTTTTTTGGCATAGAAAACAGGTTACTAAGTTCTTCCACTTACTCCGGCACTGTATATGGAATTTCCAACACTCTACAAGCTGAAGGTAATGGTGCGCGTTACGGACTATTTAATTCGATCTCGGGAAGCGGGACAGGAGATAAATATGGAACATATACAAATATCCCCTCAGCCTCTGGCGGACAACATTTTGGCATCTATTCGGATGTTCAAAGCGCCACGGGGTTTGCCGGCTTCTTCGTAGGACGCACTTCCTTTGGGACAGACCCCGTCTCCGGGAGATACCTAATGCCCACAACCGATGGGACATTCGGGCAGGTAATGACCACCAATGGGGCCGGACAATTAACTTTTACGAATCCAACAACAGATACCAAAAACACACTTGATGGTGCTTATGATGAGGGAGGAGCAGGAGCTGGAAGAACCATTATTGCTGATAATGGTCCTGTTGTAATAAATGGTACCGATGGATTTTGGGTAACCGGAACACATGGTACTGGAATTGCGTTTTCCGTGACAGCAGATCTTTCTACCAGCTTCTTCAATCCTAGTACTTCTGTGACACGCTCCGGGTTTGCTTCCGGAAGTACGTGGTCTTTATCAAATCAAGGTATATATTCTGTAGCTATGGGGTATTCCCCTTTAGCATCAGGAATTGCCTCTACAGGTTTTGGATATCTTACTGAAGCCTCGGGAGACCGTTCAACCGCCATGGGTAATGGAACGGTGGCTCCTTCGTTCGCTGAAATTGCTCTGGGAAACTTTAACACCACTTACGTGCCAACTTCAACGGGGACCTATAATAGTGCGGATAGACTTTTTTCGATTGGAAATGGCATAAATGCGTCAAACCGAAGTAATGCCTTAAGCATTTATAAGGACGGAACGATAAACATAAATGATGCCTATAATATGCCACTAACAGATGGCACTTCAGGACAGGTGATGGCCACAAATGGATCGGGGCAATTAGCTTTCATGAATCCTGGAACCGATCTCAGTTCCTTTGCCCTGGCAAAAATGAGCATGTCTGCAGATCAAACGTTACCTGCTTTTACTTATACCAAATTAAATTTCGACACTACTGAATTCGATATAGGATCTAATTTTAATGCTGCATCTAATCGATTTATAGTATCCGAACCCGGTTATTACCGTATCGATGCCAGCATGGCACACCTGGGGAATATGACAAACCCCGATTCATTCACTATAGCGATCTATGTTAATGGATCTGTGGTGAAGTACGCCAGATTCGAACATCACGGATCGGGACCAGTACATCGATCGGTAAGCACTATTGAACAGCTTTCCAACGGCGATTATATCGAGATATATGGACATGGAACATCATCTTTAACAATCTCTTCTTCAACAATATATACCACCTTTGAGGTAGAACGAATAAGATGATCAACCAATCGCGTTATTGATTAAATTAGATTGAAAATTCAGCATTTATTATCTAACTAAAACAACCAGACATGAAAACCACAATTTTTTTAGCAGTCTCCGCATCGCTGCTCCTGATGGTGCCTTCCTGTAAAGAAAAACAGGAAGATTATTCCGAAAAATCTGAAGCGAAAGTAATGGCTCTTTCTAAAGAGGAAAGTATTAAAAGAGGAGAGTATCTGGTAACGGTAATTGGCTGCGACCATTGCCATTCACCAAAGAAAATGACCGATCAGGGTCCTGTTCCCGATTTGGATCGATGGATGATGGGGTATCCTGCAAATGACCCCGTACCGGAGGTGCCGGAAAATGCGGTAGGACCAGGAAGGTGGGTACTACTAAACAACGACCTTACAGTTGCGGTTGGTCCCTGGGGAACCAGTTTTGGCGCTAACCTTACCCCGGATGATTCAGGTATCGGTTCCTGGTCTTTCGATCAGTTTAAAAAGGCAATGACCGAAGGCAAATATAAAGGCATGGAAAACAGCCGCCCTCTAATGCCACCCATGCCATGGCAGTCGTTCGGTCATTTATCTAATGAGGATCTAAAGGCTATTTACGATTATCTGATGTCCATACCACCAATAGAAAATGTGGTACCTAGTTATCGCCCTCCTGCAGGTGCCCAATAACAACTTAATCCAATAAAATCTACTCCTCCTTTCGCTGAATGAAGGAGGAGTTTTTTCGCTATTGGGCGAAGATCTTTTCTCCCGTCACTTCCTGATGTTTAAATTTCTTCACCAACTCCAGCGCATCCGGCACAACGTCACTACAACAAATTATCAATGAGTCTTTCTTAGCGTTGTTAACAGCGTGTGTAATGGCTTCTTTTTCTGAAGGGATAATCGTGGTTTTCTTATTTGGATCTTTCTTCTTTATTCCGTCGTTTAATAATTTGATCAATTCCTCCTCGGTACGCCCTCTTAGTCGCTTGTCCTGCCTGATAATGATCTCATCGAACATATCTGCCGCGATACTTCCTATCTCATTGGTGTCTTCATCTCGACGGTCTCCAACGCCCGCAATAATGCCCACCTTAACAGTAGCATCCATCTTATCGGTGAGTTGTTTTAACGCTAGCATTCCGGCCGGGTTGTGCGCATAGTCCAATAGTATTTTAAAATTTTGAAATTCGAACAGGTTTAAACGACCCGGAGTTTGTGCAGCAGATGGAATGAAGGTTTCCAGGGCTGCCTTCATATCTTCGATACTAATACCCCGAACGTTCGCAGCAATAACTGCGGCCAGCACATTTTGTATCATAAACATTGCCTTTCCGCCAAACGTTAACGGAATGTTCTCCGCCTTCATAATTCTCATCTTCCATGTACCACGGCATAGGGTCACATATCCATTTTCGTACACGGCGGTAATTCCTCCTATGCGCTGCAGCGCCTGAATTCGAGGATTGTTCTCATCCAAAGCGAAAAGTGCAAGATTACAATTGATTCCACGTCTCATTTCGTATACCAGGTCGTCTTCTGCATTAAGAATTGCATAGCCATCGGGTAAAACTGTTTCGGGGATGACGCCTTTTACCTTGGCCAGCTGTTCTATGGTGTGTATTCCTTTTAGTCCTAAATGATCTGCTGCAACATTGGTCACCACAGCCACATCGCAGTTGTTAAACCCTAAACCGGCTCGTAACAATCCACCGCGCGCGCATTCCAGAACGGCAAAATTAACGGTGGGGTCTTTTAGGACAAATTCGGTGCTTGCCGGTCCGGTACAATCACCGGACATGAGCAATCTGTTCTGTATGTAAACACCATCACTGGTGGTAT
>CAJQNO010000182.1 GCA_905479745.1 uncultured Flavobacteriaceae bacterium | reverse complement strand
CCCGAACTAAAGCATTTATTTTGAGTTTTGTATCTCGTTTATATTGGTCGCTGCCGAGCATCGAATTTGCCAATTTCAATGATTTACACTTTTCCCGCAATTCTTCGATCTCACTATAAGACCGATCCTGTTGCGATTTCAAAAGCTCCAGCTGTTTCTCCAGATCACGGTTTGCTTCCTTTAGCTTTTCGTACCTGTGAAGCAGTTTACTAATCCTGTTCTCCAGGGAATCAACTACTTCTGAAATAGTGCCCATTAAAAATTTATTCTAATACTCTTTACACAAAGTTAACCATCCCTAACTAATATGCCAACACTTTTGCATATTTTTTGTATTATTGATCGACGATAATAACAATGCTAATTACCCCCCGTATCTTAAGAGTTTCTAATATATTGAAGGCCATACCCCTACCGATAACTTTCTTGATTTTCGGGTGGATATCCTATGGCCAAAATAATATTGTGCCCGATCAATATTTTGACGACCCCCTGAAGATCCCAATGATACTCTCGGGCAGTTTTGGAGAATTGCGTTCTAATCACTTTCACTCAGGTCTGGACATCAAGACCCAACAGAAAGAAGGATTTCCTGTTTACGCTCCCGCCGATGGGGTTGTCACCCGTATCAAAGTAGGACATTATGGTTATGGAAAGGCGCTGTACATATCGCATCCTAATGGTTATTCTACCGTCTACGCGCATTTGCAACGTTATGCCAGTCCAATACAAGAATATGTGAAGGCTAGTCAATATGCAAGGGAAAGCTATGAGATAGAATTATTCCCCGAAGCCGGGAAACTGGTGGTAAACCGGGGTGATATTATTGGTTATACGGGTAATTCGGGTAGCAGTGGCGGGCCCCATCTGCATTTCGAGATCCGCGATGCGAACTCTCGCCCCATGAATCCACTGCTCTTTGGTATAGAGATCCCCGACACCAAAAAACCGCTTGTGAACACTGTTTTCGCATATCCGATAAGCGATAATGCACATGTAGATCAATCTCAGAATCCGGTGAAACTTCGGCTTATTCCTCTAAATGACGGATCGTATAAAACGGAGAATATCTCGGCTCTTGGTAAAATAGGCTTCGGAATTTCCACCTACGATCAGCAGGACGGTGCATCTAATAAGAACGGAGTGTACAAGATACGAACGGTATTCAACGGCACTGAGAACTTTAATGTCCTTTTCGAAAAATTCTCTTTTGCCGAAACCCGTTATCTCAACCGCTTTATTGATTATCATTACTGGAGAACGAACAAAAGTAGGGTTCAGAAATTATTTAGAGAAGAAAACAATCCATTAAGTCTAATTACCAGCGAAGTTGACAATGGCTACCTCCAGATTGAAGATGGTCTCGACGCTTCTTACACCATAGAAGTACTGGATTATAAAGGCAATAAAACAACGATAACTGTACCAATTTCGGGTAAAGATGAAGCTATTTTAAAACCGAGAGAGGTGAATAAAACCACCGATTATATCTATGCGGAGGAAGCTACGTCGATCACTAAAGGTAAATTCAGCATATATATTCCGCCTAACAGCCTTTACGAAGACACCTATCTCCATATAGAGGCCAACGGTGATACCCTGGTCTTCCACGAGGATAATATCCCTATCCATAAAAACATTTCGATTACAGTAGACGCATCGAACTATAAAAGCGAAGATCTCGATAAATTATATCTCGGTCGTCTCAGCCTAAAAGGAGAACCCTATTATAATACAACCTATCGCAAAGGAACCAAGTTAACAGCCAGAACCCGGACCTTTGGAACCTTCGCCCTTGTGGCCGATACCACACCACCAACCATATTGGCTGTGAATTTCAAGGATGAGCAATGGATAAGTGCAAACGAGACCCTGGCAGTGAAGATAGAGGACGATCTAAGTGGTATTGGATCATACCGGGCCACCATTAATGGAAAGTTTATATTGATGGAATATAATTACAAAAAAAACGTTTTAACCTATGATTTTGGCGATGAGATTATTTCGGATACCGAAAACAATTTAAAAGTCAATGTTGTCGATAATGCAGGAAATAGTGCTACATTTGAAGCAACATTTTTCAGAAAATAATTCTAATTTTTGCTTTTGAAAACTACTCGATTACTATTCCTCCTTCTGTTTTTTGGATCTAGTTTATCCATCTTCTCACAAAACGCTACGATAAAGGGTATCATATTGGACGACCAAAATCAGCCCCTGGCTGGTGTAAATGTCTCATTCGATTCCGAAGGTACCCAAACAGATCTAAACGGTGTCTACGTGCTTGAAATCCCTTCAGGACGGGAAGTACAGCTGCTATTTTCTTATCTAGGTTTTAAAGATGTGAGACTCACTCTAAATCTCGCCAATAATGAGAATTATGAGTTCAATGTAGCCATGAGAACAGATATCAAACAGATCGGAACCGTGATCATAGACACAAAACGTCGTAAGAAAGTTCAGGGACTGGAACCCATAAGTCCCGAAGTAGCCAGAAGAATGGTAGGTGCTAACGCAGGGATCGAGAATGTATTACAATCCTTACCCGGAGTAAATAGCAACAACGAATTAAGCACACAGTACGCAGTACGAGGAGGTAATTACGATGAAAACCTCGTTTATGTGAACGAGATCGAAGTGTACAGGCCATTTCTTATTAGAAGTGGGCAACAGGAAGGTTTAAGTTTTGTGAATACAGACCTAACCAGCTCTGTAGATTTCTCGGCAGGGGGTTTCCAGGCGAAGTTTGGCGATAAATTATCCTCTGTTCTGGACATTCGTTATAAGAAACCGGCTTCCTTCAGTGCCACAGCAGATCTAAGCCTTCTGGGTGCAAGCGCTTCGGTGGGGGGCGTTTCAAAGAACGGCCGTCTTACAGGAATTGTTGGTTTACGATATCGTGACAACAGTCTTTTTGTAGATGCCAAACAGACAGAAACCAATTTCCAACCGCGTTTTGCCGATGCACAAGCATATTTCACCTATAAAGTAAGTAGTAAGTTCGAATTAGGGGTATTAGGAAATGTAGCCATAAATCAGTATGATTACCAACCTCTAACTAGGCAAACCAACTTCGGAACCCTTGCAGATCCAGTGGCCCTTTTGGTTTTTTATGAAGGCCAGGAAGAAGATCGTTATAACACTTACTTTGGTGCGCTAAAAGGTACCTACGCCGTTTCCGAACGCTATACGGCAAAATTCATTGGGTCTATCTATCAAACCACGGAGCAGGAGTATTTCGATATTCTCGCTCAATATCGCCTGGGAGAAGTAAATACCAACATAGGAGATGAAAATCTCGGGGAGGTGGAGTTTTCAGAAGGAATAGGGTCTCAACTAACCCACGCCAGGAACGATCTGGACGCCCTTATTGTGAATTTTGAACACAAAGGGATCCTTGCCCTGGATGAAGACGAAGATACTACTCTGGAATACGGAATTAAATATACCAGAGAAGACATTAGAGACCGGGTTCAGGAATATGAGATCATCGATTCTGCCGGCTTTTCCATTCGTCCGCCCCTACCCGATTTCATCAACGAACAGCCTTACGATCCCTTTGTATCTCCCATAGTTCCGTATACTACTATTCGAGCAACTAACAATGTTCAAACCGATCGCTTATCCGGTTATGTCCAGTGGAGTAAGAAAACAGAGGTGGGAAGTATCGACTTATGGCTAAATGCAGGTGTGAGAGCCCACAACTGGACTGTGAATGGGGACGGTATAGAAAGTACCACTCAAACAGTATTTAGTCCGAGAGGACAGATAACCCTCAAGCCCGATTGGGAAATGGATATGCTGTTCCGTTTATCGGGAGGGGTGTATCACCAGCCACCCTTTTACAGGGAACTCCGGGATTCTACCGGGACGGTACGTCCGGGGGTAAAGGCACAACAATCTATTCATGTGGTATTGGGGAACGATTATAGTTTCGACCTCTGGGGCAGGCCATTTACGCTCAATTCGGAAGTATATTACAAAAAGCTCAGCGATGTAAACCCCTATACGCTTGAAAACGTCCGGATTAGATATAGGGCCAGAAATAATGCCGAAGCCTATGCTGTGGGTCTCGACCTTAGACTGGCAGGTGAATTTGTACCAGGGACAGAGAGCTGGGTAAGTTTCGGGTACCTGAAAACAGAAGAGAATATAGACGATAGAGGCTATATCTTCCGTCCTACAGATCAACGACTTAAATTTGGGGTGTTATTCCAGGATTATGTAAAAGTGATCCCCGACCTGAAGATGTACCTCAATTTAGTATACAATACCGGGCTTCCGGGAGGGTCTCCTAGCTATGCAGATCCTTACGATTTTCAAACCCGCTTGCCGGATTACAAGCGTGCCGATCTTGGTGTATCCTATGTAATCGTAAATACGGATAAGCTGCGTGATAGTGGCTGGTTAAAGCCCTTTAAGGAATTATCGATAGGAGCGGAGATCTTCAATATATTCGATGTACGCAACTCCATCACAAACACTTTTGTAAGAGATGTGTATACAAAGGTTCAGTACTCTATACCTAACTTTCTTACGCCTAGGGTCTATAATGTTAGGCTAACTATGAAATTTTAGGAAGCGACGAATTCGGTTAGCACCTTAACCACATAATCGATCTCCTCTTTAGTATTGAAAGATGAAAATGAGAATCTAATCGAGGGTTTCTTGAGATCTTCCGGAGATTGAATTTCAGCTAAAACATGAGAACCATTACTACTACCACTTTGGCAGGCCGAACCCTTAGAACAGGCAATGCCTTTCAGGTCGAGCTGGAATAAAAGCATCATTGCCTTTTCTTCTGAAATTGGCAGGCACACGTTTATGAGTGTATAGGTACTGCCGTTGGCGTCTTCACAACCGCCATTGAACTTCACCCCGGGAATATGATCCTTTAACTGTTCTATGAAGTATTCTTTCAACCCGGTTATATAGGCCCTCTCTTTGTCGAGGTTCTGATAGCTCAATCGGAGTGCTTCGGCCATCCCAGCAACGGCGTAAACCGGTTCGGTACCGGCTCGTAATCCTCGTTCCTGCTCACCGCCATAAATTAAAGGCTTTAATCCAGTGTTTTTCCGTACAAAGGCAAATCCCACCCCTTTTGGTCCATGGAACTTATGTGCAGAAACCGCTGCAAAATCGACCGGTATCTCCTGAAAATCCAGGGTAAAATGACCTACAGATTGCACGGTATCACTATGATACAAGGCATTATTCGCTTTACAAAGGAGTGCAACTCGTTTGAGGTCGATCATGGTACCCACCTCATTATTCACATGCATAAGGCTCACAAGCGTTTTCTTTGTTGATTTCTGAAGTAATTCTTCTAAATGATCATAATCCACGCAGCCTGTTTGCTTTATCCGCACAAATTCTACTTCGATCCCAAAACGCTCTTCCAGAACCTCTATGGTATGCAGCACCGCATGATGCTCAATTTTACTACTGATAATGCGCTCCACGCCAAGATCGGTCACAGCACTTTGCAAGGCGAGATTATCCGCTTCGGTGCCTCCTGA
>CAJQNO010000181.1 GCA_905479745.1 uncultured Flavobacteriaceae bacterium | reverse complement strand
GAATTTGTGTTAAAATGGATCCTTGAGTATTAAGCATAAAAAAAACGGGCCAGCCCCCGCTTAGGCCCGTTTAGATTGTCTTTATTACAGTTGGGGCTAATAATAAAGAACATATACATAAGAAGTATGGACCGAAATTAGTAAATATTTTCCTACAAATAAAATATTTTCGTGTTTTATCGAATATTTTTTCACTTTATCGATGTTTTTTAACATATTTTAAAGAATTGAATGGTAATATTGATGCAGTTAAACCATCTTAATTAAATTTAGTCAAAGAATAAAATCATCAATTCGTGGTGCAAGAGCAAGCGCTGGTGAGCGCCCTAAAATCGGAAACCAACAAGGAGGAGGCCTTCAGAGACCTTGTATCCCAATACAAAGAGCGATTGTATTGGCATATACGTAATATGGTCCTTGATCATGATGATGCAGATGATGTGCTTCAGAATACCTTTATAAAGGTTTTCAGAAATATCGAATCCTTTAAAGGGGATAGTAAATTGTATACATGGATGTACAGAATTGCTACCAATGAAGCTATCACTTTCATGAATAAGAGGGCTAAGCGAAATAATATTACCATTGAAGAAGTAAAAGAGCGCGCCATCGATAATTTGGAAAGTGACGTGTATTTTGAAGGCGGCGCTATCGAACTGAATTTACAAAGGGCCATTGCCACCCTCCCTGAAAAGCAGCAACTGATATTCAATATGAAATACTTCGAAGATCATACCTACGAGGAACTATCGGAAATATTGGATATTTCGGTGGGAGGATTAAAAAGTAGTTACCATATTGCCGTAAAGAAAATTACTGCTTATCTTAAAAGCAATGAAACCTTTTAAGGTTTAAAAGGTCGAAAGAACAAATGAAAGAAAAGAAACACAATACAGGTTTAAACGTTCCAGACGGTTATTTTGATAACTTCGAGGACAGAATGATGCTGAAGGTGATGGAAGAATCTCTTCCAAAATCGAATGGTTTTAAGGTTCCTAAGGGATATTTCGAGCAATTTGAAGTTTCTCCTTCCCATACCGTTGATACCACGTCTCAACCGGCAGTGATCTCTATCTTCAGGAATAAGACATTGCTATACGTTTCGGGGGTGGCTGCATCCTTGCTTCTTATCATCTCGCTTATAAATACAAAGGATGATAATTTGAGCATGGATTCACTTTCGGCAGATACAGTGGAGGCATATATTAACGATGGGGTTGCAGACATCGACGCCTACGACGTAATGGCATTGTTGAGCGAAGAAGAACTGGAGAGTATTTCAATTCCTTCTGAAATTATTTCAGAAGAAAACCTTGAAGCATACCTTATTGATAATTTAGACGAAACCTCATTCTTAATAGAATAAAAAATGAAAAAAATATTAATCGTACTATTACTTATAACTACCGGGATCTATGCACAGCGTGGCGAAGGCAAAGAGAGGATCAAAGCCCTGAAGACCGCTCACATTACCGAAGCTCTCGATCTCACTCCTGCTGAAGCCGAAAAATTCTGGCCGGTGTATAATAACCACGAGGACCAGATGGAATCCATTAAAAAGCAACGCCGTATGGACGTAATGTCCATAGCTAAAGGCGACATGAGTACACTTAATGATAGTGATGCCAACAGGCTTATAGATAAAATGCTCGAGTTTCAACAAAAGGAAATGCAGTTACAATTAACCTTTATAGAAGATATCAGAAAGGTGCTTCCCCCGCAAAAGGTGATTCGCCTGCATAGAGCGGAAGAGGACTTTAAACGACAACTCGTTGAAATACTTCGGAAAAGACGAGGAAAACAATAAATTATCAGGCAGCTAACCGCTGCCTTTTTTATTTAAATATCAATTTCGCTATTATATTTCGACCGGAGGCAAATGCCAGACTATCATTTACAAATTCAATTGCGTAAAAACCAGTTTTAGACAGTTCGGTCCAGCTCTCTCCCCTGTCCGGGCTATAAGATATCCCTGGCGATCCTACCGCTACTATGCCGTCTCCTTTGGTACCTGGAACAAACCTAACAGACGATCTGTACCCCGGGCCTCTCCCATTGCTTACCAGAGTCCAGCTTTTTCCGCCATCTTCGGTTATTGCCTTATTTCCTTCGTTAAAAGACTTGTCTTCCCAGTTACCACCAAAAATCACCCCATTTTTGTCATCGTAGAAATCCACCGAATAGATCCCGGTCATCACCTTTCCCTGTATTATTGGGGTTTCATACACTTCCCAGCTTTCTCCTTTATCTGCTGAATGAAATACTCGGGCTCTTTTTCCTCCCGATACGATCCAGGCGTGATCCCCAAATAACGCAATGTTCGAGTTACTGGCAGCAAAGGCCGCTTCACCGGTTTCCACTTCAGGCAACATATCACAGGATAGTTTTTTCCAGCTATTCCCCCCGTCTCTGGTAATAATTATCGATAAGCATCCATCCGTAGGATCGCCCATGGCGATGCCTTCGTTGTCGTTCCAGAATGCCATCGAATCGTAAAATACCTTTTCCCCTTCTTCAAGGTATACTTCCTCTATATTGGTGGCTGTTTCACCATCGAAGCCAATTTTATACATAACGGCAGGGTTCGCCACACTCAACACAAATACCCGATTGCGAACTACCGCAATAGCACGGAACGAAAGCAGGGAATCCTGATATTTGATGGTCGCCAGCTTAGGTGTAAGACTGTCTATAAGCCCTACCCTACCCGCATTGGCTGCAAACCATACGCGATCTTCGTCCAGGGGTGCAATAGCCCGTATACTCACACTGTCCTGAAAGACAGGAATGATCTCTACCGTGCTGAATTCTTTGGAGGAGTTTCCACTGCAAAATGTGAACAATACGATTACGAAAACTAAGTAGAGAAAGCGCATAATTAATTTTTGCCAAAAGTAACCAAAAGTATTCATTGCATTATAATACCTTTGCGGTTCAAGTAAAACTTCATGAAATTACATCGAAATCTCGTATTCGCTACCATAGATTCTCTTCATCTTATCTTCAATGAAAAGAAGCAGGCAGATAAAGTGCTCAAGGATACTTTAAAGCGCGATAAGCGATGGGGTTCCAGGGATAGAAGTTTTATTGCTGAAACTACCTACGACATCGTTCGATGGAAAAGGCTTTATGCCGAAATTGCCGAAGTAAAGGAACCTTTCGACAGGCCTAATCTCTTTCGCATATTTACCGTCTGGGCGATTCTAAATGGAATCCGACTCCCGGACTGGCCGCAGTTTGAAGGCACCCCAACCAGAAGGATCAAAGGGCGCTTCGACGAACTCTCGAAAATAAGAAAGATAAGAGAATCCATTCCGGATTGGCTGGATGAATTGGGAGAAAGTGAGTTAGGAAAAAAATGGGACACCGAATTACATGCCCTCAATGCCCTGGCCGATGTGGTCCTGCGAGTAAATACCTTAAAGGCAACTGTAAAGGATGTTCAAAATGCCCTGTCTGATGCAGAGATAGAAACAGAAACCATAAAAGGCTACCCGTCTGCCCTTAAATTAAAAGAACGCGCCAATGTATTCACTACGCAGGCTTTTAAGGATGGGTGGTTCGAAGTTCAGGATGCTTCTTCGCAGAAGGTGGCAGAAATGCTGGACCCTAAGCCCGGAATGAGGGTGGTTGATGCATGTGCAGGTGCAGGTGGAAAAAGCTTACATCTTGCAAGCTTAATGGAGAATAAAGGGCAAGTGGTCGCCCTGGATATATACGATAACAAACTCACCGAGCTTAAAAGACGGGCACGAAGAAACGGAGCACACAATATCGAAACCCGGCATATCGATTCAACCAAAGTGATTAAAAAGCTGATTGGGAAAGCAGATAAGGTATTGATAGATGCACCGTGTTCTGGTTTGGGAGTACTTCGCAGAAATCCGGATACCAAATGGAAGCTAAATCCCGATTTCCTGAAATCGGTCCAGAAAACACAACGCGACATCCTGGAAAGTTATTCCCGTATGGTAAAACCCGGGGGGCAACTTTTGTATGCCACCTGTTCTATACTTCCTTCGGAGAACGAGAAGCAAGTTGCATATTTCTTAAATTCGGAAGCGGGCAAGGAGTTTAGCTTGCTTAAGGAAAACTGGATATCTCCGGCGAAGAGTGGTTTCGATGGGTTTTATATGGCCTTACTTCAGAAACAATAATTCTAAATAAAAAAAGCCTCCCTGTAAAGAAGGAAGGCTTTCCTAATCAAATAATACCTCTAAAGGTTTATTTAATGATTACTTTTTTGCTTTGACTAAAACCACTGGTATTCGAAACACGAACAACATATACACCCGAAGCAAGCGTTCCTTTATTGAATACCCCACGGTGATTTTGTCCTGAAGTATCCAGTCTTCCCTGGGTAACAGTTCTGCCTTGAATATCTACTAGATCGAATCGCAAGTCGCCCAGATCTTTTGTACTATTAACAAATACCTCGTATTGATCCCCCGAAAGTGGGTAGATCGCCATTTGAGCCTCATCGGCAGTAAGGCCTTCATTATCAAGTATAGGGATATTTTCAAGGTTGAAGGCAGCGATCTTAGTATACCACTGATTTACAAACTTGAAATATTGGGAGGTGAACCAGAAGGTTTCCCCGTCCGGATCCATAGTGAGATGTGCATAATCTCCATATCTGTTCGAGCCTAGTTGCCATCCAAATCCTGCCTCTATCACCTGCTCTTCAAAACTCATTTGCCCCAGAGGATCTCCCTCCAGTCTCCCGGTGTATCTGAGTCCAACAACCGTATTTGCACTACCCACACTATAAGCAAGGGCTATATTCCCGCTAGTATCCATTCCCATACTTCCCATAAATCTACTTTCTCCGTCATTTAAAGTCCATGTTCCTTCCTGGTGAATACTAAATGATCCTGTCCCTGTATTTCGCAATTCGATCCATCTAATTCCTGCACGGTTTTGCCCGTCTACGTCTACATTGAAATTTATTAAAAACGAATTATGACCTGGGAAACTACGGTAATTTGCCATATACGATATGATCCCTGCCTGACTGTCTAAACGCTGACTCGTATTGGGCTGCGGAATATCACCCGATCCAAATACAAAGAAAGTACTATCGAATGGTTGTACGGCTATTAGGTCTGGTGCCGAAATAGTAGAATTTGCAGGTGTTATAAAATCTACGTTGATCTCCCATATCTTAATATGATCGAATGTCACACCCGGCCAACCGTCATCCTGCAGATATACTATATAACCGGGTACATTTGCCGGTGCCGTTGTTCCGAGGAGGTTGGCAGTTTCCGGACTAAATACTGTATTCGGATTGAAAACCACCCCGGGAAGATTAAATCCCACGATGGTAGGATTAGCCGCACCAGCGATCATAGCGGCACGGTCCAGGGCATAAACCCTGTTCCCTGTAAATTTATTGGCGGTAAGGTAATATGCGTCCGGCCATACCCCATAGTGTGGGTAATCCGGGAATGCATCCAGCGGAAAGCTGTACAAATTGTACGTGCCAGTAGGATCGGGTGTGGTGGACACTCCAATGATCAAAGCGTCGTCACTGGTCCTGAACTGACTCACAAAAAATCTATCGGCTAGCTGATCGTACATTACAATAGGGTCTCCATCATCGTTTCCTGAATTCAGAAAAGTACTTAGAGCCGTTGGCCCAGCGAGCACGTTACCAGCTTTGTCAAATATCTTTACAATTGTATTTACCGCATGTACATAGTGGTTTGGTCCCACAGCTCCTGTTGGATCCGGCGGAATGAAATTACCTGCTTCACCCACGCTAGAGCCATCAAAATTTACGAGGATCTCACGGGCAGCCCTTGAGGGTGCATCTTCCTGTACCACAGGATCTGGTCCAAGCGGTAACGCATCCGGATTGGATTTGGTGGGTCTTCTAAGGTTATTCTGAATAAAAGTTGGGTTATCAAGATCGGTAACCGGCGTTACAGTTTCATATTCTCTAAAGGGTAGTGTCTCTCCTAAGAAAGTTCCGTATTCGATGCTGGCGGCTTCAAAACTGGATTGAGAGTATCCTAATGTACCACTAAAAAGTAAAATCGTTAAAAGGTAATTGATATTTTTCATAAGAAGTTTTAAGGTATACAAGATATTCAATTCTCATCAAAATTTTTTACTAATTGACAGATTTTACACAAAAAAAAGGCGGCCACTGGCCGCCTTTAAGAATTTTTATCGCTGGAGTTATTTTACAATAATTCGTGCGGTTTTATAAGAAGTGGTCGTTTGTCCACCGATGCGGATCAAGTATACTCCACTGGCCGCTTTGGCCATATCAAGGTTCATTCGGTAAGCACCATCAATTTTTGGCAGATTCTTACTGAAATCGATTTCCTGTCCTAACACGTTGTATAGTCCGAGATAAACTCCACCGTCGAAGTCGGTTCTTAATGTAACTTCAAACTGGTTGTTATCCTTGGATACTACGATAAGATCTGAATTAGAAATAGCGGCATCGTTTATTCCAAGATCACCGATATTAGCTGTATAATCTTCGGTTTCTCCATATTGAGTAGTAGCACAGGCGTCGTTAGGAACAGCTTCCTGCCATGCACTCTTTACTCTCATTCTGTGCTCTCCTAAGGCTGCGTTAGCAGGTACGTTAAGATCCACTGTTTCAGTATAAGATCCAGCTGCCTGACCAGGAGCGATCACAAAATTAGGAACCACAACCTCACCGTTGGTGAAGTTATTATCATCATTAAAGTCGATCCACACCTTCACGTTCTGGTCACCATAACCTGTTGTAAAGGTGATACTGTTGGTACTACCCGGTGCAAGGTTGGCAATTAGGTTAGTGAAATCACCATACCCTTCACAACCTGAAGGGTTGTTGATCTCTGCAACGGCTACTAATTGGAATCCGTCACCAAAAGAACAATCCATTGCTGGTGTACACAGTACGTTATCTATTGTAACAGACACACTATCATTGGATGGGTCTGAATCTCCCGCAAGTACGGTTGATACTTCGATATCGTAGGTGCCAAGTGCAGATAGATCTGCAGTCTGTGCGAAGTCGAAACTCGCTTCATCTTCCGATAAAAGAGGACCAGCAAAAGTTTCAACTACAGGAGTACCTCCGTTGACCGTATATTGAACATCGAAATTAGATTGAGTAGCAGCACCAAAGTTACGTAAGGTAACCGAAACGGTTTCTGTATCGCTCAATCCTGAACCACTTACCGGAGAGGTGATATCGATCGCTCCTACATCGTTAGCAAATAAATGCGTCACATCTTTGGTAAAGCTATCGTTGGCATTAAACTGGTCTCCCGGTAGTAATGCAGTTACTTCTATCGAATAGGTTTGCCCTACAGTAGACATGTCTACAGTAGTAGCAAAAGTAAAGGTGTCAAGCTGATTAGCGTTTAAGGTACCTGTATAGTTCTCTGTGGCCACCAAATTACCATCCACTCTCAATTCGAGAGGAATAAGAGTTTGGGTAGCAGAACCAAAGTTTCTTAAATTGATCTGAACACTTTCTGTAGCGGTTAAAGTCCCGTTATTAGGCTGAAGTATATCTGTAACCCCCACGTCGTTCGCAAAGCCACTCGATAATGAGAAGGCAGCTACCTGAGTTCTCCACTGGTTGTTGGATGAAAAGTAATCTGAAGTAAACCAGAAAGTAAAGTTATTAGGGTCCATGGTCATATGCGAATAATCCCCGTAACGGTTACTGTTTGTACGTACTCCGGGTCCATCAATGATAGTAGTTTCGGCAACTGTCATCATACCTAAAGGATCTCCGTTAAAACGCCCTGTATATCGCAGGGAAGGAGCTAAAGTCGTACTACCTGTGGTGTAACCCAGGGCAATATTTCCGGCTGCATCCATAGCAGCACTACTCATCAATCTACTGTGTCCGTCTGCAATAGAATAGGTACCTTCCTGGAAGATCGTCCAGGGGTCTACACCGGTATTTCGTAATTCGATCCAGCGGATACCACCAGTCTCATTGGCATCTATAAAAGTATTGAAGGTAATTAACCAAGAGTTATGTGTTCCAAAGTCTCTATAGTTAGCTCCAAAAGAGACAATACCACCGTGACCGGCAAGTCGCTGACTAGTTCCCGGTTGTCGAAGAGCTCCATTTCCGTTTCCAAATAACTCTCCTGCATCAAAAGGTGTAGTAGGTATTTCCTGGGGTGCAGATATAGTTGAATTTGCTGTATTGGTCCAGTCCATATCGATTTCCCAAACTTTTAGGTGATCGAAGGTGATCGAGCCTGTCCAGCCATCATCCTGTAGATACACAATATATCCGGGTGTGTTAGGGTCTACGGTAGTACCTGTAAGGTTAACAGCCGCAGGACTCTTTACCTGGTTTGGATTAACAACAATTTGTGGGAGATTAAAGATAAGTATCTGCGGACTGGCTCCACCAGCAAGCATTTCATCTCTCTCCATAACAAATCCTTGTGTAGTTGAACCATTCAGGTTTACTGTTCCGTAGTAACCATCATGCCAAACACCATATTTTGGATAATCTGGAAAACCACTGAATTGATATTGCCAAACATTATAAGCTCCCGTTGGGTCGTTTGTCACAGAAACTCCAATGGCAAGAGAGTTGTTCAATGATCCAAATTCACTTACCACCCAGCGATCGGCCAATTGATCGTAAAGAACAATTGGGTCACCACTATTTGATGCAATACCTAAAAAGGCAGATAGTGACACAGGACCTACAAGAAGCGTTCCTGTTTTATCAAATATCTTAACAAGTGAATTAACCGAATGCAGGTAGTGATTGGGACCTACAGCTCCGGTGGGATCCGGTGGAAAAAATCCGGATTCGGATGAAGAGGCACCAATAAAATTCTGCTCAATAGGCATACTTTCAATCTGGCCAGGTTCGGTTTGTAGATCTGGAATAATGGTGGTAGTATTCACAGCCTCCATGGGAGTTGTGTTTCTCTGGTCTATCACCATAGTTTGAGTTCTCGGATCGTTAAATTGTCCGGACTCCATTACCGGAAAATCCCTTAATGGAATAGTTTGTCCCATATAAGTTCCGGTGATAATTTCACTGGGAGGGTAAGTCTCCTGTGCGCTAACACCAACGCAAATGATAAGCGCTAATGCAAGCAGGTAGTTTTTAAAAATCATAGTTTAAGCTTTAGCTGATTAATTTTTTGAGACTGGGAAGGTACGGCTAAAATTTGAATTCAAAAACCCAGTAATTAAGTAGAGAAATCAAAGATCATTAAAAGTGGGAAATAGTATTTAATCCGTAATAATTAATTATTTTTGTGCTTTGTTCAAAATACTTATAAAAAACAACCGATGATTCACTTCTTTGGAGATGTAAAAAACACTGTTTTTGCTGTCCAATCCACTGGCGATCTTTCCGCACGAACCATAGAAAAACTTAATTGGTTATTTGGTGACCAACCCAAAATAGAACAGTCCGCACTAGCGGATTTTTTTGTTGGACCGCGTGCCGCCATGGTGACACCCTGGAGTACGAATGCCGTGGAGATAACCCAGAACATGCATATCTCCGGAATTATAAGAATTGAAGAATTTCACAAGGTGGAAGAGGGATTTACAGACTTCGACCCCATGCTTGCGCAGAAATACAATAGGCTGGACCAGGAAATTTTCGATATGCATATCGATCCGGAACCTATCAAACTGATAGACGATATTGCTGCCTACAATATAAAGGAAGGCCTGGCTCTGAGTGATGATGAAGTGGAATACCTGAATATTCTTTCAGAAAAGTTGAACAGACCATTAACAGACAGCGAAGTTTTTGGATTCAGCCAGGTGAATAGTGAGCATTGCAGGCACAAGATCTTCAATGGGACCTTCGAAATTGACGGTGAGGAAATGGCCTCCTCTCTCTTCAAACTAATTAAAAAGACTTCCGAAGTAAATCCAAATGATATAGTTTCAGCATATAAGGACAATGTCGCCTTCGTTCGTGGTCCTGAAGTGGAACAATTCGCCCCTAAATCTCCGGATAAACCAGATTATTACCAAGCAACCCCCTTTAAAAGTGTGATCTCTTTAAAAGCAGAAACACATAACTTTCCCACCACAGTAGAACCATTTAACGGTGCTGCCACAGGTAGCGGTGGTGAGATTAGGGACCGACTGGCGGGCGGCAAGGGTTCACTACCATTAGCTGGTACGGCGGTTTACATGACCTCGTACTCACGATTAACAGAGAACAGACCCTGGGAAAAAGCCATGGAGGAACGTCCGTGGTTGTATCAAACCCCAATGGATATCCTAATAAAGGCCAGTAATGGAGCATCCGATTTCGGAAATAAATTTGGTCAACCCCTTATTGCAGGCTCGGTGCTCACTTTCGAGCATATAGAAGATGCCCGCAAATTAGGTTTCGATAAAGTGATTATGTTAGCAGGAGGAATTGGCTACGGAAAAGCTTCCCAGGCTATCAAGGATATACCCGAAGTTGGAGATAAGATCGTTATCCTGGGTGGTGAGAACTACCGTATTGGGATGGGAGGAGCTGCAGTATCCTCTGCAGATACCGGTGAATTTGAAAGTGGGATCGAGCTTAACGCTGTACAACGATCTAATCCCGAAATGCAGAAACGCGCTGCTAATGCAGTACGCGGAATGGTGGAAAGTGAAGAAAACACCATCGTATCTATTCACGATCATGGCGCCGGGGGTCACCTGAACTGCCTGAGTGAACTTGTGGAAGAAACAGGCGGCCATATCGACCTGGACAAATTGCCTGTAGGAGATCCAACGCTTTCAGCCAAAGAACTTATTGGGAACGAATCCCAGGAACGTATGGGACTGGTGATCGGGGAAAAGGACATAGACCAATTAAAACGAGTAGCCGACCGAGAACGCTCTCCTATGTACGAAGTTGGTGAGGTAACCGGAGATCATACGTTTTGTATTGAAAGCAGCAGCAAAGGGGATAAACCCATGGATTTCGCGCTGGAAGATATGTTTGGGAGTTCCCCAAAAACGATAATGAGAGACCGTAGGATGGGACGCACTTATAAGGACGCAGACCTCCGCCCTGATAAATTGCACGAATACGTGTCGCAATTATTACAACTGGAAGCCGTTGGTTGCAAGGATTGGCTTACAAATAAAGTAGATCGATGCGTAACAGGACGCGTGGCCAAACAGCAATGTGCCGGACCCCTTCAACTTCCGTTGAACAACTGCGGGGTGATGGCGCTGGACTATCGCGGTAAAGAAGGTGTAGCTACCTCTATTGGTCATTCCCCGGTAAGTGCGCTGGTAGATCCTGTTGCCGGATCGCGAAATTCGATCACCGAATCCCTAACTAATATAGTCTGGGCACCCCTGGAAAATGGTTTAAAAAGTGTGTCACTTTCTGCTAACTGGATGTGGCCATGCAATAACGAAGGAGAAGACGCCAGGTTATACGAAGCAGTAAAAGGAGTTAGTGACTTTGCCATCGAGCTGGGAATAAATGTTCCTACCGGTAAAGATTCGCTTTCTATGAAGCAGAAGTATAAAGATGAGGAGGTGATAGCGCCAGGTACTGTTATCATATCGGCTGCAGGGCATTGTAACGATATAAAAAAGGTGGTCGAGCCCGTTTTGCAGAAAAGCAAAGGAAGTATTTACTATATCAATATCTCGCAGGATGAGTTTAAGGTAGGAGGCTCATCGTTCGCACAGATCCTCAATGTTATTGGATCTGAAGTTCCCACCGTGAAAAGCGCAGCCTATGTGAAATTGGTTTTTAATACCATTCAAGAACTTATTTCTCAAGGCCAGATCGCGGCTGGTCACGACGTAGCTTCGGGTGGGCTTATAACCACTCTGCTCGAAATGTGCTTCGCAGATACCCAATTAGGGGCTAGTTTGGATCTTTCGGAAGTAGGCAGTTCTTTTCTGAATTTACTTTTTGCTGAAAATTGCGGTCTTGTGATACAGGCTTCAGAAGATACTGAACTAGAAAAGGTTCTTTCAGAAAAAAATATTGAATATTTTAAAATTGGAAGTGTAACTGAAGGTGATCAACTTCAAATAACTCATAAAGAGACTTTTGAAGAATTTAATATCCCCGAATACAGGGATATATGGTACCACACTTCATATTTGCTGGACCAAAAACAGAGTGGCCCTGAAAAAGCCCTTGAGCGATTTCAGAATTATAAGAATCAGCCCCTAACCTACAAATTTCCTGCACATTTTACAGGGAAACTACCCCAATGGGATACTTCCAAACCACGAATCAAAGCGGCTGTTATAAGAGAGAAAGGAAGTAACAGCGAACGTGAGATGGCCTATGCCATGCATCTGGCCGGATTCGATGTGAAGGATGTTCACATGACCGATCTAATTGAAGGTCGGGAAACCCTGGAGGATATAAAATTTATTGCAGCGGTTGGAGGGTTTTCTAACAGCGATGTCCTGGGCAGCGCCAAGGGATGGGCCGGTGCATTCTTGTATAATGAAAAAGCTAAGAAAGCTCTTACCGGGTTCTTCGAGAAGGATGATACACTCTCACTGGGAGTTTGTAATGGTTGCCAGTTATTTATAGAGCTCGGACTCATCAATCCTGAGCACGAAAACAAGCCTAAAATGCTGCATAATGATACGGGTAAATTTGAGTGTTCCTTTACCTCGATCGAGATCCAGGAGAACAACTCGGTAATGCTGTCTACTTTAGCGGGAAGTAAACTGGGGATCTGGGCAGCCCATGGAGAAGGGAAGTTTAGTTTTCCTTTATCTGAAGAACATTACAATATAGTGGGAAAATACGGTTACGATAGCCTGCCGGCCAATCCAAATGGCAGCGATTATAATACTGCAATCCTAACGGATAGTTCAGGCCGTCACCTGGTGATCATGCCACATCTGGAGCGATCTACTTTTCCATGGAACTGGGGTCATTACCCAAAGGAAAGGGTAGACGAAGTCTCTCCGTGGTTGGAAGGATTTGTAAATGCGCGGAAGTGGCTGGAAACAAAATAAACCATTTCATTTATTTCTGAAATGCCAGATAAACTGCATAATGGTAGGCTGTAACTCTGAATTATTTTTCCTAATTTGTGTTCCTGTAATAAAGTGATCATGACCGAAGTAAAAAGACTCTTCGATTTCCCATACTACCAGTTAGAAAAATTTCCATTAGAGGCTTCCCTCGTTAGCAAAAAAAATGGAGAATGGATAAAAACCTCAACACAGGAATACCTCGATAAGGCCAATGCAGTGAGCAGGGGTTTAATTAAACTGGGTGTAAAACCCAATGATAAGGTTGCCATCATTTCTATGACCAACCGCACCGAATGGAATATATGCGATATTGGAATATTGCAAACCGGTGCACAGGATGTTCCCATTTACCCCACTATTTCTGAAGATGAATACGAATATGTTCTAAATCACAGCGAATGTGTTTACTGTTTTGTATCCTGTACCGAAGTCCTCCAAAAGGTGGAAAAAATAAAGCATAAAGTTCCCAGTCTGAGAGGGGTTTACTGCTTTGATGAATTGAGAGATTGCCCGCACTACAGCGAGGTGATTAAACTGGGGAATGAGAATCCCGATCTGCAACAGGAAGTAGAAGATCGAAAATCGAAGATTAGAGAGAACGATCTGGCTACTCTTATCTATACTTCGGGAACTACAGGTAAGCCTAAAGGAGTTATGTTAAGTCATAAAAATATCGCCAGTAATGCCATTTACAGCGCGGAACGACTTCCTATAGATCTTGGGCAGACCAAAGCGTTAAGCTTTCTTCCCGTATGCCACATTTACGAAAGGATGCTACTGTATATGTACCAGTATTGCGGGGTGAGTATCCACTATGCAGAATCTCTGGATACAATTAGCGAAAACCTGAAGGAAATAAAACCTGAGGTAATGACCGCAGTTCCAAGGTTACTTGAAAAGGTATATGATAAAATTTATGCTAAGGGCACAGAACTATCGGGGATAAAGAAAAAATTATTCTTTTGGGCCGTTTCTGTTGGCTTGCAATATGAACCATACGGGCAAAATGGTTGGTGGTACGAAACCAAATTAAAACTGGCCAGAAAATTAATCTTCTCAAAATGGCAGGAAGCGCTTGGAGGCAATCTAAAAGCGATCGCTTCGGGAAGTGCAGCTTTACAGCCACGATTGGCAAGGGTTTTCAATGCCGCGGGAATTCCGGTTATGGAAGGCTACGGACTTACCGAGACCTCCCCGGTAGTTAGTGTGAACGACATGCGCAATGGAGGATTTAGGATAGGGACTGTAGGAAGGCCCATAAAAGAGACCGAAGTTAAGATCGCCCAGGATGGAGAGATCCTGATAAAAGGGCCACAGGTTATGCAAGGTTATTATAAGGATCCCGACCTCACCACTGATGTGCTTAAGGATGGATATTTTCATACAGGAGATATCGGAGAGATAGATGAAGATGGGTTTTTGAAGATCACAGATCGTAAGAAGGAAATGTTTAAAACAAGTGGGGGGAAGTACGTAGCACCGCAAATTATTGAGAATGCCTTTAAACAATCGCGTTTTATCGAACAGGTAATGGTAGTAGGTGAAGGAGAAAAGATGCCGGCTGCAATTATCCAACCAAATTTTGAATTTATCCACGATTGGAATGAAAGAAAAAATAAAGGCCTGCCTGAAGATCCGGAACTTCTGGTAAAAAATGAAGTACTTATTAAAAGAATTCAGAAAGAAGTAGATCATTACAACGAACGCTTTGGAAAATGGGAACGAGTAAAGAAGTTCGAGCTAACCCCGGATATCTGGAGTATTGAGGCCGGTCACCTTACCCCTACTATGAAAATGAAGCGCAAGGCGATCAAGCAGAAATATATTGATTTGTACAATAGGATCTACGAGCGGGAATCTTAAATCCATTTTTTAATTTCTGAAAATAGCGCTGCAAAAAGCCCCATTTTATTGGTATGTAGCCGTTTTTAATACTTTTTTAGTCCTTTTTTCAAACCGTGTACAGACTGAAAATCTAGTTTTTGATTTTAGATTTGTTACATCATTTTAAACAAATTCATCATGAAAAAATCAATTCAGTTATTAGTTTTCATTTTCGTTTTCGTACTGTTCGGGCAGCAAACCATTGCACAAGATTGTACTTCTGTAAATACGAGCAGAGATATTGAACTTGACGGTAGTTCCGAAAAGGAGGAAATAAAATTAAATGTAGATGCAGGTGTTAAACAATTACATCTATTTATCAACAGTACCATTTCGACAGGTTTTCTCACGGTTGAGATCTACGACCCAAAGGGTAAAAAGCGGGGATATTATACAGTGGAAAGCCAAACAAAATCCAATGCCAAAAAGAAAGAGACTGTTTGCGGACAGTTGCAGAAGCAAATATCAGATCCTATGAAAGGTGACTGGGTGGTTAGGTTGATCCCTAAAAATGTAAAAGGAAAGATAAGTATTCACAGCGGACAAGTGCAGGAAAAATCATAGCTTAAATTCACTTGGAATTGATAAGTTATAAATTCGAACATCATTTTAGAATTGTCGCGATCACGGCCTGTATGCTGCTATTGGCTTCGGTTAGTGTTTGGGCACAATCGAACTCGCAGGCCAAGGCGGAGATACGAGGAAAAATACTACTGGATTCCATCTGGCATCCGGTAGTATACATTTCGCATATTCCTACTTTCTACGATATGTATACCATGTCTAATAATATGATTATAGCCGAAAGTCCGCTCGACGAAGAAGGAAATTTTCATTTTTTAACCAGCTTCCTCCCGGAAAAAGACAATTTGTACCGGCTTCATATTTCAAAAAAAGGAGCACCGGCTGCCTCACTAATCATAGGAGGAAAAGATGAGAATCATTTATTCTTCATCGCCAATAATGAATCCGAAATATTCATAAGTAACGAGTCCCCGACTAATCCGGTAAGTAGGTTTAAAATAGAAGGCTATAAACCTAATGATGATCTACGTTCCATCGACGATATCGTTGCAACATCGGAAAATCTTGAAAACCCGCCGGTATCTAAAGAATTCGTGTCAAGGACAATAAATGAAAAATTAAGGATCATGGCAGATACAAGCTCCCATCCTATTGTCTCGCTTTATGCCCTCTATCAAAGTAATTTCGAAACTACCTATCTGGAAAATCAGTTATTTATAGAGAATTACCTGAAAAAATGGGAAGACGAGGAATCCACTTATTTCCAGTCTATAAGATCTAGGTTTATTCAGGAAAAGAAATCGAACTTTTATATATATTTTATAATAGGTGTGGTATTCTTTGTCATGGGAATTGTTATTCAGCAGTATATATTCCGAAGACGAAAGCGAAATCGTGCTCAATTACAAACACTCAGTATACAGGAGCGAAAGATCTTTCAGCTAATACAGTCCGGAAAATCCAATAAAGAGATCTCCGAAGAGTACAATATTGGTCTAAGCACGGTTAAAAGTCACGTGAGCAATATTTACACCAAGCTAAATATTAAATCCAGAAAGGAAGCTATCGACTTTTAAATTCTAATCATTTCAGAAAAAATAAATCAAATATTGACGTGCATTATCCTGGAAATTAATAAATTACTCGCACTTTGCTACTTCGGGATTTTGTAGTTGTAACCGTTTAGGAGTTTACACCGTCTTAAGGATATTCAATCTAAAACCATTGTTATGTCCATTCGTTTAGTGATCTGTATTCTTGTTGTGTCCCTATTTTTTAATTCTATTAAGGCGCAGGATTTTACCGAACTTGACAGTATCGCTGGCCATTTAATAAAAGACTACGGCATAAAAGGTATAGCCATGGTTGGAGTAAAGAATGGAGAGGTAATATATTCTAAAGGTATTGGTTATGCCAATGAGAATCATAAATTGGATACTAGTACTCCTTTGTACATAGCTTCCAATACCAAAGCCTTTATTGGATTGGCAATGGTACAACTTATAGCAGAAGGTAAGATCAATCTGGACGATAGACTAATAGATTATATAGATAAAAAGTATTTTCCTGAAGAGCTAACTGTAGAGCTGATCACCATTAAGGATGTAATAAGTCACAGTCACGGCCTGTCCAACGATCCAATTACGTTCAGGACCTCGTCATCCGGTGAGTATCCTGATGATCTAAGGGAATTACTCAAATTCACCGAATACTACCCCGCGGGAGACAGCCTGGTAAAGAAACACAGGTACTCTAACCTGGGCTATCTATTATTGGGAATGGTGGTGGAAAACATCACAGGCTTATCATGGAAGGAATATCTTGTCAAGCACGTTTTATCTCCTTTGAAAATGAACAACACCAGCCCCTATATGCCTGAAGGAGCTTTAGCAGATAAAATGGCAGCTCCCTATAATTTTAAATCTGCAACTCCTTTAAAACTGGTCAAAAAAGATAATACCATGCATGCTGCGGGTGGCTTGATCACTACTATGGACGATATGGGAACCTGGCTCAATTTCCTGACCTCTGAACCAGATAACAGTAGTGTAAATGGAGTAAATATCAATCCTTATTTTAAGATGCTAACCAAGACAGACGACAGCCTTGGCCCATTGAAAATTCATGGATATGGTTATGGATGGTATTTTGGAAGTTTTTTCGATCAACCGTTTAATTTTCACACCGGAGGCTTTTCGGGGCACGCCTCGTTAATGTCTTATATGCCCGAATTAAAAACCGGTTTCTTTATTTTTATAAATGAACAATCCAGGTTGTTCAGATCTGCACTTCAACTTGTCTTGCTATACTATAGTATTATTATGGATCACCCCGGCAAGGCGAAAGTAAATGAAATGTTTTCGTCTATGAGTCGGGATATTTACCAGAATTATAAGCCGGAGGAGCTGATCGAGGTGGATCCGAATTTACAGACGATCCCCACAGGAACATTTGTAAGTGAAAAATATGGAACTCTGAAGATTATAAAGAAGAATCTGAAATATCATCTATACTTGGGTCTTAATCTGCACAGTATCGCTTTTCGCGGACCTCATAATAATTCGTGGAAAGCTCAATTCGTCCCAGGTACGATCGAAAATTTTTATCTTGAATCTGAAGGAGGAACAGACAAAATAAGGTTTGGCGATGACTTTGGATACTTCATCTTTGAGAAGAGATAACCTCTCACATATTCTATAAGACCCGATTAAACTTTACAGCGAGTTGTGGGATGAAATAATGAAAACTTTATTATTATTTTATTATGCACGCATAATAAAATTTCTTATCTTTGGAAAAGAATTAATAAACCAACTCCCTTGAAAGAAAAGACCATAGATTACCTTCTTAGGGCCACCTGGATGGCTGTAACCAAAATGTACAATGAGGAAGCAGGTAAAAAGGACAGCACCATGGCCACGGGATTCGCCTTAATAAGTATTGATCCCGAAGAGGGAACACCTTCCACAGCCCTGGGCCCCAAGATGGGAATGGAGGCCACAAGCCTCTCCCGTACCCTTAAAAATATGGAAGAAAAAGGTCTTATTGAACGCAGACCAAATCCTATGGATGGTAGGAGTGTACTTATTCACTTAACCGATTTTGGTAGGGAAATGCGTGAGTATTCGAAAGGAGTTGTACTTCAGTTCGATGAAGCGGTAAATGAATCTATTTCTGAAGAAGATCTTCAAACCTTTAAGCGGGTGGCCAATACCATTCTGGACCTGGTCACTTCAAAAAAAATATACAGTACAGAAAAAATTTAAATTCCAATGTCAAAAAGAAGAATAGAAAAAGTTGCGGTTATAGGATCCGGGATCATGGGTAGTGGTATTGCCTGTCATTTTGCCAATATAGGTGTGGAGGTATTGTTGCTGGATATTGTTCCCAGGGAACTCACCGATACCGAGAAAGCTAAAGGCCTGAGTCTGGAAGACAAGGTTGTTCGAAACAGATTGGTTAAAAATGCGCTCACGGCGGCGATAAAAAGCAGGCCTGCTCCACTCTATCACAAGGATTTTGTGAAACGCATCTCTACGGGTAACCTTGAAGATGATATAGCAAAAGTGAAAGATGTGGACTGGATCATCGAAGTGGTGGTTGAACGCCTGGATATTAAACAACAGGTATTCGAAAACCTTGAAAAACACAGAACACCCGGCACACTTATTACCTCAAATACCTCGGGTATCCCTATAAAATTCATGAATGAAGGAAGAAGTGAAGATTTTAAGCAGCATTTCTGCGGAACTCACTTTTTTAATCCCCCTCGATATCTTAAACTCTTTGAGATCATCCCAGGACCGGATACAAAGCAGGAGGTATTAGATTTTCTGAATGGATACGGAGAAAAGTTCCTCGGGAAAACCTCGGTAGTGGCGAAAGATACCCCTGCTTTTATTGGAAATCGCATTGGGATCTTCGGTATTCAAAGCCTGTTTCACCTCGTTACAGAGATGGGACTTACCATTGAAGAGGTCGATAAACTTACCGGACCGGTTATTGGAAGGCCAAAAAGCGCCACCTTCCGTACCGTTGATGTTGTAGGGCTTGATACCCTGGTACACGTAGCTAATGGTATTTATGAAAACTGTCCTAACGATGAGGAACACGAATTATTTAAGCTTCCTGCCTTTATCGATACTATGATGGAGAATAAATGGCTGGGCAGCAAAACCGGTCAGGGGTTCTATAAAAAGATAAAGAACGAGGACGGATCAAGTGAAATCGTATCGCTGGATCTCGATAGTTTGGAATATCGTAAAAAGAAACGCGTCTCTTTTGCCACCCTGGAAATGACCAAATCTGTGGATAAGGTGATAGACCGTTTTAACGTCCTGGTAAATGGAAAGGATAAAGCCGGAGAATTTTACCGAAAGAATTTTGGATCGATGTTCGCCTACGTTTCTAAGCGTATTCCCGAAATAACCGACGAACTTTATAAGATCGATGATGCCATGAAAGCTGGTTTTGGGTGGGAACATGGTCCCTTCGAGATATGGGATGCCATAGGACTTTCGGAAGGAATAAAACTTATTAAAGACCTTGGTAAAGAACCGGCGACCTGGGTAACCGAAATGATAGATGCCGGAGTGGAATCATTCTACACTGTAAAGGATGGAGCTACTTACTTCTACGATATTCCGAAGAAAACTCATGAAAAAGTCCCGGGACAGGATGCCTTTATAATTTTGGATAATATCCGTAAAAGCAACGAGGTCTTTAAAAATAGTGGGGTGGTAATTGAAGATCTGGGCGATGGGATCCTGAATGTAGAATTTCAAAGTAAAATGAATTCTATTGGTGGAGATGTGCTGGCAGGAGTTAATAAGGCCATCGATCTGGCTGAAAAGGAATACGACGGACTAGTAGTTGGAAACCAAGGAGCCAATTTCTCTGTAGGAGCCAACATTGGTATGATCTTCATGATGGCTGTGGAACAGGAATATGACGAACTGAACATGGCCGTAAAATACTTTCAGGACACCTGCATGAGATTGCGTTATTCTTCAATTCCTGTTGTGGTTGCCCCTCATGGGATGACCTTGGGAGGTGGATGTGAAATGACATTACATGCAGATCGCGTGGTTGCTGCAGCCGAAACTTATATCGGGCTGGTAGAATTTGGCGTAGGAGTGATCCCCGGAGGTGGTGGAAGTAAGGAAATGGCGCTTAGGGCAAGTGATACTTTCGAGAAAAACGATGTAGAACTGAATAGGCTACAGGAGTATTTCCTAACCATAGGGATGGCAAAAGTCGCGACTTCAGCTTACGAAGCCTATGACACCGGGATTCTTCAACATGGTAAAGATATAGTGGTGGTGAACAAAGACAGGCAGATCGCAACGGCTAAAGCTGTAGCTCGTATGATGGCAGACCAGGGCTATACCAAACCTATCCAAAGAACCGATGTACGTGTGCTTGGCAAGCAGGCCCTGGGGATGTTCCTGGTAGGAACAGATTCTATGGAGGCGGGACATTATATTAGTGAACACGATAAAAAGATAGCGAATAAACTAGCCTATGTTATGGCGGGCGGCGACCTGAGCGAACCCAGCTACGTAAGCGAGCAATATCTATTGGATCTGGAAAGAGAAGCGTTTATGAGTCTTACCACCGAACGTAAAACCCTGGAACGACTGGAGCATATGATCAAAAAAGGGAAACCCCTTAGAAATTAATTAGTTAACTGCCCAAATAGAAACAAAAAAAGATCAACGTATCAAGAAAATAATAAAATGAAAACAGCATATATAGTAAAAGCATACAGAACGGCAGTGGGTAAGGCGCCGCGCGGATTGTTCCGCTTCAAGCGCCCTGATGAGCTGGCCGCCGAAACCATTGAACATCTTATTAGTGAAGTACCTCAACTGGAGAAAACCCGAATAGACGATGTGATGGTAGGCAATGCCATGCCGGAGGCCGAGCAAGGGTTGAACATGGCAAGGCTGATCTCCCTGATGGGTCTTAAAATTGAAGATGTACCCGGAGTAACGGTTAACAGATATTGTGCCTCCGGAATTGAGACCATCGCCATGGCCACAGCTAAGATTCAAAGCGGAATGGCCAATTGTATCATTGCAGGTGGCGCCGAAAGTATGAGCTATATCCCAATGGGAGGCTACAAACCTACCCCGGACTACGAGGTGGCTAAGGCAGGTAATGAAGACTATTACTGGGGAATGGGCCTTACGGCCGAAGCAGTGGCCAATCAGTTTAATGTTTCCCGTGAGGACCAGGACGAATTTGCCTATAATTCACATCAGAAAGCGTTGAAAGCGCAGGCCGAGGATCGCTTCAAGGAGCAGATCGTTCCTATAGAAGTTGAACATACTTTTGTGAATTCAGAAGGAAAAAAAGAAACCAAAACATATACCGTAGCAAAAGATGAAGGGCCAAGGGCCGATACTTCTATGGAGGTATTATCGAAATTACGCCCGGTCTTTGCAGCCAACGGGAGCGTAACCGCAGGAAATTCATCACAGATGAGTGACGGGGCCGCCTTCGTACTAGTGATGAGTGAAGAAATGGTGAAAGAACTAAATCTTGAACCCATTGCAAGAATGGTAAATTTTGCAGCTGCCGGAGTAGAACCTCGTATTATGGGCATTGGTCCGGTAAAAGCAATTCCAAAAGCCTTAAAACAGGCAGGGATGAAACAGGAAGATATCGATCTTATTGAGTTAAACGAAGCTTTTGCTTCTCAGTCCCTGGCGGTTATTAGAGAATTAGGTTTAAATCCGGACATCGTGAATGTAAACGGTGGTGCGATCGCACTGGGTCATCCCTTGGGCTGTACCGGGGCCAAATTGTCGGTACAGCTGTTCGATGAAATGCGCAAGCGCGATATGAAAGGAAAATACGGCATGGTTACTATGTGTGTAGGAACAGGACAAGGTGCTGCCGGTATCTATGAGTTTTTAAATTAATTGACGTAAAAAGATAAGAAATGAGTACAACAACCGAACTTAACAATGACCTCCTGAGAGGTGGACAGTTTCTGGTAAAAGAGACCCGTTGTGAAGACATATTTACTCCTGAAGATTTTTCGGAGGAACAGAAAATGATGAAGGAATCGGTGATCGAATTTGTTGACAGGGAGATCTGGCCGCAGAAAGATCGTTTCGAAAAGAAGGACTATGCGCTTACCGAAGAGATCATGCGTAAAGCGGGAGAGCTGGGCCTTCTGGGAATTGCGGTTCCCGAAGCTTACGGTGGTCTGGGTATGGGCTTTGTTACAACTATGCTGGTTTGTGATTATATCTCGGGGGCAACCGGATCTATCGCTACTGCATTTGGAGCACACACAGGGATAGGAACCATGCCGATCACTCTTTACGGTACCGAGGAACAAAAACAAAAGTATGTCCCTAAACTGGCATCCGGCGAATGGTTTGGAGCGTATTGCCTTACCGAACCGGGTGCTGGAAGTGACGCCAATAGCGGTAAAACAAAGGCTGTACTATCGGAAGATGGTACACACTACAAGATCAGTGGCCAAAAAATGTGGATCTCCAACGCAGGCTTTTGCGACTTGTTTATCGTTTTCGCACGAATTGAAGATGATAAGTATATCACTGGGTTTATTGTTGAAAACGATCCAGAAAATGGTATCTCCCTGGGTGAGGAAGAACATAAATTAGGAATACACTCCTCTTCTACCCGACAAGTATTCTTTAACGAGACCAAGGTCCCCGTGGAGAATATGCTATCGGAAAGAGGAAACGGATTCAAAATTGCGATGAACGCCCTTAACATTGGGCGAATAAAACTGGCCGGAGCCTGCCTGGATGCCCAAAGACGGGTTATAGACACGGCGGTAAAATATGCCAATGAACGTGTTCAGTTTAAGACACCTATTGCAAAATTTGGAGCTATTAAAGCCAAGATCGCCGAAATGGCCACCTCTACCTATGCTGGTGAAAGTGCCTGTTACAGGGCTTCGAAAAATATCGAAGATAGGATCGATATCCGTATGGCAGAAGGAAATTCACATCAGGAAGCAGAACTGAAAGGGGTGGAAGAATACGCCATAGAATGTTCGTTGCTTAAAGTGGCTGTATCTGAGGATATTCAGAATTGCAGCGACGAGGGTATACAGATCTTTGGTGGCATGGGCTTTAGTGCAGACACCCCAATGGAAGCTGCCTGGAGAGATGCTCGTATTGCGCGAATCTACGAAGGAACTAACGAGATAAATCGCATGCTGGCGGTTGGCATGCTTGTAAAGAAGGCCATGAAAGGGCATGTAGACCTACTCGGACCTGCTATGGCCGTTGCAGATGAGCTAACCGGTATTCCTTCATTCGAAACGCCGGATTACAGCGAATTACTTTCAGAAGAAAAAGCTATGATCGCCAAACTTAAAAAAGTTTTCCTGATGGTAGCTGGTTCGGCTGTACAAAAATACGGCCCTAAACTGGAGGAACATCAGCAATTGCTATTGGCATCGGCCGATATACTCATCGAGATCTATATGGCCGAAAGTGCTATACTTCGAGCCGAGAAAAATGCAAAGCGATTTGGTGAAGAAGCCCAGAAAGAGCAAATTGCCATGGCGCAACTGTATCTGTACAATGCTGTTGATAAAATTTCTCAAAAAGCTAAGGAAGGAATCGTATCTTTCGCAGAGGGAGATGAACAACGCATGATGTTGATGGGATTGAAGCGTTTCACGAAATATCAGAACATGCCTAACGTTGTGGCCTTAAGAAATCTAATCGCCGAAAAGGTTACGGCAGAAAATACATATCCGTTTTAAAATATCAGATGCGCTCATAGCATTTGGTTAGTTAGTTGAAAAATCCGCCACTTAGCAATAAGTGGCGGTTTTTTTAATTCGATTGAGCCTTCTAATTAATATCTTTGACCAAACTTTATACTATGAAGTACCAGCTGTTTCTCTTTTTCTCTTTTTTCTTCGGAATACTTGCAGCACAACCCAATACAGAGGTATTCTTGCTGGAACTTAATTTTGACGAGGAGAACTTTGTCGTGTCTAATTTCAGGAATATATCGAACGATACCGGCTATGACAATCAGCCGTCCTTCCAGAGCGACAACCTATTGCTGTTTGCCGGAAACAACGGTGGACAAACCGATATAGCCCAATATCATATTCGCTTTAACAAGAAATTCTGGCTGCATGAGGGATCTGCTGCCAGTCAATATTCCCCTCAAAGAATACCAGGCTCACAACACATACTAAGTGTGCACCTGGATACCACAGGTAGGCAGCGACTTTTTCGGCATCATTTAACCTCCCGCGAATACACAGAGGCTCACCCCGAGTTGCAAGTTGCTTATTTTGCCATGTACAATGAGAACATACTTGTAGGTTCGGTGCTGGGTGACGATGCCCTAGATCTGGTAGTGGCTAACCTGAAAACGAAGCAAGTAGACACCTTAGCATACAACGCCGGACGATCGTTCCATAAGGTTCCTAAAAGTGATACGATGAGTTATACATATGTGAATGAAGAAGGGAACCACGATGTGTATCAACTCGATATGAAATCCTTCGAAAGTTTTTTTGTGGCCCAGTTACCTATTGGCGTACAAGATCATGTGTGGCTAAGTGAGTCGGTATTGCTTATTGGGAGTGGAAAAAAATTATATACCTACGATCTGTTTGGAGATGGTGAATGGAAAGAAGTTGCAGATCTCACCACTTACAAGATCGAAAATATTACACGACTTGCCTTGAGTCCGAATGGCACGAAACTCGCCATAGTGGCCGTACCTGCCGAATAGGTCGATTAAATTTATTAAGAATTATTATTCTTAGTAAAATACAGGGCTCTAATCAATACAGAACTTGACTACCAATCTTACCTTGTAAAAAAAAATTATGAGGTATCTGCTAATAACCATACTTTTTATAGGTATTCTGGAAAATTGTACCGGAAAAGATGATGATCCACAGATCTATAATAACCAACTGCCGGCTAATCAAACATCTAATATTGGTTGTCCCGGAGCAGTATATCCGCCCTGGAAATCGTCCAGTTATGTACTTCCCTACCCGGTTGGAGAAACGTACCAGGTGCATTTAAGTCATTGTAGCGGGAGTTATCACAGTAAAGGGCAACCAGACCAGTTTGCAGTAGATTTCGCCATGGATATAGGCACTTTAATTACGGCAAGCAGGGATGGTACTGTGGTCCATGTTGTAGAAAACGGAATTGACGGAGAATTTCCAAATAACCTTGTGGTAGTACAACATACAGACCATACTTATGCGCAGTATATGCATCTTACCCAATATGGCGCGATTCCGGAAGAAGGGGAATTCGTTTCCCAGGGCGACAGCATCGGGTTTAGCGGGGCAACGGGCCTGGCCGGTTATCCTCACCTTCATTTTGTTGTAACACAGGACCAATGGGAGTACCCCTACGAATCTATTCCATACAATTTTAAAAATACTACCGCTAACCCGCGTGGGCCCGAATCCAGAAAACCCTATAAGGCCAAACCTTACTGATTTAGCATTTTTTTCTGAAACGAAATAGCAACTTTTCCCTATTTTAGTGCAAACTAAGATCTTGATGAGAATTACTGTTTCCTTTCTGTTTTTTTTCTTTTCTTTTCTGAACTACGCTCAGACGAATCCCCAACTTTACCAGATTATAGACGATGTTTCTTCCGAGAGACTTAAAAATGATATAACTACCCTTGCAGGTTTTGGCACAAGACATACGTTAAGTGATACGATATCCAATGTACGTGGCATAGGAGCCGCCAGACGCTGGATAAAGATGGAATTCGATAAGATCTCAGCCTCATGCGGAAATTGCCTTGATGTTTTTTACCAGAAAGATCTTGTAAAAAAAGGAGTGAATAACCGTATTGTAAAGGATGTATGGGTGGTAAATGTTGTTGCCGTCCAAAAGGGAACCAAGTACCCTAACCGTTATATCATCATGAGTGGAGATATAGACTCTCGAGTGAGTGATCCTACAGATTTCACTTCAGATTCACCGGGTGCAAACGATAATGCCAGTGGAATGGCCGGCGCCATTGAAGCGGCCCGGGTACTTTCCAAATATAAATTTGAAAGTAGTATAGTGTATCTGGGGCTAAGCGGTGAAGAACAAGGCTTGTTTGGTGGAAAAGGATTTGCGAACTATGCACAAGAGAAAGGCTGGGATATCATAGGAGTCCTGAACAACGACATGATAGGAAATATCACAGGCGTGGATGGGGTTGTGAGCAACAGGGATTTTAGGATATTTTCCGAACCTGTACCACCCACCGAAACCGAAAGAGAGCGAAACCGCCGTAGGTTCTATGGTGGTGAGGTGGATGGGATCTCCAGACAACTGGCGCGATATGTATACAAAACAACTAAAGCATACATGCCCGAAATGAACCCAATGCTCATTTACAGGCTGGATCGTTTTGGGCGTGGCGGCCATCATCGCCCGTTTAACGATGCCGGTTTTGCCGGAATAAGAATTATGGAAGCTCACGAGAATTATACTCAGCAACACCAGGATATTCGCATGGAGGATGGAATTGAGTATGGCGACTTATTAAAGTTCG
>CAJQNO010000180.1 GCA_905479745.1 uncultured Flavobacteriaceae bacterium | reverse complement strand
TTTATGGATTACTTTCCACAAAAACCGGCACGTACCACCTTTGCTGCCGAATCACTGGCTAAAGGAGCTAAAATAGAAATAGAAGTGATAGCTGTTCAAAAACCTATTTAAGCATATTGATCGCGTAATTCTTAATTTGTAACACTTATCTTTGCGGCCTATGCAGGAAGAGATACAAATCCAGGTTGAAAAGGGCCTTATGCTCCCGTTGATGGAAGAGTTTTACACCATTCAGGGAGAAGGTTATCACAAAGGAACAGCAGCTTATTTCATTAGAATAGGAGGATGTGATGTGGGATGTCACTGGTGTGATGTAAAAGAGAGTTGGAACCCGGCGATTCATCCCCCAACAGGAGTTGGTCAAATTGCCGATAATGCTGAAAAATTTTCCAAAACGGTCGTCGTGACGGGGGGAGAGCCGCTTACCTGGGATATGGGGCCGTTAACAAGGCTTTTGAAAGAAAAAGGATTAGATATACATATAGAGACTTCAGGGGCTTATCCTCTTACGGGCACCTGGGATTGGATCTGTCTTTCGCCCAAGAAGATCAAGTTGCCGGTTGATGAGATATATCCCGTAGCCAACGAATTAAAAGTGATTGTATACAACAGGGATGATCTGCGCTTTGCCGAGGAGCAAGCTCTAAAAGTTTCAGAAAAATGCCTGCTTTATCTTCAGCCCGAATGGAGCAAGCGGGATACAGTGATGCCGCTAATTGTGGATTATGTTATGGCTAATCCCAAATGGAAGGTTTCCTTGCAAACCCATAAATATTTAAACATCCCCTGATTGGCACCAGAGGATGTTTCTGTTTCATCTATAGAAATCAACTATTTCATAAAAGGGATCTTAACACGGGTGGTTCCCCAGCCCAGGTGCATGTCCACACCATTGTCGCTTTCTTCGAAAGCAATGGCGAAAGCCTCTATACTTTCTTTGGCCTTAGTGGCCGGAACTGTTATTCTGGCGACATCATTTGCTTCATTATAGGAATAGGACCCCCAAACATTGAGATCGCTGCTAATAATTGCAGTCCACTCATTCTCTCCCGGGATGGTATAAAATGTGTAGGTGCCTGCCTTTACCGTTGTGTTCCCTAGTTTCATATCGGTATACAATGTGAGTTCTGTTGCTTCGTTGGCACCAGTACGCCACACATTGCCCGGTTTAGCCAGGGAAGCCACTTCACGGCCCTTGAGTTGCGGACGGCTGTAGGTTATTTTTATCAATTTATCCGATACTCTGTAACTTGACGGGTAAGAGGCAACATCCATAGGGCTCTTATCGAGATCGGAGAATTTTTGGGCAAATAAAGTGTCTGTAATAGTAAGACTTAGTGTTAAAACGATTAAATAAAGGAATTTCTGTTTCATAATAGTGTTTTTAAGTTGGGGAAAGTTACATTAAAACTTTCCCCTGCAAATATAAAATTGTGTGAAAGTTTACTTAAAAAACGGGCTAAACTTGGTGGTATCAGGCCGTTGTTTCCAACTGTATAAATTCAGGCTGAAAATATAGTGCTGGAACGACAATTTTTTTCACAAAAACTTGTTAATAACTTAACAGCTTAAATACGCCGAAACCCTATATTTTATTAGGGGTTTTGTTATATTTGTTTGTTATCGAAAATCTGAAAAAATTACCTAACATATGAAGGACGAGAAAGAGATAAAAGTTTATGGTGCGGATAGCATTCAGGCACTTGAAGGAATGGAGCATGTACGCATGCGCCCCTCTATGTATATCGGGGATGTAGGCGTGCGTGGTTTGCATCATTTGGTGTATGAGGTTGTGGATAATTCCATCGATGAGGCTATGGCCGGTTATTGTGACACTATCGATGTCTGGATTAATGAGGATAATTCAATTACTGTAAAAGACAATGGCCGGGGTATTCCGGTGGATATGCATAAGAAAGAGGGAGTTTCTGCTCTTGAAGTAGTAATGACCAAGATCGGGGCCGGAGGGAAGTTTGATAAGGATTCTTACAAGGTTTCGGGAGGATTGCACGGGGTAGGTGTTTCTGTTGTGAACGCCTTGTCCGGTAGCCTTAAGGCAACAGTGTATCGCGATGGAAAGATATGGGAGCAGGAATATGAGCGTGGGAAGACCCTGTATCCGGTAAAATCGGTTGGTGAAACCGACTACCGTGGGACTTTGGTTACCTTTAAGCCCGATCCTCAGATCTTTCAGCAAAGCCTGGAATATAACTACGATACCTTATCCAATCGTTTACGTGAATTATCGTTCCTGAACAAAGGACTTACAATTACTCTTACCGACAAACGCAATAAGGATGATGACGGTGAGTTTGTTCATGAAACTTTCCACTCTGAAGAAGGACTCAAGGAATTTATCCGTTATCTGGATGGAAACCGCGAACCCCTCATAGCAGATGTGATCTCCATGGAAGGTGAGAAAAACGATATTCCCGTGGAAGTTGCGATGGTGTATAACACCTCCTTCAACGAGAACTTACACTCTTATGTAAATAATATCAACACCCATGAAGGGGGAACCCACCTTTCGGGTTTCCGAAGAGGTCTAACTACTACTTTAAAGAAGTACGCAGATAATTCCGGGATGCTGGACAAACTGAAGTTCGATATTGCGGGAGATGATTTCCGCGAGGGACTTACAGCTATTGTTTCGGTAAAAGTAGCCGAACCACAGTTTGAAGGCCAGACCAAAACAAAACTTGGAAACAGGGAAGTTACTTCGGCGGTGAGTCAGGCCGTTTCAGAAATGCTTGAGAATTACCTGGAGGAGCATCCAAACGATGCTAAAACCATTGTACAAAAGGTTATTCTCGCTGCGCAGGCACGCCATGCAGCGCGAAAAGCTCGTGAGATGGTACAGCGAAAAACCGTGATGAGCGGTGGTGGTTTACCTGGTAAATTATCAGATTGTTCTGAACAGGATCCTGAGAAATGCGAAGTATTCCTCGTGGAGGGAGATTCGGCAGGAGGGACAGCCAAGCAGGGCCGAGACAGGAACTTCCAGGCAATATTGCCATTACGTGGAAAGATCCTCAATGTTGAGAAGGCTATGCAGCACAAGGTATTTGAAAATGAAGAGATCCGTAATATTTTCACGGCTCTTGGGGTGACCATAGGAACCGAGGAAGACAGCAAAGCACTTAACCTGGAAAAACTGCGATATCACAAGATTGTGATCATGTGTGATGCCGATGTGGATGGTAGTCATATTGCTACCCTCATCCTTACCTTCTTTTTCAGGTATATGAAAGATCTTATTGAAGCAGGGCATGTATATATTGCAACTCCGCCTTTATATCTGGTTAAAAAAGGAGCCAAGAAAGCCTATGCTTGGAATGATAAGGAACGGGATGCCCTGAACGAAGAATTTGGCGGAAGTGCTACCATTCAACGTTACAAGGGTCTTGGGGAAATGAATGCCGAACAGCTGTGGGAAACCACCATGAAACCGGATAACCGAACCCTGCGACAGGTAACCATTGATAATGGTACTGAAGCAGACAGGGTGTTCTCTATGCTGATGGGAGATGAAGTACAGCCTCGTAGAGAATTCATCGAGAAAAATGCGGTTTACGCAAATATAGACGCGTAGCAAATCCTTCGTATAGACAAATTGCCCTGCCTTTGTGCGGGGCTTTATATTTTAAGGGATTCTCAAGTGAATATCAAATAGATAATTGTATTTTTGCAGCGCAAAATTGAATCATTAAATAAAAACATTTATAACATGAAAGTAACTGTAGTTGGAGCAGGTGCAGTAGGTGCAAGTTGTGCCGAATATATTGCGATCAAAGACTTTGCAAGTGAAGTTGTTTTACTCGATATCAAGGAAGGATACGCCGAAGGAAAGGCGATGGACCTGATGCAGACGGCCTCCCTTAATGGGTTTGATACTAAGATAACAGGAACCACTAACGATTATTCGAAAACTGCAAATAGCGATATTTGCGTGATCACCAGTGGTATTCCCAGAAAGCCGGGAATGACTCGGGAGGAACTCATCGGGATCAATGCCGGGATCGTTAAAACAGTATCGACCAACCTGATCGAACACTCTCCAAATACAATCATGATCGTGGTAAGTAACCCTATGGATACCATGACCTACCTGGTACATAAAACAACCAGTTTGCCAAAGAATCGAATCGTTGGGATGGGTGGAGCACTGGACAGCGCACGTTTCAAATATCGTCTTGCAGAAGCTTTAGGAGCTCCTATTAGCGATGTTGACGGTATGGTGATTGGTGGACATAGCGATAAAGGTATGGTGCCGTTAACGCGTCTCGCAACCCGAAATAGTGTGCCGGTTTCCAAATTTATTTCCGAAGAAAGATTGACCCAGGTAAAGGAAGATACCAAGGTTGGGGGTGCGACACTCACCAAATTGCTGGGTACTTCAGCGTGGTACGCGCCGGGTGCTGCAGTTTCCGGCCTGGTGCAGGCAATCGCCTGCGACCTGAAGAAAATGTATCCTTGTTCAACGCTTCTTGAGGGTGAATACGGGCTGAATGATCTTTGTATAGGCGTTCCCGTTATTTTGGGTAGAAATGGTATTGAAGAGATCGTTGAGATTGAATTAACCCAGGCGGAAAAGGATCATATGAAAGAAAGTGCCGAAGGTGTTAGCAAGACAAACGCCTTGCTCGAATTGTAATTTAAAGATTTCATATATTTACAAAAGCTGCTAATTAGCAGCTTTTTTGTTTTAAAATATTTATATGCTTCGGAAATTATTACTGCTTAGTTTATTGATGATTAGTCTAACCTTCGTCAGGTGCAATTTAATCACTAAGAAAGCCGATAAAAGAATTACAGCAACGCTGATGTTGGAAAGGGATGATCCTAGCGAAAAGGAGCTGCAAGAGGCGATCGATCTGCTGAGAGAACGATTTCAGAAGCTGGGAAACTCCATCGACCAGATCACGTTGGTTCATGAAGATAAAATAAGAGTTGTGATCGAAACTGCCGCCGAAGTAGAGGCAGTTCAGAAATTTTTAACCACTTCTGCCAATCTGGAATTTTATAATACCTATAAAACAGAGGAGATGATGCCCTTTGTTTGGGCTGCTGATAAGTGGCTGGAGAATAACAATCCATCGGGTGAAAAACCATTGTTGTCCAGGATCAGCATGCCAAATTATAATTACGGTGCCGAGATGTTTCATGCAAAGCTTTCCGATACTGCCCAGATCTTCCAATATTTAAGGATGCCGGAAGTTCGTGCCTTGCTCGAAATGGGGAAAGGTGATACGAAATTTCTCTCTGGTAAGCTTAACCCGGATTCTGATACGGTGTCATTTTATGCTGTGGATACTGAGCGTGGTATTTCACCCCTCGACGGAACCTATGTTACCGAAGCTTCCTTGGCATATAATGCCATAGGAAAGCCAACCATAAACATTACCATGAACCCTGAGGGAGCCGAAATTTGGGCAGAAATGACGGGATCGGCCTACGAAAGGGGATCCCAGATCGCTATTGTGATCGATGATGTTGTGTATTCAGTCCCCGGTGTTGTGGCCGGCCCGATCACGGGTGGCAGATCTGAAATAGCGGGCGATTTCACCGAAGCACAAGCTCAGGAACTCGCTGTGCTGATTGGTTCCGGAGCTATTCCTAAAATGAAGCTTTTGGAGATTTCTTCCGAACCTATCTATTGAATACAGGACAAAACGTGTTCTAAAAATTATATATCTGCTTGTCAATCAATCTGTTTTATTTCAAAAAAATAACTTTTTTGCTACCCGCTATCGATGTATTCCTCCCTGGTTTTTGTTCAGATTTTAAAAAGAAAATAATTGTCATTTCCTTTTTGAAAACCTATATTTGCACGTTTTTAAAACCATATAAATACCGATAGAATGCAAAATAAAGGACTAGTTACCGCGTTTGCTATAATCTTTGGACTGGTAAGTTTATACCAGCTTTCTTTTACATTTATAGCGAATAAAGTCGAGGGTGACGCAGAGGTTTATGCAAAGAATATGTATGACGGGAGTGAACCGGAAGCACGTATTGAAGCCGAGACAAAATATATAGATTCTGTTGCCAACGACCCGGTTTTTCTTGGGTTCAGCTATAATGATGCCAAAGAAAAAGTACTTAATAAAGGACTAGACCTTAAAGGGGGTATCAATGTGATCCTTCAGGTTTCTGTAGAAGATATCCTGCGAGGTTTGGCGAACAATTCGAAGGATCCCGCATTCAATCAGGCGTTAGAGAACGCCAAAGAACTTCAGAAAAATAGTCAGGACACATATCTCGAATCCTTTTTCAAGGCATTCGAGGCAATCCCGGGGGATAACAAATTAGCTTCTACCAGTATCTTTTTCAATAAAAACCTTGAAGATGATATTAACCGAGACGATACCAACGAAGAAGTACAGGCCGTGCTTACACGTAAAGTGGACGAGGCCATGGTATCTGCCTTTGAAGTATTGAGAAAACGTATCGATAAATTTGGTGTTACACAACCAAATTTACAGCGACTAGGAAACTCCGGACGTATCCTAGTGGAATTGCCAGGTGCCAAGGATATCGAAAGAACCAAAGCACTTATCACCCAAACAGCACAGTTGGAATTTTGGGATGTGTACCAGGTAGATCAGCTTCAAAACTTTCTAATAAGTGCAGACGCAAAACTAAAAGAAGTTCTTGCTCCGGAAGTTGAAGAAGAAGCTCAGGACTCTACGGCTACAGACACAGATACCGATGGGATCGAGGATCTTATTGGAGGTGAAGAGGTTGACGAGCAGGCCGATCCTGCCAAAGCCAACCCATTACTGTCTAAATTTATTTCCTTCGGAAGAAGCGGTACGCCCGAAATTGCAAGTGTTAGAACCACAGACACCGAGATCGTAATGGGGTATCTTCAGAACCCACAAGTGGTTCAGTTACTACCCAACGATCTGCGCTATGTTAAGTTCGTTTGGGGAATTGAAAAGACATTAACAACTACAGATGGAGAGACTGTTGCTTACCAGGACCTATACGCTTTAAAGCGTGATCGAACATTAGCACCACCATTAAGTGGAGGTGTAGTAACCGATGCCGCTCAATCCTATGATCAGGCGGGCCGTGTTTCTGTGGATATGCAGATGAACGGTAAAGGTGCCAAGATATGGGAAGATATGACCGGTGCGGCATACTCTAACGGAACTCAGATCGCCATTGTTTTGGATGACATTGTATATTCGGCACCCGGAGTTAGCAGTGGACCAATTGCCGGTGGACGAAGCTCCATTACTGGAGATTTCAGTATCAATGAAGGTCAGGATCTGGCGAACGTACTTCGTGCGGGTAAATTGCCAGCCTCTGCCGATATTATTCAGGCGGAATACGTAGGGCCTACCCTGGGTCAGGAAGCGATAGACAGTGGTGTGCTTTCTTTCCTTCTGGCATTAGGCTTTGTATTGTTGTGGATGATTTTCTACTATGGAAGGGCCGGTGTTTTTGCCGATGTCGCACTGGTGGTGAACATCCTGTTCATCTTTGGGGTGCTGGCCGGTATTGGTGCTGTACTCACATTACCGGGGATCGCAGGTATTGTATTGACCATAGGTATTTCGGTGGATGCGAATGTACTTATCTTTGAACGGATTCGTGAAGAACTAGCAAAGGGAAAGGCACAGAAAGACGCGATCAAAGATGGTTTCAACAACGCTTTGTCTTCTATTCTCGATGCCAATATTACTACCGGACTTACCGGATTAATTCTACTTGTGTTTGGTACAGGACCCATTCAGGGTTTCGCCACTACCTTACTTATAGGTATATTAACGTCTCTGTTCACAGCGATCTTTATCACAAGACTGTTTATCGATAGTTACACCAAAAATGGTAAACCACTACCTTGTTCTACTACTTTTACAAAGAACTTGTTCAGAAATGTGAACATTAGTTTCCTACAGAAGCGCAAGATCGCGTATGTTATTTCTGGGCTGTTAATTCTTACAAGTTTAGGTTCACTATTTACAGTTGGACTTAACCAGGGTGTTGATTTTGTAGGAGGAAGAACTTATACGGTTCGTTTTGATAAAGATGTAAATGCCACCGAAATCGAAAACGATATGATCGCAGCTTTCGGAAGTGCAGAAGCAAAGACTTATGGCGGCGACAACCAGTTAAAGATCACTACAAAATTTAAGGTGGATGATACGGGTGAGGAAGTAGATACCGAGATTGAAAAAATGCTATTCGAAGCTTTACAGCCTAACTTGCCTGCTGGAATGACCTACGAACAGTTTATTAGCGATGATGAAGGGAAAGAGGTAGGACGTATGCAGTACTATAAAGTAAGTCCAACCATTGCAGATGATATTAAAAAATCTTCGTTCTGGGCGGTATTGGGCTCGCTCGCAGTAGTGTTCCTCTACATATTATTGCGATTTAGAAGATGGCAGTTTAGTTTAGGTGCTGTAACCGCTGTATTCCACGATGTGCTTATTGTACTGGGGATCTTCTCACTAACCTATAAGATCATGCCATTTAATATGGAGATCGACCAATCTTTCATCGCGGCAATCTTAACGGTAATTGGTTACTCGTTAAATGATACGGTGGTTGTATTCGACCGTATTCGTGAATTCTTTAATGAGCATGGAAGCTGGAAAATGAATAAGATAATCAATAGCGCCCTTAATAGTACTTTGAGTCGTACGTTGAATACCTCTATGACAACTCTCATAGTGTTATTAACGATCTTCTTACTGGGAGCCGAATCTATTCGCGGATTGATCTTCGCCCTGATCGTTGGGGTAGTAGTGGGTACCTACTCGTCCTTGTTTATCGCGACACCGGTATTTTTTGATACCGTTAAAAAACGAGGGATCGACCTGAGTGATAAGAAAGAAGAGGAAGAAGAAAACGAAAAGAAATAATCTAGCGATTTATATAAAATAAAAACCCACTGTTAAACAGTGGGTTTTTATTTTAAATCTATTCTCAGGTTAATTTAAAACCCGCCACTGTATCTTGTCGCCGGGTTCCAGAGTCCATTGATCGCTAAGCCCTGCATTCACTTCCAAAACCAACATGGCTGGTGCTTCCGATGGCAATGAAGTTTGATCCAGAGGCTTGGCATTCTTCTGAATACTCACGATCTCATTCTTACTATTTATAAAGATGATGTCCAGGGAGAATTCGGTATTTTTCATATAGAAAGAGCGGCGTATCTCATCGTCGAACACAAACAACATGCCCCGGTCATCCTGCATGCTTTTTCGATACATCAGCCCGGTTTCTGTTTCATAGGCATCATCGGCTATTTCTATATCCAGACTTGCCACAATAGAATCTGTTTCGGCTTTCAGCAATGATAACTCACCCTCTTTCTTAAAATTTACTTCTTTGGTTAGTGATTTTTTTTCCTGAGTTTCCTTACAACTATTCATTGTGAGAAATGCAGCGAGAAAAGCCGCTGTCAACATTATTCTTTTCATGGCGTAAATTTCTTGTTTTTCGATTTTAATAGAATAAAGATCCCGGCAATGATAAAGGGTATACTTAGCCATTGACCAGTATTGAGGAACCATTCGGCCCGGTCATCAACCTGGGCCTCTTTAAAGAACTCCACGATCACACGGGTAGAAAAAAGCAGGATGAGAAACCATCCGAAGATATACCCCAGATTTTCTTTTTTTGTAGTTTTCCAATATATATACCAAAGTATCAGGAAGGTGATAAGGTAACCGGTGGCTTCGTACAACTGCGTTGCATGTCGATAGGGAATACTTTCAAGTATTTCTGCAAATTTAGGATCGTTTACAATGGCGTTGTACGCAGCATTTGGATCGTTCAGACCTGTTAATTTCATCGCAGTCTGTGGGTGCATATCGTCTGCATTTCGCACTAACCGAACTCCCAGAGGGGAATCACCTACCGGGCGTCCAACAATTTCAGAATTCATAAAATTACCCAAGCGCACAAATACTGCACCTATAGAGACGGTGATGACCACTCGGTCGAAGATCCACAAGACAGGAAATTTTAGTTTTTTCCGGTTGTAGTAGATCAAAGCAATAATGATCCCGATCGCAGCACCATGACTCGCAAGTCCACGGAAGCCTGTAAATTCGAATTCGGGTACGGTTTTAAATGGGAGAATTACAGAGAGAGGGTCCTCGAGTATGGTCTCAGGTTCGTAGAAAATTATGTGGCCCAGACGCGCACCAACCAGGATGGCAACCACCATATAGATAAATAAACTATCCAGTTTTTCCATGGATATGTTTTCATTCTTAAAGAATCGTTTCATAATAAACCAGCCTATAATAAAGGCGATCACATACGATAAACTATAGAAACGAATCATGAAAAACCCAAGGTCGATACCTTCGATCGGGTTCCAGGTAAAACTTAGGAAGTGCATATTTCGGAATTAGAAAATGTAGTGTAAATATAGAAAAGACAACGCTAAACCCCGTTAATAAAACCTTATTCTTTTTCAGAACCAGGTACCGGATCGTAACCACTTCCGCCCCATGGATTACAACTAATGATCCGTTTCGCAGACAGCCACCCTCCTTTTATAAGCCCATGTCTCTCTAACGCTTCTATCGTGTAGTGCGAACAAGTAGGAGTATAGCGGCAGCTGGATGGGAAAATAGGCGATATAAATCGCTGATATCCTCGTATAAGTAAGACAAAAGGATATATAAGTACTTTCTTCAATAGGATAGAAATTATACTGTAGAACAGTAAATTAAATTTAATTCAGGGAGTAAGTCGTTCCATCTTTACCGTCCTTAAGCTGAATACCTATTTCCAGTAATTCATCCCTAATACGATCACTTGTCGCAAAGTCCTTATCGGCTCTAGCCTTATTGCGAAGTTCTATCAGCAGATCGATGGTTCCGGACAGTTTATTGGTATCATTATTTCCTTCTGAAGCCATATCAATAAGGCCCAGCACATCAAAGATGAAATCGTGCATTGTCTGGTTCAGTAACTTCAGATCTGTCTTGGTAATAGTCGCGTTCCTTTCCTTTATTGAATTGATCTGTTTGGCAGCCTCAAATAGTTGCGCGATGAGAATGGGGCTATTAAAATCGTCGTTCATAGCGTCATAGCAGGATTGTCGCCATTCAGAAACATTAAAAGAACTACTGTTCGAAGTGGGCAGATCTTCAAGACTTCGGTAAGCATCCATTAACCGGTTATATCCTTTTTCTGATGCCTCAAGAGCATCATTCGAAAAATCCAGGATGCTGCGATAATGAGCCTGATACATAAAAAACTTCGCGACTGTAGGCGCAAAAGCCTTACTTAACACATCATTTTCTCCAGAGAACAATTCATTTGGCAAAATGTTGTTTCCTGTAGATTTCGCCATTTTCTTCCCATTAAGTGTAAGCATGTTGGCGTGCATCCAGTAGTTCACCGGATTTATATTATTAGAAGCCTCTGCCTGCGCGATCTCACATTCGTGGTGCGGAAATTTGAGATCCATACCCCCACCGTGAATATCGAAATTTTTACCAAGGTATTTAGTGCTCATGGCGGTACATTCCAAATGCCAGCCGGGGAAACCATCACTCCAGGGAGATGGCCAGCGCATAATATGCTGGGGTTCGGCCTTTTTCCATAATGCAAAATCCTGTGGATTCTTCTTTTCACTTTGGGATGCAAGCTCACGAGTGTTCGTGATCATGTCTTCCAACTGCCTTCCGCTTAATTTTCCGTATTCATGATCTGTGTTGAACTTCATCACATCAAAATACACCGAGCCATTCGTCTCATAGGCGTAACCTTCAGCAATTATCTTTTCAACAATACGTATCTGTTCAATAATATGCCCTGTAGCTGTTGGTTCAAT
>CAJQNO010000179.1 GCA_905479745.1 uncultured Flavobacteriaceae bacterium | reverse complement strand
GATCTCGGCAGTTGGCCAGGCAAAATTCATATCGGCTCCTATATGCTTCGAATTCATTACATCGTAGGCTCCTCCATACGCTTTGCGCGTAATCACAGTAACCCTGGGCACTGTTGCCTCACTGAGCGCATACAATAATTTGGCCCCATGCATGATAATTCCATTCCATTCCTGATCTGTTCCCGGAAGGAATCCAGGCACATCCACCAGGACCAGCAAGGGAATATTGAAACAATCACAGAAGCGAGTAAAACGCGCTGCTTTTTTAGAACTGTCCACGTCCAGAACCCCGGCGAGAAACATTGGGTTATTTGCAACGATCCCTATACTCTGGCCGCCTAACCTGGCAAATCCCACAACAATATTCTCTGCGTAATCCTTATGGATCTCGAAAAAAGAATCTTCATCTATTATTCCTTTGATAACGTTGTGCATATCGTAAGGAGTGGTGGTACTATCGGGAATAATATTTGCAAGCTGCATCCGGATCTCATCTCCTGTTTCATAAGGAATGGCCACAGGTTTTTCTTTGTTGTTCTGCGGAAGGTAACTAAGTAACCTCTTGATATCTGCCAGACATTGCACATCATTGGCCGAGGTAACATGAGCCACTCCCGATTTCTGCGAATGTGTACTTGCTCCACCCAATTCTTCGGAAGTTACTTCTTCATTGGTAACAGTCTTTACCACATTAGGACCGGTAACGAACATATAACTGGTACCTTCAACCATCATGGTAAAATCTGTCATAGCGGGCGAATAAACTGCTCCTCCGGCACAAGGCCCCATGATGGCAGATAGTTGTGGAATCACTCCCGAAGCCATTACATTGCGATAAAAAATATCTGCATATCCCCCCAGGGATCTCACCCCTTCCTGGATTCGTGCGCCGCCCGAATCGTTCAGCCCGATCACAGGCGCCCCTACCTTCATCGCCAGGTCCATCACCTTACAGATCTTCTCGGCATGAGTTTCAGAAAGAGCCCCGCCAAACACAGTAAAATCCTGTGCATAGACATAGACCAGCCTACCGTCTATAGTACCATAACCGGTTACAACTCCATCTCCGTAATACTTCTCCTTATCCATCCCAAAATCGGTGGTTCGATGAGTTACCAGGATACCGGTTTCTTCGAATGAATTATCATCCAATAAATAATGAATTCGCTCCCTGGCAGTGAGTTTGTTCTTTTTGTGCTGTTTATCGATCCTGGCCTGTCCTCCTCCTAAGTAGGCCTTCGCTAAACGTTCGTTAAGTCCTTCTATTTTCGAATTCATATGTTACGAATTTGGTAATCTAAGTTTACTTTTATCTTTCAGGTAATGTTTTAATGCAATAAGAGCAGCGAGCTTCTCCTCTTCTTTCGAGCCTTTTTTTAGGGCATCTCCGCTGAAATAATTCTTCACAAAATGAGTGTCGAAATCTCCCGAGCGAAATGCAGGATGCTCACACACGAATTTTCCGAAAGGTAAGGTGGTTTCAACACCTTCCACCTTGTAGTTTTCGATCGCCTGGATCATCTTATCGATCGCCAGTTCACGGTTTCTTCCGAAGGTAATAAGTTTAGAGAGCATAGGGTCGTAATAAATGGGGATCTCCATCCCTTCTTCAAAACCATTGTCTACTCTTATTCCATCACCCTCCGGCAAACGATATGTTTCTAAAGTACCCACACTTGGCAGAAAATCGTTTGTAGGATCTTCTGCATACACTCTAAGCTCCAGAGCGTGGCCTTCTATTTTCAAATCGGATTGCTTAAGTTTTAACTTTTCACCTCTCGCAATTTCTATCTGTAATCGAACCAGATCTACGCCTGTAATCAATTCAGTGACCGGATGTTCTACCTGTAACCGGGTATTCATTTCCAGGAAATAGAAATTATGATCTGCATCCAGGAGAAATTCTACGGTTCCGGCTCCCACATAATCGCAGGACCTCGCAACATTTACCGCCGCCTCGCCCATGGCGTTGCGCATTTCAGGTGTTAACACCGAAGAGGGTGCCTCTTCTACAACCTTCTGATGCCTTCTCTGTACACTGCACTCCCGTTCGAAGAAATGAAGGATATTCCCGTGCTTATCGGCCAGGACCTGTATCTCTATATGTCTTGGAGAAGTGACATATTTCTCAATAAAGACAGAACCATCTCCAAAGGCTGCCGTCGCTTCCCCAATGGCCATTTTCATCTGTGATTCCAGGTCTTTTTCTCGCTCAACGATACGCATACCCTTACCTCCACCACCAGCAGACGCTTTTATTAGAATGGGGAAGCCAATAGTAGCTGCAATTATCTTTGCCTGCTCGATATCGGTTATGGCCTTATCGATCCCCGGCACCATGGGGATGTCGTATTTTTTCACCGCTTCCTTGGCCGCAAGTTTAGAACCCATGATCCTGATCGCCTTAGAGCCCGGCCCGATAAAAGTGATGTTGTTATTCTCTACTTCTTCGGCAAATTCGGCATTTTCACTTAAAAAACCGTACCCCGGATGAATACCATCTACTCCCAGTTTTTTTGCTTCGGAAATTATCTTAGATCCCAGCAAATAAGACTCGGCCGAAGGTGGCGGACCCACACATACCGCCTCGTCTGCATAGCGCACATGGGGTGCGTTTCTATCTGCTTCCGAAAAAATAGCAACTGTTTTAATGCCCATCTTCTTTGCGGTTCGCATTACACGAATGGCGATCTCTCCTCGATTTGCTACAAGTATTTTTTTCATCTGAAAAATATTTAGGCTTCGAATTCGATTAATAACTGTCCTTTGTCGATCGCATCATTTTTAGCTACATGCACCGTTCGTATCACCCCATCCCTGGGCGATAGAATACTATTCTCCATTTTCATCGCACCCAGAACGAGCAGTGTATCACCTTCTTTAACCATTTCTCCGGCAGCAACTTGTACGTCCAAAATTAATCCCGGCATAGGAGCTTCCAGGGAGTTGACAAGTTTAGACTGCCCTATGGAGAATCCCATTTTCCTGATCAATTGGTCTACCTCATCCAGCAGTACTACACGATAGGAATTATTTCCTACTCTTATATTGTATGTTTTTTGGGTGAGATCGGCAGATGTTACGGTTACCGTGGTTGATCTATTATCCTGAATTGAGTGATAAGTGTTTTCATTCACCGTGATCACATCTAATTGAGATATGGCTTTTGGGCTAACCTCATATTCGGAAGAATCGTTTACCGAGGCTACGTACGAGTTGCTCATAATATGATATTGTTTTTGGAAACGTAAAGATACATATTGCTACTTTGCTATTTGTGATGAAAATCATTGTAAGCTATTTGGCAAGAATAGAATCCTGTGGAGTGGTATTACTCGTTATAATGTATTAAATTTAATTTTCGTATAAAATTGCTATGAAACATACTAAAGAAGAACGATTTAATAAACATGTCCTCTCCCGATATCAGATATACAACAGTATATTCATGACCTTACCTTTCGATGCTATCACCAGAACAGGTGTCCTGTTGCCCCTTTTCCAGGAGGTTTGTAAAAACGGATTTAACGAGAATAAGAACCCTACCGAGATCGTAGCATCCTTCTTTTCAAAATATACAGATAATCCCACCCCTGAAGAACGGATAAATCTACTATTCAGATTTATACAATACATAGAAAGACAAGTGGTTCTGTTCGACGCCATTGAAGATGCGGCGTTTACAACCATCAACAATATGGATGGAAGGGGAACGCTAAGGAATAGCAAAGAAGAAGCCGAAGACAAGAATAAGAAAGAGGAACTAAAGGCGTACCTGCATCGTTTTAAGATACGGCCTGTCCTTACGGCTCACCCTACCCAGTTTTATCCCGGGGCAGTACTGGGCATCATCACAGATCTGGCTAAGGCTATTGAGGCCACCGACCTCGAACTTATCAAGAAATTACTGGCACAATTAGGAAAAACGCCTTTCTTTAAGAAACAGAAACCTACGCCTTATGACGAAGCAGTTAGGCTTATCTGGTACCTTGAAAACGTCTTCTATCATTCGGTAAGCGATATCTATTCCTATATTCGGAATAATATTTTTGAAGGCGAATTACCAGGCAACGAAGTGATCCAGCTGGGATTCTGGCCGGGAGGTGACAGGGATGGGAATCCGTTTGTTACCACCGAAACAACCCTGCAGGTTGCCTATCGTTTACGCTCAACTTTATTGAAAAGTTACTATCGCGACTTGCGCGCACTGCGTCGCCGGGTCACTTTCGAGGGAGTAGATGTCCTGGTGGAGCGGCTGGAGACCGAGGTATATGCTAACATTTCTCTTCAACATGGTAAAATAACGCTCAATGCCGAAACTATACTTGAACAACTTAGGGAGATAAAAGATATTCTCGTTCGAGACCACCAATCGCTATTCGTGGATATGGTTGATGATATGATCAATAAGGTGAATCTCTTCGGAATGCATTTTGCCGTGCTCGATATCAGGCAGGATTCGAGAATACATACCCAGGTGATGATGGCCATTGCCAAGGCCAAACCCGAATTATTTCCGAAGAAATACTCGGAAATTTCGGCCGCCGAAAGAATCGAATTTCTTGTTCGGCTGGAAGGTGATATAGATCCTCGCTCCGTAGGTGACGAACTCGCAGAAAAAACCCTTGGCTCGATCAGGGCTATGCAGATCATACAGGAAAATAACGGAGAAGCCGGATGCAATCGATATATTATCAGTAATAATCAAACGGCCGAAAACGTATTGGAGGTCTTCGCTATGCTAAGGCTATCTGGATGGAACCAACCTACCGTGGACGTGGTACCATTATTCGAAACTGTAGATGATCTTCGGGCGGCAAGCGATGTCATGGAAGTTTTATATTCCAACCCCGAATACGCCGCCCACCTAAAACGTAGAGGTAATAACCAGTCTGTAATGCTTGGTTTCAGCGATGGAACAAAAGATGGAGGCTACCTGATGGCAAACTGGAGCATATTTACAGCTAAGGAGCGTCTTACAGAGGTATCCAGAAAATATGGCATTAGTGTGATCTTTTTCGATGGGCGTGGAGGTCCTCCGGCAAGGGGTGGAGGAAAAACCCATCAGTTCTATGCATCCCTGGGTCCTACTATAGAGAAAGAAGAAGTGCAGCTTACCATACAAGGGCAAACGATAAGTTCTAATTTCGGAACTCGGGAATCTTGTCAATACAATCTCGAACAATTATTAAGTTCGGGAATTTCAAATGCAGTATTCACAGACGATAGTGCAAGCCTGGATGGGGAGCAACGGGAGACCATGACAAGACTGGCCAATTTAAGTTATGAGGCCTATTCAGATTTCAAACAACACCCCAAATTCTTAGCATATCTAGAGCAGATGAGCACCTTAAAATATTACGCTATGACGAATATTGGGAGCCGGCCTTCAAAGCGAGGTAAGAGTAGTGAACTAGTTTTCAGCGATCTTAGGGCGATTCCCTTTGTAGGTAGCTGGAGTCAGCTAAAACAAAATGTCCCCGGATTTTATGGCGTAGGCTATGCTTTGCAAAAATATAAAGAGGAAGGAGCCTTTGATAAGGTGCGCGCATTATATTCGCATTCCATGTTCTTCAGAACCTTATTAGAAAATAGTATGATGAGCCTTACCAAGTCTTTCTTCCCTTTAACCGCCTATATGAAGGACGATCCCGAATTTGGAGAATTCTGGACCCTTGTTCATGAGGAGTACCTTCGGTCTAAAGAACTGTTACTAGAGCTAAGTGGCCAATCGCAGTTAATGGAAGAAAGTAAGGCAATGAGAGCATCCATCGCGGTAAGGGAGGAAATTGTTTTACCTCTGCTTACCATACAACAATACGCACTGCGGGAGATTCAGAAATTAAAAAAAGAAAACGCCCCGGAGGCAGAGTTGGCCGTGTGGGAAAAAATGGTTACGCGAAGTTTATTTGGTAATATCAACGCCAGCCGCAATAGTGCGTAAAAACATCAAACCCACAGAATCTATCTCTGTGGGTTTCTTGTGCTTCAGAAGTTATTTAAAATTCTACCGTCATCGGTCTTGAGCCATTCGATCCTTTCACCGTTACCGTCACTTTCCCCTTAGGTCTCGGTTCGGAGTTCACTCGCCTGCGTGCCGTAGCCTTACCTGTAGAATCTGTCTTGATCTTAATTGCCTTTTTTACCCAGCTCCACTTTACCTTAAGTTCTGCCTTGTCTACCGGCTCTCCCATACAAGTAATAGTCGCTTCAACGTTTACAAACCAACGCCGGGTATTACCACTTATCGTCACTTTTGGCGTCATCACCAGATTCTCCAGGGGACAATCTGTAACTTCAATAATTAGCTCTGGAAGGTCGTCATCTGTTATCACACCATCGTCATCGCTAGAGCATGACATCACTATAGTACAAACCAGCATCAGCATCATTAATTTAGTTAAGGCGTAGAAATTCAATTGTGTTTTCATCATTTCTCAAATTTTGATTACAGGTCAAATATTATGTAAATCATTGTCTTTAAGTACTTTAATGTGTATTATAGACTTTCCAATGAGTAAAAACCCGCAACTGTTTAGAATTCGAAATGCAAGGAATTCAATCACTTCGGTTACATTTTCTCAAGAGACTCGTCTTCTACATAGACAACCATCCCTGCCCGACCTGCGTCTTTATAAAAAACCATTATCCCAATGAAATCTATATTCCTCCCTTTTTGTTGCTTTATCTACTCCATTACAGTAGCTCAAAATTTTACAGCTAAAGTAGTAGACAGCAGTACGGGCGAAGCTATTCCGTTTGCTACTGTTATAACCTCAGAAAACAATGGTGTGATCACCAATGAGGAAGGGATCTTTAGTCTCACTCCCGGGATGATCCAATCGATACAAGATTCATTGTACATCTCCTCTATGGGATATGAAAAAAAATCGGTCTGGTTACCAGTGCAGAAGACTGAGGTGATTTCCCTCGACCCTAAGACCTTCGAGTTGGGTAGCGTTTATATTGATGGCCTTCAACTTGATGTAGAAGAGATCGTTGAACGTATTAAAGAAAATATAGATTCCAACTATAAGATGTCGCTGAGCGAAAAGAGTATATTCTTTCGTGAGAGTAATTTTAGTACCATGGATAAAGTGGATTTCCAGTTTAAAAAATCCTCCATTCCCGAACTTAATGAAGAACTAATCCAGAACCTAGCCTCTAAAATTCCTCGCGAATCTTCTTATTACAGAGAGGTTGCCGGAGATTTTTACGGTGATTATCGCTCTCATAAATTTAATATCCATAAAGCCGCCGAATTATATGATAAAAACAAGGATGTTTCGGTGGATGGGCTTACCGAAAAGTTGGAGAAAATTTTTACAGATAATGTGAAGAAGGATTCCTACATCAAGATCAGATCTGGTATTTTCAGCACAAAAATGCAACTGGATTCGGCTGCGGCTGCCAATGAAGACGACTCCAAGGCGATAAAAGTGGAGGTAAAGAATACCGATAATGAGCTATTTCAGGAGCGAGTAAAGGATCATATATCCGAGCTGTACTCCCAATTGTTCTTCCATGATGGTACCGAACTTGACTTTCTGGAAAAATCCAATCGTTACCAATTCAAACTAAAAGATTATTCCTTTATTAATGAGGACCCGGTGTATGTGATCGAATTTAGCCCAAAAGGTAATAAAGATTTCGAAGGAGTAATGTTTGTAAATACCAGCGATTATGCCATCGTTA
>CAJQNO010000178.1 GCA_905479745.1 uncultured Flavobacteriaceae bacterium | reverse complement strand
GAAGATCCTTATTTCGTAGATAGAAAGTTATATCCTAACGTCGATTTTTATTCCGGGATTATCTATCGGGCTATGGGAATTCCGGTTGAGATGTTTACCCCTATGTTCGCTTTAGGTAGATTACCGGGTTGGATTGCCCAGTGGCGCGAAATGAGACTGCGAAAAGAACCTATTGGCAGGCCGAGACAAGTTTATATTGGTGAGAATCTGCGTAAATTTATCGACATCGAAAATCGATAAAAACTTCAATAATTTAAAGAAAGCATCCATGAAAATCGGATGCTTTTTTATTTCATAGTCTCCCGTATAACTTAAGCAAAAGCACGTACTGATGGTCGCCTTAGAAGTTGATCACCCGGAACATCTAATAACTGGATATTTTGCTTCTTAATATGGTATCCAGTAGAGGTGTTTAAGACTAGTTTTGACTGTAAAATCTCCATCCCTTTTTCTATCTTTGCCGCATGCTAACACTTCATATTACCGACGAGATATCACCTTTAAAAGCCGTCGTTCTTGGATCGGCCAAAAGCAACGGCCCTACCCCTTCAGTGGAAGATGCGTACGACCCAAAATCCAGGGAACATATCCTGGCCGGAACTTACCCTTCAGAAGAAGATATGGTGAACGAATTGGAAGGCGTGGTAAAGATTTTAAAGAAGTATGGTGTGAAGGTCTTTCGGCCGCACGTATTGGAAAACTACAACCAGATCTTCGCGCGAGATATATCTTTCGTGATCGAGGATAAGATTATCATCGCTAATATCTTACCGGACAGAGAAAGGGAGATCGATGCGACAGAACATGTATGGAGTCATGTTGAGAAATCATTCCGAATAATCCTTCCCGATGCCTGTCATGTGGAAGGAGGAGACGTGATGCCATGGAACGATCATATTTTTGTAGGAACCTACCGAGGAGATGATTATGCAGATTATATTACCGCACGCACCAATATGAAAGCTGTGGAGGCACTTCAAAATTTGTTTCCACATAAAAAGGTGAAGTCTTTTAATTTGCGAAAATCCAATACAGATCCCCGCATGAATGCGCTTCATTTGGATTGTTGTTTTCAACCCATAGGAAAAGGGAAAGCGATCATCCATAAAGAGAGTTTCCTTGAAGTAGAGGAGTATGAGTGGTTGGTTAATTTCTTCGGAAAGGAAAACTGCTTTCATATCACGACCGATGAAATGGCAAGTATGTTTAGCAATATCTTCTCAATATCCCCAAACGTAATTATTTCAGAAAGAAATTTTACCAGGCTGAACGATTGGCTTCGTACCGAAGGGTTTACCGTGGAAGAAGTTGCCTATGGAGAGATCGCCAAGCAGGGCGGACTATTAAGATGTAGCACCATGCCTTTGGTAAGGGAAGGATAGAAAAAAGATCATTGATCGGCAATTCGCCGTTGAGATCGCCCAAACTTTCTGAATATAAAAAAGGAGATCACTACTAATAACAGTAGTGAAATAATCAACACGGTAGGTATTAGGCCTTTGTCTTCATTCTTTTCATTATCCGGAATTGAACTTACATTTATTATATAGCTATCGTAATTGAAAAGTACTTCCTTACCTCCGTTATCCGATAATTTTATTATTTGAGGACCTTCATAGCCATTGTCCATCTTTACTTCCAGGATATATGCAGCTCCATTATAAAAGGTTATTCCATTAGGAAACCAATCACCGTCCGAGACGTAGAATGTCTCCGAAACTCCTTCCTCGTTAAACTTAATAATTCGTTTTCCCGCTGTTTCGGCTATATATAACCAACCCTCATCATCTTTTCCTATCCCCAGAAGTACGTCGTTATGCTTATCGTATTTTCTACCCAGTTTGCTAATTAAGTTGGTGGCGATCACCGAACCTTTACCATTTTTATCAATTTTTATCACCGCTCCATTGTCGCGGCCAATATCCGGTGCATAGACATTACCAAGCTGATCGCTGAAAACTGTCTGGTTCCATTCGAACTTGAAATTGGATAATTTACTTTTTTTGCCATCCGGGCTAATACGCCAGAGATAATTAGAAATTCCAAAAATGATATCGCCATTCACGGTGTAGGTACAATTTCCACCATTGAATTCCTCAAAATTTTGTGTAGTGTACAGGGTGTCTGTTACCTTATTTTCTATAATCCTTACAAGGGTGTGATGGCCTTCACCATGTGCAGTCACCAATGCGTCTCTTGAGTCCAGGCTTACGTTGTGGGAATGAAAATCACCCAGCAACAACTCTAACTTCCCGTTTTTATGTAATTTCCATATAGAACCCCGTCCATTGTGAAAGATATCGGCGAAATAAATATTCTCTTCAGAATCGACAACAATGCCCCAACTGGGATGCGCCATCAACAGACTGTAAAAATTCGCGGCGATTAATATCAAGAAGGTCAGGATGAACCTTTTCATGTTTACTTTAATTTACGATCGCTTTAATAACCTTAGCCGGATTACCTCCAACGAAGACATTCTCCGGAACATCTTTAGTCACCACAGCACCAGCTCCAATAACCGCGCCATTTCCAATAGTTATCCCCGGACAGATGATCGCACCTCCTCCCAGCCAAACGTCATTTCCGATAGTTATTGCCTTTGCAAACTCTCTTCCCGAATTTCTAGCATTAGATTCCAGAGGATGTGTGGCCGTGTAGATTTGAACGTTAGGACCAAACATTACATTACTGCCAATTGTTACAGGCATTACATCCAGGATACAACAATTAAAATTTATAAAGACATTATCTCCTAACTGGATATTGTAACCGTAGTCGCAATAGAAAGGGGGTTCAATATTGACATTCATACCGGTAGGCCCCAATATTTCTTTCATTATGAAATCCCGTTCTGTTTTCGCGGATTCGGGTAGTTGATTGAATTTCTGGAATTTCAGACGTGCTTCGTATCGCTCCTGGATTAGTTGTGGGTCTGAAGGATCATACATCTCACCCCGTAGCATCTTATCCTTTTCGGTCATTGTTTTTGTTTAAAGTTATCATTTTTTATCTGAATATTTTCCCATTACCTTTAGTGTAGTCTTTTACGAAATTTCTCGTCTAATTAAGGAAAAAATGGTTTTGAGAAAGGGAATTATCACATTGTGCTTGTTGAGTAGTTGTTTGTTATTTGCCCAGGGTAGGATAGACGGGTTTTATCGTGGCAAGAACAATACATCCCTTGTCTTGGGGCTTGGATTTGAAGATGGGACAAGTTATTTTACAGGAGAAACTCTTGGGAAACTCGATCTCTCCAGAAGTGTGTTCTATTCTAGTATTTTTGGTGCCTATGGGATCACACGGGATCTCGATGTTAACGTTGCGGTTCCATACATCGTAAGTGACGATAATGCTAACTTCCAGGATATTGCTATTTATCTAAAATACAGGGTCTTAAAAGTACTCACCACTAACGGCAGGTTCGAATTTAGCATGGCAGGAGGAATCTCTACCAATCTTACGGATTACGATCTGGGAGGGCTTAATGATATTGGGCAGCAAGCTACGGTGATCGACACTCGGGGGCTTATTCATTACCAATGGAATAGCGGGTGGTTTGCCACAGCTCAAAGTGGTTTTTCATTTAAATCGAACCCTACGCCCAATAGTATTCCTTTTACGTTTAAAACGGGGAAGGCAACATCGAACTGGTACTACGACATTTACTACGATTTTCAGCATTCATTTGGCGGTACGGACTACTTAAGTACACCACGGCCTCAGGATTTCAGGAACTTTGGTGTAAACTTTCAAAAAGTAGGAGGTACGGTGTTCAGGCCGTTAACTAATAATTTCGGAATCTACGCCAGCTTATCATACGTCTTTGATGGCAGGAATATTTTCCAGGGAGCCGGATACGGGCTTGGAGCCGTATATAACTTCCGAAGAAATTAGTCTAATACAAAATAGAATCCGCCGGAGATGAGACTATACTTTAAACCGGAATCTCTCTCATACTGATCGAACTTGAGGTCTATACTTTTCAAGCCTAATTTCCATATTCTGAATTTTGTAAAAATGTCGGTATACGTTATTCCAATCCCGTATTGATTAGCAGTGTATTTTGATAGGTCATAATCTGATGTATAGAACTGCGATGTAGACAGGTGTTGATTGTAAGGCGCAAAATAATCGGCGGCGGTCTGGTTATAGTATCGGTAAGAAGGATAAATTGTAAATTTATCTGAAAGTTTTACTGGGATCTCAATACTGGCCGTATGGGAATTGATTCCCCAATCATCGAAATAGTATCGATAATATGTGCGAAGCACGAAAATTTCGTTGATATAATAATTAAGTCTACCACCTATTGCCACCTTAAACCGGGTATCCGGAAGCCTTTCTATGTCGTCACCAAGGTGAAAATTTTCTATAAAGGAGTCGGCCACATCACTAAAATATACCCGCTGAAATGGTGTGGATAATTGCCCCTCCTGTTTCACAAGGTCTAAGGCTATTGAGCCTTGCATTCGCTCACTTAGAATTTGGGAAAAACCGAAACCAACCGAATACGAGTTTCGTCCTTTGCCATCCAAAGGGACAAAGCTAGGGTTGTAATTAGGGTTTCCGGTTATTGTGTAATTATTAATATTGAAATCATCCTCATCGTCACCTCCCGATGATCCGCGGAATTCGATAGGATATATGAGCGACCAACTATCGATATACACATTGGCACTTATACTAAGCTCGGTATTTTTTTCATTGAAAAGTTTAGAGTAGCTACCACCGGCACCTACCGAGAAATAATCGTATTCGGTGGATACCGACACCTTAAGCGACCAAATATCGTTTCGGTCGTCACTGCTATGACTGTAAGATCCGGTTAAATTTCCCCACACATCGCCCGACGAAGCCCCTGAGGATGCTACGAAGGGATCTGCCGGTCCATCGGCATCGAAGGGATTTACATTACTGGACGATGCAGACGTGTAGGCCGAAATACCGAAATCTACAGTGAGTACATCGTCATCGTTCAGAGGAATTGATACAACAATGGTGGGGGTGATGTCTGTTAATTCTTCGGTACCTATTCCACCGCTAACGGCTGCATTAGATCCATCCTGAGTATAATAACTCATTAGGTAATCTACTTCTGCTGTTTCCAGCACTCTCTTCTTATAGGTTGAGGTACTGTCCTGGGCGAATGTGCTTAGTCCCGACAGTATGAGGCTTACAATTACAAATTTCTTCATTAAGGTTTCTTAATTACATCCACAACCACCTCCTGTTTTACCGCCGTTAGCTCCGGCAGCCGCTTCCCGATAGGCTTGTGCATTCAATTCGAAACGCTTGATCTTTTTATCGCTTAACGCCATATCCGGATCATTCAGTTTTACTTTTTCGTATTCATGTACTACCACACAGGATGATAAATTAAGGGCCAGTAGGATAAGTATGGATAATTTTTTCATTGTTTGTTAAAATCTATGTTTTGGGAGCTAAATATCTTTCCTTCAGAGTCAATTAAAATACATTCTATTCCGTCCAGTTGATTTATAAAATCCAGGGCGGTTTCTATTCCCATAACAAAAACCGAGGTAGCCAAAGCATCGGCAAGTTCGGCGCTGGGAGCGAAAACAGTTGCGCTTATCGTACCGGCCGCAGGGTATCCGGTACGGGGGTCGATTATATGAGAATATCGAACCCCGTTAAAGGTGACATACTTTTCGTAATTACCCGAAGTAACCACAGCACCCTCTTTTACAGGAAGTAAGGCAAATGCCTTGTTTTTATTTAAGGGATTAGTAATAGCTACTTTCCAATCGCTGCCGTCGGGCTTTACCCCCCAGGTATTCATATCGCCGGAGGCATTGATAATTCCTCCTTTTACACCTTCGGAGATAAGTTTTTTCTTGGCCATGTCTGCAGCATAGCCCTTGCCAATCCCACCAAAACCTATTTTCATACCGTCTAGTTTCAATAGAACTGTTGTATCAGCTCTATTCAATTCTATATTGTTGTAACCTACTTTGCGAACCGATGATCGTATGGATGCTTCGGATGGCATGGTCGTCATACTTCCGTCGAACTTCCAAATTCGATCCATGGATGCATACGAAATATCGAAGGCCCCGTCTGTTAATTGAGAAATCTTAATAGAACGATCTATCAGGTTGAATAATTCCCGATCTACTTTAATCGCTTGTTTACCAGCACCTTTGTTAATCGCAGAAGTTTGTGATGTAAGGTCCCAGCTGGAAATAAGTTTTTCTATCCTTGTAATTTCCGAAACCGCAAGATCAATGTAACCATCGGCCTGTTCTTGATTATCGGCAACGACCGTGATCTCGAAACGGCTCCCCATCAACTTTAGCGTTCGCTTATAGATATCCTGTGCAAACAAAGGATTTGAGAGCAGGAAAGTAAGTAATAATGTAGTGAGCGCTTTCAGAAATTAACCTTTAAATGATTCTAAATGTGAGATGTATGCTTCAGGAGTAGTTTTAAAGTATCCGGTTTCCCCCAAGACTTTTCCGTCTTTACTCAGGACAACTACAAATGGGAAGACGCCTCGTTTGTTATAGCGTGCTGCCAATTTATTGTTTTTCTTCTGAAGGTCATCCGGAAGCGCGTTTTTTTTACGTTTCGGAAAATCCGCTTCCAGAAGTACAAAATGATCTTTGGCGTAAGACCGAAAATACTCCGTACTGAGAACTTCCCGGTCCAGTTTAATACAGGGCGCACACCAGTCACTCCCTTTAAAAACTAAAATAATGTTCTGATTGTTTTGTGAAGCCAATGCTTTGGCTTCGTCCAGATCTGTAAGCCAATCTTGAGATTGGATACTCAGGCTAATAAAAAGAAAAACTCCTAGCAATAGACTATTTTTCATATAAAAAGAATTAATAATCCACATGTTAAGAGTAAAACAAATAACGGGGCTGTGGATTAAATATTAAAACTGAAATTGTTAATGTTTTGTTAAAACAAAATGCGGCCCATCATAATCTCTCTTTCATCACTTTATTTCAGACAATTTCATTTTGATTGCATTTTTAATCAAAACTAGATGTAAAATGCGAGAAAAAATGTAACAAAAGTTACAGAGCTATTTCTACAATTTGGACTAAATAACCACAGAAAAGATTTAATTTAGCGGGCACTATTTAATTACTTATTATTAATGGCTCAGATCACCAATACCATATTAATGATACGCCCGGTTGCTTTCCGTATGAACGAAGAAACTGCCGTGAATAACTACTTTCAGGAGGATATCGATATGAAGAACTCCGAGATAAACAAAAAGGCTCAGTTGGAATTCGACACCTTTGTAGATAAACTTAGAAATGCAGGCGTTAATGTGATCGTTGAAAGCGATGATAAACTGGCAGATACCCCGGATTCGATCTTTCCAAATAATTGGGTGAGCTTTCACGCCAATGGCGATATTGCCTTGTATCCTATGTTTGCCGAAAACCGTAGAAAAGAAAGGCGTGAAGAGGTCTTTATGCGATTGGAGGAAGAAGGTTTTAAAATTGAGAACCTAGTAGATTATACGGCTGCCGAGAATGAAAATATCTTTCTGGAAGGAACGGGAAGTATAGTGATGGACAGGGTAAATAAAAAAGCCTATTGTGCTTTATCACCTCGTGCCGATGAGGAATTATTTATTGAATTCTGTGAGGATTTCGAATATACCCCGGTTGTTTTCACAGCCAATCAAACAGTGGATGGCGTGCGCAAACCTATATATCATACCAATGTGATGATGTGCCTGGCAGAAAATTTTTGCGTGATCTGCCTTGAATGTATAGACAATTCCGCAGAGAAAAAAAATGTGCTACACCATCTCAATGAAGATGGAAAGGAAATTATCGATATTACCGAATCTCAAATGCATCAGTTTGCCGGAAATATGTTACAGGTGAAAGGAACCAATGATAGAAGAATTCTAGTGATGAGCACTGCGGCGCATAACAGCCTTACACCGCAACAAATCGAACAGATCGAAAAGCATTGTGAAATATTAAGTAGTGATCTTCAAACCATCGAAACCTGTGGTGGAGGGAGTGCACGCTGTATGATGGCCGAGGTATTCTTACCTAAGAAATAAAATCTAGGAATGCGCTATTCTTCGTATCATCCCTCTGAAGATGAAATAGTGAAACGGTAGCATGGTAAACCAGTAAAGTCGACCCCATATACCCCTGGGCCGGAACGAAGCGGTTTGATGCAAAATGTTGTTGTCTATGTTAAATTCCAACCAGGCTTCTCCCGGAACTTTCATCTCTGCAAAGAGCAAAAGTCGCTTCGCTTCCTTATCGGCCAGTAATACCCTCCAGAAATCGAGTGCGTCCCCTTCATAGATCTTGTCAGGATGTGTTCTGCCTCGTCTCAGGCCAACCCCACCAAATAATTTGTCGATAAAGCCGCGAATTCTCCACAAAGTATTACCATAGTACCAGCCTTTGTTGCCTCCAATACTCCAGATATTATTGAGAACGCGATCCGGATCATCGATCGATATTTTCTGAGCGTCTTTCAGGCAGCCGTATTTTGGAACCTGAATAAAAGGCTTAAGGTCCTCACGAAATCTTCCGCTCACCATAGAATCCTTCCAACTAGATACCACCTGGTTCTGTTCGATCTTTTCGAAGGCCAGCGATATGGCTTCGGTATAGTGCAGTGGCTCAATGCCTAGCAACTCCTGCAATCTGGTGTCTTTAGTAATTACTTCTATCCGCATACTGTCCACCAGGTTTAAGGCGAGTTTATAGGAGGTGGAGGTAACAAAATACAACCAGTAAGAAGAGAGTTTGGGTGAGAGAAATGGTACATCAATTATAAACAACGATAGTTTCCTCACTTTAGAGTATTGCTGCATCATTTGCTTATACGAAAGGATGTCCGGCCCACCTATATCGAATGAATCATTATACACTTCTTCTCGTCCCAATACACCTAGCAAAAATTCGATCACATTCCGTATGGCAATGGGCTGACATCGCGTTTTTACCCATCGAGGAGTAATCATTACCGGTAACTTTTCACAGAGATCCCTGATGATCTCGAAGGATGCACTCCCGGATCCAACAATGATAGCCGCTCTTAAAACCGTGAGCGCAAAAGACCCTTCACCTAAAATGTCTTCCACATTCTTTCTGGAGGACAGGTGTTTTGAGAGTTCCTCATCATTAACTATCCCACTAAGGTAGATCACTTGCTTACAGGACGTTGGCTCGATGAATCGGTTGAAGTTTCTGGCAGACTTTTCCTCCTTTTCGTCAAAATCGGAAGTGGACCCGCTCATGGAATGGATTAAATAATAGGCCGCATTAATATCTTCAGGAATGACCCCGGAGGCATCATCGTCTAGAAAATCGATCTCGATCACATCTATCCTGGCCCTGGTTTCTTTATTTACAGAGAGTCTTTGTGCATTTCGCACTGCGCAAACCACCTGATGTCCTTGTTCCAGTAAAAGAGGGAGTAATCGCATTCCAATGTAGCCATTCGCCCCTGTAAGTAGAATTTTCAATTTTTTGTTTCAAGTTACTCATTATCAATGACTCTTTTGTTAATCACAATATTTTTACCTTTGAACTATGAAGATATTACGCTTTGTTTTGGTTGCCGGAGGTATTATACTTCTGGTTTATGGAGCGATGGTTAGTTTGCTCCCGCAATATGGATCTATTGATCAGGCGGACACCAATCAAACCATTGGAATTTTCGGCATGGCCGTACTCGCAATAATAGCAGGTATCTTCATGAAAAGACGCGGCTAAACTTGATCTGATGGATGTGCAGGCTGATGTAGTGCCTTTTCTGCCAGGATCTTTCCCATAAATTTATAAGAGTATTTTAGTTTTTAAGGTAGCCATTGTCCACACCATTCTCTATAAAACCTAGTTAAGTTTTAGGCCTTTATATTAGCATGTTGCTACCGAATAAAATTTTATCTTTGCCCTCTAATTCGGCTACCGCAGCACGCTGCTATAACAAAAATAAAGCTCATAAAGACCCGATGGTACTACAGGAAAAACTTACTTCACACATCAAGAATGCTACCCAGAAAATTTATGGGGTTAGCCCGGATACTGTAGAATTCCAGGCAACCCGTAAAGAATTTGAAGGCGATATTACCGTGGTTGTTTTTCCCATGCTGCGAGTAATTAAAGGCAATCCGGTACAAATAGGGGAATCCCTGGGCGAATACCTGACCAGGCACGTTGAGGAGGTAATCGATTTTAATGTAGTGAAGGGCTTCCTAAATCTTGTGCTAAGTGATGCATATTACCTGGAGTTTTTTAATTCGGTTTCCAATTTTTCTTCCTTCGGAATTGAATCTCCGGGAACCGACGCCATGATGGTGGAATATGCTTCTCCTAATACCAACAAACCATTGCACCTGGGCCATATGCGAAATATCCTTCTGGGATATTCTGTTGCAGAGATATTGAAGGCTTCCGGGAAGAAAGTGTACAAGACCCAGATCATTAATGACAGGGGAATCCATATATGTAAAAGTATGCTGGCGTGGAAACGCTATGGAAATGGAGAAACTCCTCAATCTTCCGGTCTCAAAGGTGATAAACTTGTTGGTAATTATTACGTAAAATTCGACAAGGTATACAAGGAAGAAATTGAAAAGTTAGTAAATGAAGGTATGCCAATCGATGAAGCGAAAGCTAAGGCACCCTCCTTGCTGGAAGCACAGGATATGCTGCGCAAGTGGGAAGCCGGCGACCCGGATACTGTGGCGCTATGGAAAATGATGAATGGCTGGGTGTATGAAGGATTTGAAAAGACCTACGCATCCATGGGAGTGGATTTTGATAGCTATTATTACGAAAGTGACACCTATCTCTTAGGGAAGGATAATATAGAAGAAGGCCTGGAAAACGGTGTGTTTTTTAGAAAGGAAGATGGCTCTGTTTGGTGTGATCTCACCGATGAAGGTCTGGACGAAAAGATCGTGCTTCGCAGTGACGGTACCGCGGTATATATGACCCAGGATATAGGCACAGCGATCCAACGGGTAAAAGACCATCCGGATGTAACGGGTATGATTTATACGGTAGGTAATGAACAGGATTATCATTTTAAGGTGCTGTTCTTAATACTGAAAAAACTAGGATACAGCTGGGCCGAAAATCTCTATCATCTCAGTTACGGGATGGTAGATCTGCCTTCAGGTAAAATGAAAAGCCGGGAAGGAACGGTTGTAGATGCAGACGACCTGATCGCGGATATGTCTGCTACGGCACGAGAAATCTCGGAAGAATTAGGGAAGATCGAAGACTTTTCAGAAGAAGAAAAAGAAGAACTTTATCACACCATCGGGATGGGGGCTCTTAAATATTATATTCTGAAGGTGGATCCGAAGAAGGGCATTTTATTCGATCCTAAGGAAAGTGTGGATTTCCAGGGAAATACTGGTCCCTTTATTCAATATACCTACGCCAGGATCCAGTCCATCTTACGAAAGGCGTCGCAGATGGAAGAACAAGATGTAATGTCTGTAGATCTTCATGACAAGGAAAAGGAACTACTGAAACAACTTCAGGCTTTCCCCGAAACACTACAGCAGGCTGCCGCTAATTACAGCCCTGCACTCATCGCCAACTATACGTACGATCTTGTAAAGGAATTTAATTCCTTCTATCAAAATGTAACCATCTTGGGTGCAGAAGACGATCGGGAGAAATTTTTCCGTGTACAACTCTCAACAGCGGTGGCTGCAGTGATAAAAACTGCTTTCTCATTACTCGGGATCTCCGTTCCTGAGCGAATGTAACCTAGAATAGTAATTTCAGCGATACATTGGGTGTAAACCCCAGGGAAAATTGCTGTACTCTGTTTAAATTGGCTTCACCATTGAGCTCTCGGTCCAGCACATAATAGGTATCCAGGGCATTTCGTCTGTTGAAAATGTTGATCACACCTATATTGATCTTCCCTGTAAAGGTTTGATCCAGCTTGTGCGTATATCCTGCGGAGAAATCGGTTCGAAAGAAATCTTTTAACGTCTCGTTGTTCACACTGTTATAATTGATCCTTGCCTGATCATTTTCGATGGTTACTTCATTGCCGGCAACCGGAGTGGTGTAGGGAATACCACTGTGATAGTTGGTGCCCAGGGATAGTATTAACGATTTCCATTTATACGAGGCAGCCAGGGAAAGGGTATGGGTTATATCGTAATTACTTCTGAAATTTGACGGATCCAGATCGTTAAATGTGTATTCATTGTTGAGGTAAGTATAACTCAGCCACGCATTCAGCCGGTCGGTCTTCTTGCTGATTGATACTTCCATACCACTTACATCATAACTGCCCAGACTTTCTGTATTGGACAATTGATTTCGGAAGCCTTGATTAGCAGTGTTCACTCCTTCTACCTTTTTGTAAAATCCTTCCAGCCCAAAGGCCCAGTTATTTTTTTTAAAGTTGCCACCCATGGCAATTTGCCAGCTTTCTAATATGGGAGCAGTTTCCTCGCCCAAAATGATCCACCGCTGATTTTCAATACCCAGGAGGTTGTTTTGTATATCGATAGTTTGAACAATAGACTGGTGTTTCATTTCGGCGGAAGCTGTAAGACTTATTGCCGTATTGATCTTTTGAAGGAAATTGATCCTGGGTTCGAAAAATTGTTTACCCAGGTCCGGGTAGTCTGAAAGTCGTAGACCGGCGCTTACTACCGTATTTTTTTCGAAGAATTTCCATTTCGAATTGAAATAATAGGCATTAGATTTCAAGGTATTTTCGGTGGTAAACAATTCAATTACTGAAAAGGGGCTGAACTCATTTTTAATATCGGTTTCTGTATGCTGAAATCCCGCATTTAAGGATAGATCGTTACTGAAGGTATAGAAGAGTTCCAACGCGATCTCACTTTCTTTAACCTCATTTTTTTGTATTTGTAATTGTCCGGTGTCCACATTCTGGTTTGCCCCGTCATTACCATAATTAACGTGGTTGTAGGCGATCTTAGATGACAGCCTGGTAGACCAGTCTCGCTCCCAACTTACCCCATTCACCAGGGATTGTTGCTTTAATTCACTTACATTCTTACTACTACTGGTCTCATCGGTTAAGCGCTCTGTAAATTGCAATTTATTGAAGATGGTAAGAAAATTATATTGAAACTTATCCTTGGGTGATAGCTGCCAGATAGCCTTGGCATTGATGTCGTAAAAATTAAAAGCTTCGTCTGTAGATCGTAATCCTTCGGTTGTGTTATTTCTGAAATCTGTTACGACAGTGTTTTGAAAAACTCTCTCGAAAAACTGGTTATACACAGGGTTTCCTAACCCGGTATTAATGGAGGTCCTGCCGGAAATGTGAAAGGCAAAATTTTCGGCAGCTGGTATTTTGGCATAGAATTGCGTGCTAATAAAATCTATGGAGGCTGCGCCTGTAACATGCTCAGGGATCTCACTATCCGATTTCATACTAATAACACCCGACACGCTTTCTCCAAACCTGGGATGAGTACCGTTTTTATACACATTAACATTCTGGGTGAGGTTAGGGTTGAAGGCCGAAATGAGTCCGAAGAAATGCCCGCTCTGATACATCCGGATATCGTCCCATAGCAATAGAACTTCGTCGTTTTTTCCACCTCTCACGTTTATATCGGAGGCTGTCTCATTAAAACTTTCTATGCCGGGCAGGATCTGGGCGATCTTCAGCACATCGGGGTCTATCAGGCTAGGAAGTATTTCGAAGTTGGGATTGGATATAGAAACAGAACCTTCGGCGTTCTTAGAGATCCCTTTGGTGAGATAACTGTTAAGTAGGATGGTGGGTAGATAATTAAATCGCTGATCGATGAAAACCAACGGACATTCATTTGTTTTGTTCAGTTCTCCGGCCACTAATTCTTTTACTTTAAAACCCTGGTGGTAGATGGAGATATTGGTGGTTTCCGAAATTGCCGAGATCCGGAATACCCCACCGGAGTCTGTAGTGGTTTGTACGTTCTCCGCCAGTATGGAAGCGTTGCTCAATGGAGCGCCACTGGCTGTTTCAATCAGGGTTCCGCAAATAGAAATTAAAGCATGGTTACCTGGCCTAACGGCAATATATCTTTCGTCTATACGGTAGAATTGAACTTCGCATGAACCCGAGATTTGTGCTAAAATTTGCTCCAGAGAGACGTTGTATTCCGGGGCCTCACAGCGAATATTTATTAAATCCTTTTTATTGTACGAAAAGCTAAGATCGAATTGCCGTTCAACTTTCTTTAATATATTAATTACCGGGATATCGTTAGTGGTATTCTGGGCTGTAGTGCTAGTAAGAAAGCATAGGAAAAAAAAGAGAAAGAGACTTTTAATCTGAATTGGTTTTACCAAATATAGTAACGTCATCCTTGTTCTCTATTGAGTAATTAAGTTTCAGAGGAATTGTGACCGCTTGTAGGGCGGCTTCAAGGTCATCGTTAGGGAATCCCCCTGTAAATCGTAAATTTACATCAATATTTTTAGTTGAAAGATCTAAATTATATTCTGTTTCAAGTACAGATAATACCTTCATTATAGGGGTATCGTTAAATCTACTTTCGTTATACAGCCATTTGGGCTCCTTGAGGTATACATCAGCAATTTCAGGGTCATTCAAATTAAAGCTTACCATTCTTCCAGCCGGCAGGTCTATGGTGAGATCGTTCATCATCACTCGTACCTCACCTTCGTAACAACTTACTACAAGATCATTTTGGTGGGTTGAAACGTTAAAACGCGTTCCTAAAACGGTTACACTACCCAGTTTTGTATGTACGGTGAAAGTACTGCCTTTCTCAACTTCAAAATAAGCTTCCCCATCCAGAGTGACTTCGCGATCATTTCCCCAATTGAATTTTTTATATCGAAGTTCCGAATTTTCATTAACTGTAACCAGGGAGTTGTCTGGTAATTGCACGACTTCAGTTTGGGCAAGATCGGTATTAGTGGCGACACTATAATTGGCAATAAAATAATATGATGCCAGTAGCAGTGTGAGTATAGCGGCGATCCGCAATACATTGGACAGAGTGAACAACTTGGGTTTTTCTGTGTCCAACGATCGAATTCTTCTCTCTTGCAACCGGGTTAAACCGGCCTCAACATCCACCTTCGGAAGATCGATATCTTTTACAAAAGCATCTATTTTCAGGTATGACGAAAACTCCGGAATTGTTCTAAATACCTCAAATTCTTCCGGAGTTAGTTCGCCATTTAACCATTTATTTAATAAATCTTTCTTTTTCATGTTCGTTGGCATGTTCAGATATAGAACAGTTGAATGTATAAATTACTACCTCACTATTCTATATTTTTTCAATTTGTTCGCGTAAGGCCTCCAGGGCATCGTGTATCCTTTTACCGGCAGCTTTTTCCGAAATACCTAATATTTCGGCTATCTCCTTGTATTTTTTCCCCTCTATCCGGCTTAATAAAAAGGCGGTTCGCTGCACTTCTGTAAGATCGGCGATCGCCTTATTTAGTCTGGATTCGAATTCTTTCTCTTCCATTAAATACTCGGGGGATTGTTCGTTGATCACAGTGGTTTTCGACTTCTTGAAGTTCAGTACCACCTTTTGATGCGCAATCGCATTCAGAAATAAATTATTTGCCACAGTGAATAAAAAGGACTTTGCTTTTTCGGGACTTACTTTTTTACAATTGTTCCAAAGTTTTATAAATGCTTCCTGCGCAATATCATGGGATTGGTCTTTATTGGTAGTCTTAAAATATAGGAAATTGTGCAAGGACTGCGCATGATCGCGGTAAAGAGCATTAAAAACCTCTTCCTTACAAGTATCTTTCTCTTTGTTCATAGCTGCAATTTCCAGCTGTAAACTTATATAAAAATTTTTTTTACAATGCGAGGTATCATTTTTAATCCTGAACTGTTCTATTACTGAACGCAAAAATTTTACTATGAAAAACGCACTTAAAATCTCATTCATTCTTACCACCCTCCTTTTCTTCACTGCATGTGACACAGTAGAGTTAGAATTACTAGATAACCCTAACGTTGTTGGGTCTGAGAACGCAGATCCTAACTTCATCCTGAACGACGTGCAGCTTACTTTCGCACGTAACATCTGGAATGGGTACAACGGACCTTCTATGAGTTCTACGCGTATGACCAACTTGTTTGGAGCATACAACGGAGCCATTGATGATAATACTCTTATTACCGAGTGGCAACAATCTTACCAGATGTTTGGAAACATCGACCTTATCGAGGGGCTTCACAATGTGGACCTTGAGAACGGTGGGGAAGGTCTTACCAACCACCTGGGTGTGGCTCAGGTGATCGAGGCCTTTGCCTATATGATGCTAGTAGATTATGTGAACGATGTTCCTTATACTGAGGCCAACAAGCCGGAAGAATTTCCAAATCCAAACGCAGATCCTGCCAAGTCGGTATACGATGCGCAGTTAGAGTTACTTGATGCAGCTATTGCCAACCTTCAGGCTGGTGGGCTTATCGAGCCAACAACCGATCTTTATTTCGGAGATTTCGATGCTGACAACTGGATCGCCCTGGCGAATACTTTAAAGCTTCGTGCTTATAACAACCTTCGTCTTACCGATCCTGCCAGAGCAACGGCCGGGATCAACTCAACGGCTAACGGTAGTATTATCGATAATACTTCAGAGGATTTCACTTTTGGATATTCTGATGTTCAGGATCCTGTAGAATCAAGACACCCCTTCTTTACCACGGGATATCTTGCATCTGGAGCCGGATCGTATATGAGTAACAATTTCCTTGACCTGTTAAATGCAGGGGACAATCAACCTCCTTTTATCGAAACAGGAACGATCGATCCAAGAACACGTTACTACCTGTATCGTCAAACCTCCAACCCACCATCAGGTTCAGACCTGCCATGTGCCGGAGATGCCCGATACGATTACTGTTATGTTGGAAACCTTTACTGGGGTCGTGACCATACCGATGATGCGGGTATTCCAAACGATGGATTTAAGCGTACTACCTTTGGTATCTACCCGGGTGGTGGAGCCTTCGATAGAGACGAGTTTGCACAGGCAAGAGCTACAGATAACAACCTGGGTGGTGCTGGTGTATTACCTATCTACCTGGCGTCTCATACAAAATTCCTATTGGCCGAAACAGCCCTTACTCTTGGAACCAACGGTAACCCGGCTAACTTACTGGCCGAAGGGATCCGTCTAAGCCTGGATAAGGTAGACGACTTCTCAGGAGGTGTTGCAACAGACGGTTTCGAAATGACACAAGCCGATAAGGATAACTACGTAGCAGGGGTACTTGCAGAGTACAATGCAGCGAATAACAACGGAAAACTTGCCATTATCGCAAGAGAAGCATTCCTTGCTTCCTGGGGTAACGGTGTAGAAGTATACAACCTATACAGACGAACAGGATTCCCAACCCTGCAGTCTCCTATAACAGCAGCAGGTGCCTTCCCAAGAGGGTACAGATATCCTGTTGATGAGGTAGAAAACAACCCGAACATCCAACAGCGTCAGCTTACCGACCAGGTATTCTGGGATAATAACCCTGGCGGATTTATTGACTAA
>CAJQNO010000177.1 GCA_905479745.1 uncultured Flavobacteriaceae bacterium | reverse complement strand
GCAGCCATTTGAGCCGCAACTTTCAGGGCATTTTCGGCTTGTTTTGAAAAATCTGTAGGGACAAGGATTTTTTTCATCAATAGTTGGTGTTTCCAGTTGGTTTTGTTACAGGAAGATACAAAAAATATATCGGTTCGTATTTGCTTTTATATAAGAAAAATATATCCTATATTTGCAGCGAATTTGGTACGTAACAAACCGAGGGGACAATAAGTCCCCTCTTTTTATAGCCAAAAAATAATGCGAGAGCGAGTAGCAGAATTATTGAACGAGGCATTGGAGCAGAAACCGGAGTTGTTTTTGATCGATCTTACTATTTCCGAAGCCAACCAGATACGAATCATTATTGATGGAGATAAGGGCGTTACAGTGCAGGATTGCATAGATGTAAGCCGCGCCATTGATCACAATCTGGATCGCGAGGAAGAGGACTTTGCCCTGGAAGTACATTCGGCGGGAGTTGCCGAACCCTTAACTATGATTCGGCAATACAAGAAGAATCTAGGTAGAAAACTAAAGGTTCTAACCGCTGAAGAAACCATAGAAGGTAAACTTACACAAGTGGACGATGAGGCTGTAACCCTTCAATGGAAAGCTCGTGAACCAAAACCTATAGGGAAAGGAAAAGTTACCGTTGAAAAAGAAGCGGTGATCCCATACAACGATATTGTTGAAGCAAAAGTGATGATAACATTTAATTAGAATGACATGGAAAATTTAGCGTTAATTGATTCATTTTCTGAATTTAAAGACGATAAACTCATAGACAGAGTAACGCTTATGGCGATACTGGAAGACGTTTTCAGAAACGCTTTGAAGAAGAAATACGGGAGTGACGATAATTTTGATATCATTATCAACCCGGATAAAGGTGACCTAGAGATATGGAGAAACCGTGTGGTGGTAGCCGACGGAGAAGTTGAGGACCCCAATGAAGAGATCTCGCTTTCAGAAGCAAGAAAGATCGAAGATGACTTCGAAGTTGGGGAAGATGTGTCTGAAGAGGTAAAACTGATCGATCTGGGTAGAAGGTCCATCCTTGCTTTACGCCAGAACCTTATCTCTAAGATACACGAGCACGACAATACAAATATTTACAAGCAGTTCAAGGAACTGGAAGGAGAGATCTATACGGCAGAAGTGCACCATATTCGTCATCGGGCGGTAATACTGTTAGACGATGAAGGAAACGAGATCATCCTACCAAAAGACAAGCAGATCCCTTCAGACTTCTTCCGCAAAGGAGATAATGTTAGAGGAATCATTGAAAGTGTGGAACTAAAAGGAAACAAGCCTTCCATTATAATGTCACGCGCTAATCCTATCTTCCTCGAAAAACTTTTCGAACAGGAAATTCCGGAAGTATTCGATGGCCTTATAACCGTTAAGAAAGTGGTTAGAATTCCAGGAGAAAAAGCGAAGGTTGCCGTAGATTCATACGATGACCGAATTGACCCGGTGGGAGCCTGTGTGGGTATGAAAGGATCTCGTATTCACGGAATTGTACGTGAATTGGGGAATGAGAATATCGATGTTATTAATTATACCAATAACCTAAACCTCTTCATAACTCGTGCCCTAAGTCCGGCAAGAGTAACTGCTATCAATATAGATGAAGAAAATAAACGTGCCGAAGTGATCCTGAAACCTGAGGAAGTGTCCAAGGCTATCGGGCGTGGAGGTCATAATATTAGGCTGGCAGGACAACTAACCGGCTACGAAATAGATGTGCTTCGTGAGGGTGCTGAAGAGGATGTGGAACTAAGAGAATTTTCCGATGAGATCGAAGAATGGATCATCGAAGAATTCCATAAAATTGGACTCGATACTGCCAAGAGTGTATTGGAACACGACATTGATGATCTGGTAAAGCGTACCGATTTGGAACAGGAGACCATACAGGAAGTAATCAACATATTAAAAGAAGAATTTGAAGAGTAGTAAAAAGATTAACTACTTTTATACCAAAATTAAAATTAGGAGAAAGCATTTTTATGGCTGAAGTAAAAACAATGAGGCTTAGTAAAGTACTTCGCGAATTCAATATCTCGCTGGATCGTGCCGTGGAATTTTTAAGTTCCAAAGGATACGAAGTAGAGGCACGCCCTACTACCAAGATCACCGCCGAGGAATACGAAGTGCTTTTTGATGAGTTCCAAACAGACAAGAGCAAAAAGGTAGCTTCTAAAGAAGTTGGGGAGGAAAAACGTAAGGAAAAGGAAGAACTTCGGATAGCTCGAGAAAAGGAACAGGAAGAAAAGGAAAAGAAAAGTGCCTCCAAAGTTATAAAAGCCGAAGCCAAACTCGACGGTCCTAAACAAGTTGGAAAGATCGACCTGGATAAATCCAAGGAAAAGAAAAAGGCAGCTGTCGAGGTCGAAGCTAAGACCGAAGTTGTCGAAAAAGTTACCGAAGTAAAACCCAAGGTTGGAGCGACTAAGGCAAAACCTAAAACCACGGCCAAGGTGGAGAAGGAGCCTGTTAAAGAAGCCGTAGTTGAAGTACCTGAAGATAACAGTAAGAAAGTAGTGGAGACCAACTACCAAAAACTGGATGGTCCAAACTTCACCGGGAAGAAAATAGACCTTTCTCAATTTAAGAAACCTGAGAAGAAGAAGGAAGAGAAGAAAGATGATGCGAAGGAAAAGGAGAAAAAGAGTCGCCGTAGAAGAATAAGTAAGGAGCCTTCAAAAGGCGCTGGCAACCACAGGGATAACCGCGGCCGCAGAGGAAGAAGTAATATCCCTAAGGAAGAGCCTAGCGAGGAAGAAGTGCAAAAACAGGTGCGGGAAACTCTCGAAAAACTACAGGGGAAATCCTCTAAAGGAAAGGGAGCCAAGTACAGACGAGAAAAAAGAGATATTCACCGCCAGAAATCGGAAGAGGAACTGGCTCAGCAAGAAGCAGAGAGTACAGTATTGAAAGTAACCGAATTTGTTACGGTTAGCGAAGTAGCTACCATGATGAATGTTCCGGTTACCGAAGTGATCTCGGCTTGTATGTCATTAGGAATGATGGTAACCATGAATCAGCGTCTCGATGCGGAGACACTTACAATCGTGGCTGATGAGTTTGGATATCAGGTAGAATTTGTAACTGCCGATATTGAAGAAGCCATCCATGAAGAGGAGGATGCTCCCGAAGATCTGGAGCCTCGTGCACCAATCGTTACCGTAATGGGTCACGTAGATCACGGTAAAACTTCACTACTGGATTACATTCGTGAGGAGAATGTTATTGCCGGAGAATCTGGGGGTATTACACAGCACATTGGTGCCTACGGTGTTACCCTCGAAAACGGACAAAAAATTGCATTCCTGGATACTCCGGGTCACGAGGCCTTTACCGCTATGCGTGCACGTGGAGCTCAGGTAACAGACCTTGCTATAATTGTGATCGCGGCCGATGATGATATCATGCCCCAGACCAAAGAGGCCATAAGTCATGCCCAGGCAGCCGGCGTTCCAATAGTTTTTGCCATCAATAAGGTGGATAAGCCAACGGCAAACCCCGATAAGATCAAAGAAGGTCTTGCCAATATGAATTTACTCGTTGAGGACTGGGGTGGAAAGATACAGTCGCATGATATTTCCGCTAAAACCGGAGAAGGGGTGAAAGAGTTACTTGAAAAAGTTCTCCTTGAAGCAGAATTACTTGAGCTTAAAGCCAATCCAAATAGAAATGCCTACGGTACCGTAGTAGAAGCCTTCCTGGATAAAGGAAGGGGATATGTTTCAACCATACTTGTTCAGGGAGGTACCCTGGAAGTTGGGGATTACGTACTTGCCGGGCAGCACAGTGGTAAAGTGAAAGCCATGCAGGATGAGCGAGGTAAGAAAATTAAAAAGGCCGGGCCATCAACACCAGTATCCATACTAGGGCTGGATGGAGCGCCCCAGGCAGGTGATAAGTTCAATGTTTTTGAAGATGAACGCGAAGCCAAAGATATTGCGAACAAGCGTATGCAGTTGCAACGTGAGCAGTCTGTAAGAACGCAACGTCATATCACTCTTGATGAAATTGGAAGACGTATTGCTCTTGGAGAATTTAAAGAACTGAATATTATTCTGAAAGGTGATGTGGACGGATCTGTTGAAGCATTAACGGATTCATTCCTGAAACTATCCACGGAAGAGATCCAGGTGAATATTATTCACAAAGGTGTAGGTGCGATCACCGAAAGTGACGTACTACTTGCTTCGGCATCGGATGCGATCATTATCGGATTTAATGTTCGTCCCATGGGTAACGCAAGGCAGATCGCCGATAAGGAAGAGATCGATATTAGAACGTATTCCATCATCTATGATGCTATCAACGACCTGAAAGATGCGATGGAGGGAATGTTGTCTCCGGAGTTGAAGGAGGAGATCACTGGAACCGCCGAGATACGCGAGACTTTCAAGATATCTAAAGTTGGAACCATCGCAGGTTGTATGGTGACCTCTGGAAAGATCTTAAGAAACTCCGGTATCCGATTGATCCGCGAAGGCGTGGTTGTTCATACCGGCGAGCTGGAATCCCTTAAGAGATTTAAGGATGATGTAAAAGAAGTAGCCAAAGGTTACGACTGTGGAATACAACTGAAGAATTACAACGATATAAAAGAAGGTGATGTAATCGAAGGCTTCCAGGAAGTTGAGGTTAAGAAGAAGTTATAATTCTGAAACTTATTAAATAAAAAAAGGCGGCCATTGGCCGCCTTTTTTTATTTCATTATTTTATTCTGGATTTTCATGAATTCACGGAACAACAATTTCAACTCTGGCTTATTTTTAAATACCTTGGTAATTCGATATTACCGAGATAATGGCTCTTATCAGTTTTGAAGAATTCAAATGTCCCTACCAACAATTTAAATACTAGAGTTTGAACAAATATTTTGTTTTTTAAATTTAGAGGAAAGTACTGAATATCGATCTAAAATACCTGTATACCATGATCTATCTTTTAGTTCTCAAGGATAGATTCGGAAGTCAGAGAATCAGAAAAATAATTAAACGATAGCGATATGAAATTATGTACTACCTCAAAAGCAATACGCTTATTTTGGCTGATTCTATTATTTCCATTACTAACTACGTATTCCCAAAGTAAATTTAGTTATGGTTTCCATGGTGGACCTTCTTTTTCAGTTTTGTTCGTTTCGGGCCTGAGTTTTGAGGATCCATACTCCACCAAGGTTGGTTTGATAATCGGGGCTCATGGGAATTACCATCTGAGCAAACGTAGCTCCTTGGTGGCGAATTTTAATTTTGAGCAGAAGGGAGCTAAAACAACATTTAAAGAGATAAATAATCCTTCTACAGGCTTGCCCTATGGAGTTAATGAAAAGATATCTCTTAATTATATTACCCTGCCAATTTTATATAGATACACTATGGGAAGAGGAAGTTTAGGAGTATTTGTGAATGCAGGCCCCTATGTAGGACTCCTGGTAGATTCGAAAAGCGATGAAATGACAATGTCAAAATTCGAAACATTCGATTTCGGTTTTTCACTTGGACTTGGATTAAACTATGAATTAAATTCAAAAAACTTGATTTCACTTGAATCAAGGGTAAATATTGGGGGTGAACACATTAGTAAAATTGTGGTTTTTAATGATAGATTGGTTAGAGTGGCATCTACCAATATCATATTCGGTTTTACATTTGATTAACTCAACTGAATGAAACAAAACATTATGACATCCAAAATATTCGTAATGTCACACACTGAACATATTTTCAATGAGTTTTGTCACGCCTCTTATCAGCTGATTATTTAACATTAATAAGTAAAGGCGACCAGTTCCCATATCTGGTAGGAAAAGGTCGCCTTGCCTATTTTGAATGCCGAACTTATTCTATTTTAGATGTTCACATTTTTGGAAAATCGGCACTTGTCTTGATCTCCTCGATCTGCCTAACATGACGTTCGCTGTGTGCAGACATGAACAATACTACCTGAAAGGCGTCTACAGTTCCGAAGGGAAACTCCTGAACACGATTTCTGAAATCGGCATTGCTGGTATTCACAAAATCTATATTCTTTTTTCTAGCCGATTTGAATGCCTCCACCGTTGCTTTATGTGAACCATATTTTCCGGTGGGCTCGAATGGTTTTTGAGTTTTCACTTTATTAGTGCGGTCCACCATCATAGCGATGAGATCCTTATCTCCAACCGAAACCTTTTCTCGGTTGGCAGGATCTGCTTCTGTCTGTAATAATCCCTGTAACATTCCGGCAAAAGTATCTTCCGAAATTGCGATGTGTTCCACACATTCTGCAATAGACCAGGAATCGGGTGCCATCTTGTAATTCAATTGTGCCTTGCTAAGCCCGTGAAGTGCTATCATGAGGTGGTCGTGCGAATTAGTCATTTCGGCGACCGCCATTTTACGTTCTTCCTTAGTGAGCCCACCATCAGATATTGTGAAGCTCAATAAAAGGACGCATGCCAGTGGTAATAGTAGTTTCTTCATAATTATGGTTTTTATGATTGAATATCCTTATTAATACTTAGACGAAGCTACAGCTATAAACTTGGACACTTTCAGAAAAAAAATACATTATTCACCTAATAATGAAGAAAATACACGAGAGAGAAAGAGCTATTTGTTTTTCTTTTTGCGCTCTGGTTTCAGTATAAAGGCCGAAGAGAAATCTCGCTGAATTTCAATAAGTGCCCTATCAGCATCCAGGCGAGAAGAAAAGTTTCCTACCCAAACTTTGTAATTGGGTGTTTCGTACTCGATGGAGGCAGGCCAGGCCGAATAAATGTTTCGGTATTTTTTAATCACCGAATTTGCCCGGTTTAATTCCCCGTAATACAACTGTATTGTATATCCGTCGCTTAATTTATTTTCTTTCTCGAGGCTTTTTTTCAACTCGAGTAATTGTGGAATTTTAGTATCCTGATTCACTGTGACCGTAGCCTGTTGAGCCGAGATATTATTCGCAGTAAAACAAATTAATATACTGAAAATAAATAGTTTATGAAAATGTGATAATCGCATGTAATTTGATATTGAATACAAATGTAAATCTAATAAACTTCACATTGATTAAAATTATTATTTAGAATAATTATAAATTAACCGTTAACACTTTGTTTAGATTTCTAAAATCGATCTTATACCGTACTTTTGCAGGGTTATTTTAGGCATGGAAACACCTGCGAAATTCGCATTAGCTATAACCAATTACGTGCCAAACTTTTGACAATAATTAACCATTAGTATGATAAAGGTGAAGTTTCGAAATCTACCAACTCAATTGTCACTTCTGTTGTTAGCTCTTCTGCTAACGTTTTCAACAACCACATACGCACAGGAAGATATGGCGGCTGCCACTACCGAAACTGCTCCGGCTGCCGGAGAAGGTGATGCGGCTGCTGGAAAGACCCTCTTCAATGCCAACTGTGCTGCCTGCCACAAGCTCTACAAAAAAGGAGTAGGGCCTGCTTTATTTGGCGTGGGTGACAAATACGATAAAGAATGGCTATACAAATGGATTCGAAACAGCCAGGATTTCATTAAGTCTGGAGACCCTCAGGCGATCGCTGTTTTTGAAGCGAACAACCAATCGGTTATGACCGCTTTTCCGGCGCTAAGCGATACCGATATCGATAATATCATTGCCTATACCTATACCCCAAAACCAGAACCAACCGTAGCTGTAACAGGGGCCACAGGTGGTGGAGGTGGTGAAGGTAACGGCCCTACCAACAACATCATCCTGGCGGCGCTTGCATTGATCTTCTTATTGTTGGTGGTCATGCTGGTGTTGGTGAACAAAACCCTTCGCAGGATCGCAGAGGCCAATGGTGTGGAATATGAAGTTAGTGAGAAACGTCCTCCTATCTGGAAAGCGTTTGTACAAAATCAGTTCCTGGTATTTGTTACTTCTATATTCTTATTGCTGGCTTCGGGTTATTTTGCCTATGGTTGGATGATGCAAGTTGGTGTAGATCAGGGGTATGCTCCGGTTCAGCCTATACATTACTCTCATAAAATCCACGCTGGTGATAACCTGATAGATTGTAACTACTGTCACAGTTCGGCAAGGAAGAGTAAACATTCGGGAATTCCTTCTTTAAATGTATGTATGAATTGTCACAAAATGATCTCCGAATATAACGGAGAAGAAGATGTTGAGAAAGGATACACCAAGGAGTTCTATACCAACGAGATCAAGAAGTTATACGATGCTGTTGGTTGGGATGAGAATACACAGTCTTATACAGGAGAAGAGAAACCTGTAAAATGGGTGCGTATACACAACCTGCCCGATTTTGCATATTTCAATCACTCGCAACACGTCACAGTTGCCGGAATTGCGTGTCAGACATGCCACGGGCCGGTTGAAGAAATGGAGATCATGTCGCAGTTTTCTCCGCTCACCATGGGATGGTGTATCACCTGTCACAGGGAAACTAATGTAGACCTTAAAGGCAACGAATACTACAAGAAGATTCACGAAGAACTTTCTAAGAAGTATGGTGTAGATCAGTTAACCATTGCACAGATGGGTGGACTGGAATGTGGCAAGTGTCACTATTAATAACGAATGAATAATTTTTCAGAAACGAATATGGCATCAAACAAGAAATACTGGAAAAGTGTTGAAGAACTGAAAGAAAACAGTTCTATTGTTGAGACGCTGAAACAAAACGAATTTGTTGAAGAGATTCCCACAGACGATTTTCTAGGGGATAAAGAAACTCTTGAAGCTTCATCGACCACACGACGCGATTTCTTAAAATATGTTGGGTTCACAACAGCAGCAGCCTCATTGGCCGCCTGTGAAGGTCCGGTAATTAAATCCATTCCTTACGTAGTGGCACCAGACGAAATTGTTCCCGGTGTGGCAAATTATTACGCATCTTCCATTGGTGATGGATTCGATTTCGCCAATGTGCTGGTAAAGACTCGCGAAGGGCGTCCTATTAAAATTGAGCGTAACGATCTTGCTAGGAACAATGAGGTAAACGCTCGTGTTCAGGCTTCTGTTCTTTCGTTGTACGACAAAAACAGGTTGATGGCCCCCAGAGTAGGAGAAGAAGAAGTAAACTGGGAAGACTTCGACGCTGGAGTAGTTGCCACTTTGAGTCAGATGACCGGAAAAGACGTCGTTCTACTTACGCAAACTTTCGCCAGCCCGACCACATCAAAATTAATTCAGGAATTTATTACCCAGTTCCCTCATGTTCGCCATGTAATTTATGATACAGTTTCTTCATCGGAAGCGGCAGATGCCTATCAGGCGAAATACGGATCCCGTGGCTTGGCCGATTACGATTTTTCCAAAGCGGATGTGATCGTTTCTGTAGGTGCCGATTTCTTAGGTGATTGGCAAGGTGGAGGTTACTCCCCAGATTATATCGAGAATCGTGTTCCGAAGAATGGTAAGATGTCACGCCACATTCAGTTTGAAGCGAATATGACGCTATCCGGAGCTAACGCAGATAAGCGAGTTCCGGTAAAACCTTCAGACCAGAAAAAAATAGTTATGGCTTTAACAGGAGGCAGCATGTCTGGATTACCAGAGGGCGTTGCCGAAGCGGTTAGAGCTGCAAAAGCCGAGCTTGATCGTGCCGGAAATAAAGGTGTGATCGTTACAGGTCTGCCTGATGTGGCTGCCCAAGCGGCTGTATTAAATTATAATGAGTCCAGTGGAAGTATGGCAATGGATACCGATAAGCCTCGCCTTACCTCCATGGGGAACACTGCCGAAGTCACTGCCGTGATGAACGGAGTTGTTTCAGGGAGTATAAAAGGACTTATCACAGTAGGAGTAGATCCGGTTTATTCCTTCCCTCATCCATCGTTTGCCGATGCGTATAAAAACCTGGAGCTGTCTCTTGCCTTCGCTATGAAGGAGGACGCTACTGCTTCTCTTGCGAAAATGGTCGCGGCAACTCCTCACTATCTGGAGAGTTGGGGCGATATTCAAACCAAGAAAGGGAATTTTGGATTAACACAACCTGCCATCAGGCCTCTTTTCAACACAAAACAATTTCAGGAATGTCTGTTGAAATGGTCTGGTAATGACAAACCATATTACGATTACCTACGCGAGAATTGGGAAACCAATATTCTTGCCGGAGCCTCCTGGAACAAAGCTGTTCAGGATGGAGTTTTTGAAAGTGATGTTGAACTGGAAGTTTTGGAAACTACACCGGCACTAAATACACTTGAGAGCAGTACTTCTGAAGGCGCTTTATCAGCGAATTCACAAGAAGGTGGAATGGAACTTATCTTGTATACCAAGACCTCCATGGGAGATGGTCAACAGGCCAATAATCCTTGGTTGCAGGAGATGCCAGACCCTATTACCCGGGCAGCCTGGGATAATTATGTTACCATGTCTGCTTCAGATGCTGAGGCCATGGGAATTGAAAACTTTAATGTAGCCAATGGTGCGCTGAACGGAAGTTATGTAAATGTCTCTATGGGAGATGTTACTGTTGAAAATGTACCGGTGATCATTCAGCCTGGTCAGGCAAAAGGATCCATTGGTTTAGCCTTGGGTTATGGTAAGACTGCAGCTATTCAATCTGAAATGCAAACCGGGGTTAATGCCTTCCCGCTGTACAACAATTTCAAGGCAGTACAGAATGTAAGTGTTGCCAAAGCAAACGGTATTCATGAGTTTGCCTGTGTTCAGCTACAAAATACAATGATGGGTCGTGATATTATTCGCGAAACTACCTTAGAGATATTTAATACGAAGGATGCGACAGAATGGAATGCCATGCCTATGGTTTCCAAAGATCATATGGAAATTCCTGTGACATCTCCGGATGCCGATCTTTGGGATTCTTTCGATCGTTCGGTAGGACATCACTTTAACTTATCCATCGACCTGAACGCTTGTACGGGATGTGGGGCATGTGTTATAGCTTGTAATGCCGAAAATAATGTACCTGTAGTTGGTAAGACTGAGATCAGAAAGAGTAGAAGCATGCACTGGCTTCGTATCGACCGATACTATTCAAGTCAGGAGTCGTTTGCTGTAGATCTTGATAAAAAAGAAAATATTTCCGGATTAGGAAGTTCGCTTTCCGAATTCGGAGAACTGGAACAAGCTTCCGAAAATCCTCAGGTAGCCTTTCAGCCTGTGATGTGTCAGCACTGTAACCACGCTCCTTGTGAGACGGTTTGTCCGGTAGCGGCTACATCGCATGGACGGCAAGGGCAAAATCACATGGCGTATAACCGCTGTGTTGGTACGCGTTACTGTGCAAACAACTGTCCTTACAAGGTTCGTCGATTCAACTGGTTCTTATATGCCGAGAACGACGAGTTCGATTATCATATGAATAACGACCTTGGAAGAATGGTCCTAAATCCTGATGTGGTAGTGAGATCACGTGGAGTAATGGAAAAATGCTCTATGTGCATTCAGATGACACAGAAAACCATATTAGATGCAAAACGGGATGGAAGACCGATCAAGGATGGAGAATTTAAAACCGCATGTTCTTCGGCATGTAACACAGGGGCAATAGTCTTTGGTGATGTGAACGACCACGATAGTGAGGTTTATAAGAAGAAGCATGACGACAGGATGTATCATTTACTTGAAGCAGTTGGGACAAAACCTAATGTTATGTACCAAACTCAGGTAAGGAACACAAAGGAAGCTTAAAATAACTAACTAAGAAATAGTACAAAAAGATATGGCGTCGCATTACGAAGCACCTATTAGAAAACCCTTAGTTACGGGAAATAAATCCTACCACGATGTTACTGTGGATGTTGCTGCTCCGGTCGAAGGAAAGGCAAACAAATCCTGGTGGATTGTATTCGGAATAGCATTAGCTGCATTCCTATGGGGTATTGGCTGTATTATCTATACCATTTCCACCGGAATTGGTGTATGGGGTCTAAACCCAACAGTTAACTGGGCCTGGGATATAACAAATTTCGTTTGGTGGGTAGGTATTGGTCACGCAGGAACCCTGATTTCTGCGGTACTTCTACTTTTCCGTCAGAAATGGAGAATGGCGATCAACCGCTCTGCCGAGGCGATGACGATCTTTTCGGTTATCCAGGCAGGTTTGTTCCCTATCATTCACATGGGACGTCCCTGGTTGGCGTATTGGGTTCTACCTATTCCCAACCAATTTGGTTCGCTGTGGGTAAATTTCAACTCACCACTGCTTTGGGATGTATTTGCAATATCAACCTATCTTTCGGTTTCTTTGGTTTTCTGGTGGACGGGATTATTGCCCGACTTCGCCATGATACGAGACCGTGCGATCACGCCATTTACTAAAAGAGTTTACAGTATTCTTTCTTTTGGATGGAGTGGACGTGCAAAAGACTGGCAACGATTTGAAGAAGTATCTTTGGTACTTGCCGGATTGGCAACTCCTCTTGTACTTTCGGTTCATACAATCGTATCTTTCGACTTCGCCACATCTGTAATTCCGGGATGGCACACGACCATCTTCCCGCCTTACTTTGTTGCGGGAGCGATCTTCTCTGGTTTTGCGATGGTACAGACGCTTCTTATCATCATGAGAAAAGTGTCTAATCTGGAGGACTATATCACAATCCAGCATATTGAGCTCATGAACATTGTGATCATGATAACAGGTTCAATTGTTGGGGTAGCTTATATTACCGAGTTATTTATCGCATGGTATTCGGGAGTGGAATATGAACAATATGCCTTCCTTAACCGTGCTACCGGACCTTACTGGTGGGCTTACTGGGCCATGATGACATGTAATGTGTTCAGCCCGCAGTTTATGTGGTTCAAGAAATTACGAACCAGTATTATGTTCTCCTTCTTTATTTCGATCGTTGTGAACATAGGAATGTGGTTTGAGCGTTTTGTGATCATTGTAACGTCGTTACACCGCGATTACCTTCCTTCATCCTGGACCATGTTCTCACCTACATTTGTGGATATAGGAATATTTATTGGAACCATTGGATTTTTCTTTGTATTGTTCCTACTATATGCCAGGACCTTCCCTGTTATCGCACAGGCTGAGGTAAAATCTATTCTGAAGGGATCAGGAGACAAGTATAAGAGATTAAGAGCAGAACACGGTGATGATGTAAAGCATTACGGTGAGGTGCTTGGGGCTGCTGCAACTGAAACTCCGGTAACTGTACCGGATAGTCCTATCGCAGAGGACAATTCGGAAAAAATAAATAGTTTGTTAGACAGTATTGGAACCTTCGATCCAAATACCCAATCTGCAGACGATCTTAAACGAATTAGTGGTGTAGGTCCGGTAATGGAACAAAAACTACACCAGCTTGGCATCTACACCTTTGATCAGGTTAGTAAAATGACCGATAGAGAATACGACCTGTTGGACAGCATTATAGACGAATTCCCAGGAAGAGCTAAACGAGATGACTGGGCCGGGCAGGCAACTAAACTTAAAAATAATTCATAGCTATGGCATCGAAAGTGATACACGCTATTTATAATGATGATGACATCCTCTTGAACGCCGTAAAGCGAGTACGGGATGAACATTATCATATAGAAGAAATATATACACCATTTCCGGTTCATGGGCTGGAAAAGGCGATGGGATTGGCCGATACCCGTATTGCAATCACCTCATTTTTATACGGGCTTGTTGGGCTTGCGGTCGCGATCATCATGATGAATTACATTATGATCCAGGACTGGCCACAGGATATTGGGGGTAAGCCAAGTTTCAGTTATCTTGAAAATATGCCTGCCTTTGTACCGATCATGTTCGAAATGACGGTATTTTTTGCAGCTCATTTAATGGTAATTACCTTCTATATGAGGAGTAAATTATGGCCATTTAAGAAAGCCGAAAACCCCGATGTGCGTACTACCGATGATCATTTTTTAATGGTAGTCGACACAGGAAATCACGATATTGAGCAAGTATCCAGCTTCTTGTCTGGTACTGGAGCATTGGAAATTAGTATTCATGAAAATGACGAAGACCATTAATATGAAGAAAGCGATTCACATAAGTATGGTAATTATTGCTTCCGTTGCAATAATGTCCTGTTCAAACACTAATAGTCCGAACTATCAGTACATGCCTAATATGTACAAGCCTGTAGGATACGAAACATATGGCCAATACGATATATTTGAGAACGAAATGGAGGCAAAGCTTCCGGCAAACGGGTCTATCCCCAGAGGGTGGATGCCTTACGAATACGAAAATTCGACTGCCGGATTAGAGCTTGCCCGTACAGAGCTTAAGATGACTTTACCGGTAACCGAGGAAAACTTGGCTAAAGGAGCGCAGTTATATGAGATTTATTGTGCCGTTTGTCATGGAACCAAAGGTGATGGGCAAGGTATATTAATGCAGCGGGAAAAATTCCTCGGAATTCCAAGCTATGCAGATCCGGGAAGGAATATCACTGAAGGAAGTATTTACCATGTACAAATGTTTGGTTTAAATGCTATGGGATCCTATGCTTCTCAAACGAACGAATTGGAAAGATGGCAGATTACACAACACGTATTAAACCTGAAGGCTGCTCTTAAGGGAGAAGCTGGGTTAATAGTTGAAACCATGGGAGAAAATGCAGTGGACAATTTGCCACAGCTAATCGAGTCGGCCGAAGATACCGTTGTTGTAGATGCTGTTGATAACTAATAATGACATTAAAGAATAAAGAGAATAGCTAAAGATATGTATACGCTACCCAATAAATTAAAACTGTTCGCAATTATCTTTATGGTAGTTGGTGCCGTTGGAATCGTTTCAGGCTTTATGATGGCTCCAAAAACAACTTCCGAAGTAAAGGAAATGCTGGCCGATGGTCACGGTGATGGCCATGGTGGTGATCATGCTGTTGTTGATGAAACTCACGATAGTGGGCACGGAGAAGAAACCCATGACGACGAGGCCCATTACGAGCATGTATTACATCAATTGCAAAACAGACCATGGTCTGCCTTGTATATTGCTTCTTTCTTCTTCTTTATGATCGCCCTTGGGACACTGGCATTCTATGCCATTCAATATGCCGCTCAGGCAGGATGGTCCCCGGTATTGTTTAGAGTAATGGAAGGAATTACAGCCTATTTACCGGTGGCATCTGTGATCATTCTTGTGTTATTACTGCTTTCGGCCTTCCATGTAAATCATATCTTTCACTGGATGGACCCCGAATTGGTTAACCCTGAAAGTGATCACTTTGATAAGTTGATCGCCGGAAAGAGCAGCTTTTTAAATGTACCGTTTTTCCTTATTAGAGCATTGATATTCCTGGGAGGATGGAACCTGTACAGATGGGTGTCCAGACGAAACTCTCTTAGAGATGATAATGCTGAAGACAACCGCTGGTTTAAAAAGAACTTTAAAGCTTCGGCTATATTTTTGGTATTCTTTATCGTAACAGAATCTATGATGAGTTGGGATTGGATTATGAGTTTCGATCCTCACTGGTTCTCAACCCTGTTTGGATGGTATGTGTTTGCCGGAATGATGGTAAGTGCTATCACTGTTATAGCCATGGTTACCATTGTATTGAAATCGCAGGGATATCTGGAGCATGTGAACGACAGTCATATTCATGACCTTGCAAAATATATGTTTGGTTTCAGCATTTTCTGGACCTATCTATGGTTTTCGCAATTTATGTTGATTTGGTATTCGAATATCCCCGAGGAAGTTACCTATTTTGTAACTCGAATCGAAGATTACAACCTGCCTTTCTTCGGAATGGTGGTGATGAATTTCGTATTCCCGGTATTGATGCTAATGAATAGCGATTACAAACGAGTTAACTGGTTTGTGATCTTAACAGGGATTGTGATATTGGTAGGGCATTATATAGACGTATTTAATATGGTGATGCCCGCCACAGTTGGTGCTTCCTGGTTTATCGGGTTACCCGAGATAGGA
>CAJQNO010000176.1 GCA_905479745.1 uncultured Flavobacteriaceae bacterium | reverse complement strand
CACAGTAAGCAGGACAAATACCGATTCCAAAATGATCTCTGTAAGTAAAGAATCGCTTTCAAGGTAGATCACGAAAGACACAATGGCATATAACAAAAAAGTGAGATAGAATATAATTACCTGCCGAATACTTTCCTTTTCCTTTTTTAAAGTTTCTACAGTTCGCCTGGTACCACAGTTGCCACAATAGATATCGGTTGGCCCTAGCAAGGAATTACATTGGGTACAGCAAACCATCTGTTAATCCTGAGTTTTTCTCAGCTGTAAGGCCGAATTTATTCCTTTACTAAGAAATACGATAATAAGTACTTTCACAATAATTCCTTTGTAGATGGTTTCGGGATCTACGATAGCGTTTATAACGATAGTTGTTAAGTACACGAGTAAGCCAAGAACCAAAGCAATAAGTGGTCGTTGCTGGGACCAGAAAGCCAGACCAAGGTATACTATGGAAAGTATCCCTGAAGCAATCAAAGTAGCAGAATCATCGTGTAAAAAGAAATAGCCAACCCCAAAAAGGAAGGAAAGTCCTGCAATGATCAATAAGCTGTTTCGTCCTGACTTGATCTCCTTTCTGGCCATTTGGCTTTTTCGTGCATTCAGGACTCGGTTTGAATGGAAACCAGACTTTTCTCTTTCCGAACCACGTTCGGGAAATCCACAATTCACGCAAAATTTATGTTCGGCGGATATGGGTGTTTCGCATTGAGAACAAAGTAACACCTCCTCGGGCCGGCTAATTAGTTCGTCCATGATAAAGTAAAAAGCTAATATAAATGAAAGTAAAAAAAAAGGAGGGCTAATGCCCTCCTTTTTCATAATTAATAACACTTAAATTAAGAACCACACATCAAGCAGTCATCGTCTTCTGCATCGCGCGATTTGGCAAGCATTTCACGTAATTCCTGAGGAGTGAGTGGTTTGTTGGACACTGCCGAGGTAGCATCCACACTGGTTTCCGCAACGGCAGCAACCGGTTCTTTTTTAGTTTCACTTTTTAAAGTAAATTTAATTGCATCTACGGCACTCTTGGTACGCAGATAATACATTCCTGTTTTCAAGCCGCTTTTCCAGGCATAGAAATGCATGGAGGTTAGTTTTGCAAAATTGGCATTTTCCATAAAGAGATTGAGCGATTGCGACTGATCGATAAAGTATCCTCTGTGACGGGACATATCGATAATATCCTTCATACTCAATTCCCAAACTGTCTTGTACAGCTCTTTTAATTCCTGAGGGATCACGTCCACATTTTGAATAGAACCATTGGCGCGCATGATCTCTTCCTTCAGGTCGTCATTCCACAATCCAAGATTCACCAGGTCTTCCAACAAGTGCTTATTCACTACAATGAACTCCCCGGAAAGTACTCTTCGGGTGTAGATATTGGAGGTGTAGGGTTCGAAGGCCTCGTTATTACCTAGGATCTGTGAGGTGGATGCAGTTGGCATGGGTGCCACCAGGAGTGAGTTACGCACCCCGTGTTTTTTCACATCCTTACGAAGTTTGGCCCAATCCCATCGACCGCTTAATTCTTCATCTTTTATCCCCCATAGATTGTGCTGGAATTCCCCCTGAGAAATTGGAGACCCCTTATAACTTTCGTAAGGACCATCTGCCTTTGCCTCCTCCATAGAAGCAGTTACAGCCGCAAAATAAAGGGTCTCGAAGATCTCTTGGTTTAATTTCTGAGCCTCATCGCAGGTAAAGGGTAACCTCAACAAGATAAAGGTATCTGCCAATCCCTGCACCCCAAGACCTACCGGACGATGACGGAAGTTAGAATTCTCTGCTTCCTTTACCGGGTAGTAATTTCGGTCTATTACTCTATTGAGGTTTTTGGTTACTCTTTTAGTTACTCTGAACAATTCTTTGTGATCGAACGCTCCGTTCTTCACGAACATGGGTAAAGCGATAGAAGCAAGGTTGCAAACGGCTACCTCATCTTCCGAAGTATATTCGAGGATCTCCGTACATAGGTTCGAGGAACGGATGGTTCCCAGGTTCTTTTGGTTACTCTTACGGTTAGCTGCATCTTTGTACAGCATATATGGCGTACCGGTTTCTATTTGAGATTCCAGAATCTTTTCCCATAATTCCCGGGCTTTGATAGTTTTTCTTCCTTTATTCTCTGTTTCGTACTTGGCGTACAAGGCTTCGAATTCATCGCCGTGGGTATCGAAAAGGCCAGGACACTCGTTAGGACACATTAGGGTCCAGTCTCCATCCTCCTGTACTCTTTTCATAAATAAATCCGGTATCCACATTGCGTAGAATAAGTCCCGGGCCCGCATTTCTTCCTTTCCGTGATTCTTTTTCAGGTCCAGGAAATCGAAAATGTCGGCATGCCAGGGCTCTACATAGATAGCGAAAGATCCTTTCCGTTTTCCACCACCTTGGTCTACGTATCTCGCGGTATCATTAAACACACGAAGCATAGGTACGATTCCGTTGGAAGTACCATTTGTCCCCGAAATATACGAACCTGTAGCCCGAATATTGTGGATGGACAATCCGATTCCTCCGGCAGATTGTGAGATTTTCGCCGTTTGCTTCAGTGTGTCGTAGATACCGTCGATGCTGTCGTCTTTCATTGTTAGTAGGAAACAGGACGACATTTGTGGTTTTGGCGTTCCACTATTGAACAAAGTAGGAGTAGCATGGGTAAAGAACTTTTTCGACATCAATTCGTAAGTCTCCTTTGCCGCGGCCAGATCGTTGAGGTGGATCCCCACAGATACACGCATAAGCATATGTTGCGGGCGCTCTACGATCTTCCCGTTTAGTTTCAGCAGGTAGGATCGCTCCAGGGTTTTAAATCCGAAGTAATCATAGCCAAAGTCCCGATTGTATATGATAGTAGAATCGAGTTCTTCTGCATTGTCTTTTATGATCTGGTAAACCTCATCGCTTAGCAGGGGTGCTTTTTTTCCGGTACGAGGATTAACATACTCGTATAAGTCTGTCATCACTTCAGAGAAAGACTTTTTGGTATTCTTGTGTAAGTTGGAAACAGAGATCCTTGCAGCCAGTCTTGCATAATCCGGATGTGAGGTGGTCATGGTAGCAGCGATCTCGGCGGCAAGATTATCCAATTCGCTGGTGGTTACACCATCGTAAAGCCCTTCAATCACTCGCATGGCAACCTTAACAGGGTCCACCAATTCGTTTAATCCATAGCACAATTTTCTCACCCGGGCTGTGATCTTATCGAACATGATGGGCTCTTTTCGTCCGTCTCTTTTTACTACATCCATTTCTGTTTTTCTTTTATGAGGTTACTTAGTTGTAAAAGGGTGCTGCTGGGGCATTGTTAAACACCACATTATCAGCGATATATTATAAATTCCGCGGAAATGTTCCGCTATTGGAATACTTTAGAAATCTGCGTCGAAACTAATCTTGTTCGATTCCTTGTCTTTGTTGGTAACGCCTGCTTTCTGATATTCTGAAACACGCTTCTCGAAAAAGTTTGTCTTACCCTGCAACGAGATCATATCCATAAAATCGAATGGATTGGTTGCATTGTATTCTTTTTCACATTGAAGTTCAACTAATAAGCGGTCTGTTACAAATTCAAGGTATTGAGTCATAAGTTTTGCATTCATCCCTATCAAACTCACAGGCAGGGATTCGGTAATAAACTCACGTTCTATATTCAGTGCATCTACAAGAATTTCACGGATGCGTTCCTTAGACACTTTATTTACAAGGTGGTGGTTGTGCAGGTGCACGGCAAAATCACAATGCACGCCTTCATCTCTTGAAATAAGTTCGTTAGAGAAGGTTAGACCCGGCATAAGACCACGTTTTTTCAACCAAAATATGGAGCAGAAGGCTCCCGAGAAGAAGATCCCTTCTACGGCCGCGAAGGCGATAAGGCGTTCGGCAAAACTTGGACTTTCAATCCACTTCAGGGCCCAATCTGCCTTTTTCTTGATCGCAGGGAAATTTTCAATGGCTCTGAACAACATATCCTTTTCCTTGTCGTCCTTTACATAGGTATCGATTAGTAACGAATAGGTTTCACTGTGGATATTTTCCATCATGATCTGGAACCCATAGAAGAATTTTGCTTCGCTATACTGAACTTCATTCACAAAATTTTCTGCGAGATTTTCGTTTACGATCCCATCCGAAGCAGCAAAGAAGGCAAGAATGTGTTTGATGAAATACTTCTCATCAGCATTGAGTTTGTTGTTCCAGTCTGAAAGGTCCTGATGAAGATCGATCTCTTCAGCAGTCCAGAAACTGGCCTCACTTTTTTTGTACCAATCCCAAATATCGTGATGTTGAATAGGGAAAATTACAAACCTGTCTTTGTTATCTTGTAAAATGGGTTCTACTGCGCTCATTGTCCTTCGTGTTTTTGGATTTTTAGAAAAATTGTCGTTACTCGGGACTAACAAATATGAAAAAATCTAAGTTGAAAATCTTCAGAAATGAGTGTTGGTTTTCAACAAAGTTTTCAACATCTACGATTTGCAAGTGTTACTATAATTATCTTAAATAAACATTCTAACTATCTGTTTTTTAAGATTTTAAGAAATTTTGTCAAACTTATGAACAATTACGCTCTTAGTACGTTGAAAACCTTCATAGCCTTCCGTTTTATGGTGGTTTGTTTGTAGTTTGATACTATTTTCTTACGCCTAATTTTCAACAATGGCAGGACAAAAAAATATCGGAAAATTAACTTTCTAAATGCAGATTTTGAAATTTTGCACCTCAGAGAACAAAAAAAATCGCCCTCAAAAATGAAGGCGATCATACTTTTTATCTTTTTGTTTCTAACCCAGATCGTCTGTGTCTAATTCGTCTATGGCGTCCCAGGTTTCATCCAGGTCCATATTTGTGCCTCTTACCATAATGTAGAATCGATTGTCCTGCATGAATTGAACTTCAGAACGACTACCGTCCTTACGGTATTCTTCTACAGCTTTACTACCGTTCTTCACAAGTGTTCGTCTTACCTTGTACTCATCCTCTTCCTCAAAATCCTGAGAAAATAAGATTCGTATACCTGCAGTTGCAGCAGCTCCCATTTCGCCAGCCCCGTCCATGATCTGGATGTGTAGTTTCTTCGACTTGTCCTCATTTTGATAGGTTGCTTCAATCTGGGCGATCTGCATAAAAGCGGTTTGACCTGCTTTGTATCCGGTGCGCTTCATGCCGTTTATCTCATCCGGCAACCAGGCTTTTAATTCTTCATTGGTAAGGGGTTCTTCGTTCTTTAGATCCTCCATATCTTCCTGAACCTTCTCCATTTCCTTCACGGCTTTTCTCGTATTGGAAACCGTTTCTTTGGTTTCCTTTATCTTTTTGGATACCGGATTTTCACAGGCGGTGAAACTCGCCAATATAGCAATGGAAAACAATAATTTCTTCATAATGTAGCTTCTTTAGTGGTTATGTTTACGTAGTACTAATATATTAAATATCAACCAATTGATCATCGCCCGAACAGGTGATTTTCTGTAGGGATTTTTACTGAATAGATTTTATAGAAGAGGAGGGCTGCAACCAACCAATTTGAAACGGATAGAAGATACAATGGCGCAATAACTAATTCATGTCTCTTGCTACTTTCTCCAACTCGGCATACCAATTTTCCCCAAACTTTCTAATGAGCGCTTCCTTTACAAATTTATACACAGGTACCTTTAATTCCTTCCCTAATACGCAGGCGTCATTACAGATAGGCCATTTATGATAATTCACCGCAGCGAATTCACTATAGTCCTGAACTCTCACCGGATATAAGTGACAGGAGATAGGCTTGCGAAAAGTTATCGCACCCGCATTGTACGCGTCTTCAATCCCACAGCCGGCGACTCCTTGCTTGGAGAAGGTCACATACGCACATTCCTTACCATTTACCAGTGGGGTTTCCAACTCATCCTGTTGGGAAACTATATGAGTTCCCTGAGCTTCTATGGCCGCAATTCCTTCGGGCCGCAGAAATGGTTTTACTTTGGGGTAAATTTCCCGGAGGATCTCTACCTCTTCGTCCGTAACGGGTGCTCCAGCCTCACCCTCTATACAGCAGGCTCCTTTACACGCGTTGAGATTACACACGAAATCTTTTTCGATGATATCTTCAGAAACTATGGTTTTTCCAAGCTGAAACATGCCCCCAAAGATACACGGTTTAAAATTGTTGGAGACGAAACTTTTAACGGAAATATTAATTCAGAAGTAATAAAAATCGAACCACTTTGTCTAATTTTGCGGCCTGATATAGCACCTAATGACATTAAACGCCAAAGAGATCTTTACCGCCAGTATGGTCTTATTTGCAGTGATCGATATCATTGGAAATATACCTATCATTATTTCCCTACGTGAGAAAGCTGGACATATTCATAGCGAAAAGGCCTCCATTATTGCGGCAGTAGTTCTTATCGTCTTTTTGTTTGTGGGCGAACGCATTTTAAATCTTATAGGTATTAATGTAAACGAATTTGCTGTAGCAGGGGCTTTTGTGCTTTTCTTTATCGCTATCGAGATGCTTCTTGGCATCACCCTGTTTAAGGATGAAGGTACCGGGCCCGAAGTTGCCACAATTTTCCCTCTGGCGTTTCCTATGCTTGCCGGACCCGGAAGCCTTACCACTTTACTATCACTTCGCGCCGAATACGAGATCCAGAACGTGATCGTGGCTATTCTAATAAACATTGTTTTTATTTATATTGTCCTTAAGACCTCCGCACGTTTACAACGGATCTTGGGAAAGAACGGTATAGAGATCATTCGGAAAGTATTTGGGGTGATCCTGTTAGCCATAGCAGTAAAATTATTCACTTCCAACATTCAGGAATTATTTAATTAATTGAACATGAAAGCAGCTATTTATATATTCATCGCCATCGCAGCAGGTCTGATCATCTTTAATATCACAAAACTAGATTTCGACAATCTGTTTGAGGGTGACAGCCAGGTAGCTGCCATCAGTATTCTGGCATCGGCCTGTGTGATCCTATTAATGTTGATTTTAAGATCTTCCCGCAAGATCTCGGGGAAGAAATAGTGATTAATCTCTTTTGGCTTCTGAAGACTCGAGTTCCATCACCTTGTTAAGCATGGTATCCCCGTCGTTGAGAAAATATTCGAAAGCATTAGTACCAAACAATTGCTGGGCAATATTCGCCTTTAATGCAGTTCCTAGTTCATCACTGTATTTGCGAAGGTCGATCTGGGCATTTTCGAAAGCAGAATACGCATAAAATTCCTCTTTTAGCGATTCGGGTATTTCGAAATTGTCTGCAAACTGATTAAAGGTCATACCGCTGAAAAAGGACCTGTTCTTTTCCAGGTATTCGAAAATAAAATATCCCATAAACCCACTTCTGGAAATATATTCGAGGGTTTCATTTTCTACGCTGGTATCTTTAGGCACGAAAACATCCGGGATAATACCTCCTCCTCCGTAGACCACCTTCCCACCCGGTGTTACAAATCGCAATGAATCTGCCACTTGTATATTCTCAGGATCTTCCAATTCACCATTTTTATACCTGTTCTCGTAATCGCGATAATAATCGCCATTCCCATTGCCGTAAGGTTTCTGTATAGACCTGCCTGTAGGTGTATAATAGCGTGCTATGGTTAAACGCACAGCACTTCCGTCACCCAGTGCCATTTCCCGCTGAACCAGACCTTTCCCGAAGGATCGCCTTCCTATGATAGTCCCCTTATCATTATCCTGAAGAGCACCGGCCACGATCTCACTTGCGGAGGCAGAATTCTCATTGACAAGTACATATACCTTCCCTTTCTCAAATTCTCCTTTGCGGGTTGCATAACTTCTGTTCTCTTCACCACTCTTATTACGGGTGATGAGTATAAGTTTGTCATCTTCCAGAAACTCATCTACCAGTTTTTCGGCGGCATAAATATAGCCTCCGGGATTATTCCTCAAGTCCAGTACCAGGGTCTCTATTCCCTCGTCTTTTAGCTCATCTAAAGCCTCGCGGAACTCGGTATAAGTGGTCTCCGAAAAACGATTTACTTTTATATATCCAATCTCATCGGTAAGTTTATAAGCAGCATCTACGCTAACAAGGGGTACTCGTTTGCGCTTCAGTTTAAATTCGATCATTTTATTTTCTGAAGGCCGATAAACTGTAAGTTTAACTTTAGAGTTGATCTCACCCTTTAAGAATTCGGAGATACTGTCGCGGTAGATGTCCGAACCAAAAAGTGGTTTTCCGTCTGCAAATAAGATCCGGTCTCCTCCTTTAATTCCGGCTTTTTCGGCAGGCCCTCCTTCTATAGCACGTATTACCGCTATGGAGTCCTTATAGGGATAAAAACTAATCCCAATACCAACAAAATTCCCACGCATATCATTGGCGTTGTCTTCGTAGTCGTCTACCGGGATATACACCGAATGCGGATCAAGATTTTCCAATATCCCGTTAACGGTCACATCTACTATACTGTCTGTATTCACCTGGTCTACATATTCGTAGTCGATATAGTCTATAAGCCTGTTGAGCTTGTCCTTCTTAGAGTTGGTGGCAAAGATCTTTTCGTTAGTATCGTGGAAATTCAGCTTAGATCCAATAAATACACCTGCGGCTATTGCCACACTTATCAATAAAGGAAGGTATTTTTTCTGAATTCCCATAGGGCTCTAAATTGCTTCAATATGCGTTATACTAACGCCTGCTTTTCTTAAAAATTTCACACCCGAATTATCCTTGTACTCCTCGTGATAAACCAGGCGTTTTATTCCTGCCTGGTGTATCAACTTACTACATTGCTGGCAGGGCGACATAGTTATATACAAAGTAGCCCCTTCGCAGGATTGTGTTGAAGAGGCAACTTTCGATATGGCATTGGCTTCGGCGTGAAGTACATACCATTTGGTAAACCCTTCATCGTCTTCACAAATATTTTCAAAGCCCGTTGGCGTACCGTTATATCCGTCGCTTATAATCATTTTATCTTTCACAATAAGCGCGCCAACTTGTCTTCTTTCACAATAGGACAAGGTACTCCACTCTTTGGCCATTCGCAAATAGGCTATATCGTATTTTCGTTGTTTTTCCTGGGTCATTTGTTAGGTGATAGGTAGGCGAAATTAAAAGTAAGTTACACGATCGCAAAGCATACAGGCGTTAAATATTTGAAAAACTTTAAAATGGCCAGGTATCCACTAGCATTGGGATGGTCATTCCAATTACGATAGACGACATGATCAACAGCCAATCTCTTTTATTAAATCGTAGTATTCCTACAGCCAGAAATGATAGTAGCAATGTTATAAGTACGATCACGATCTGGGCCAATTCTACGCCCACGGCAAATTCGAGCAAAGGCGCTACACTATCGTCTGTCTTCATCATATTATAGTAGCGGGCAAAGCCAAAACCGTGAATAAGGCCGAAAAACAAAGTCACCAGGTAAAACATCAAATTAGACGTAGATAGCTTACTTCGTCTGGCATTAAAAATATTATACAGTGCGGTGACAAGGATGGTGATGGGAATTAAAAACTCTACGTAGTCCCCTCGTATTGCTACGATGTTGTAATGTGCCAACAGCAGGGAAATGGTGTGCCCTATGGTGAAGAGCGTTACCAGTAACAATAATTTCCTCCAGGCATTGAACGAATAAGCAGCGCATAATGCTATCAGGAAAAGGATATGGTCATAGCCATTCAGGTCGAGGACATGATCCAGACCTAGTTTTACATAAAGCCAGAAATCGGTCATAAAAGCGGATTAATGGGTAGTAAATGTACGAATTGACTGTAAAAATTCATATATTTAATCTTATGAAGCACTATTTACTCCTTTTACTCACATTAACTATTATTGCCTCTGCCTACGGACAGGATCCTGAACTGGATGGAGAATGGAAATTGGCCCACATGAATATAGATGGGGTTACTTTACCCGCACCACTACCCGAGCCTGGATACCAGGTGGAACCCAAATTATTTTACGACACCGTTAGTGAGGAAATATATACATCCATACAGAGCTGTAGTAATATTATGGGCTCTCAGGTGACGGCAGATCCTATAAATAATAAAATTTACCCGGATCCTACTAGTGGCTGGATCATTCTGCTTGGCTTTTGCGACCCCAGATATAACGAATATGAGAACTTATATTTCGATCTTATCGGGGCTTTTAATTTGCCAACAACCACACTGGATTATGAGATCACCGCACAAACCGGAGGAGTTAAAACCTTAGTGATTTCTAATTCGGAAGGAGATTTCGCTAAATATAGCAATGTACCTGTACCCTTTCACCTGTTTGACGACTGGGAGGTCGAGAAACTCATCATATCCGGAACAGAATATCAGGTTCCTGTAAACGGAGAGGAATTCAATCCGTCGATATACTTCACCGAGACAGATGATCCTGCAATTGCTATGTTTACGGGCGACAGCGGATGCAATGATTTTGATGGTGTGGTGTCTTACGATGTGGTTAATTCTGAACTTACCATTTCCAGTTACAATATTGGTGGAAATTCCTGTGTTGAGCCATTAAATAATGATTTCGAATTGCTGTATACCAGTTTTCTCTTCAATGGCCTACCCGCAACGTTTAGCCATAGTACCACAATCGATGAAGGCTTAGTACTCGAGCTAACAAAATCTAATGGGGATAAAGCATTTTATAGAAGAGATTATAATTTGTTATCTGTGCCTGAAATTCGAAATGATCAATTCGCGGTATACCCAAATCCTGCACACGATATTCTGAACATATCTACAACGGGGCTTACAATTGACAACCTGAAGGTATACTCCCTCTCCGGGCAATTGCTTTTCAGTTCGAATGAAAATACCAATATTTTAAATGTATCCAGCCTACCAAAAGGATTATACCTGTTAGAAATCGCTACGGATAAAGGCAGGCAAATTCAGAAATTTATAAAAAATTAAAAATTACTTCCGTATAGATGAGCAGACCTCATCCGTCACCGGTATCCCTACTTGTTTGATACCACTAAACCCATCGGTGATTTCAACCAGGTTATGAATACCCCGACTTTTCAGGATAGAAGCGGCAATTACCGAACGATATCCTCCCGCACAATGTATATAGAAGGTTTCTTCGGAAGGGAATTCGGCTAGGTGATCGTTTAAAAAATCAAGCGGTGTTAACTGCGCATCCTTTACATGAGCCACTTCATATTCACCGGGTTTTCTCACATCGAACACCGGGATGTCTTTTTCTGAAAGTTCCTTTTTAAATTCCTCGGCAGTGATCGACTTCAATGTATCATATTCCTTTCCTGCGTTTTTCCAGGCTGCAAAGCCGCCTTTCAGGTAACCCAGGGAATTGTCGAAACCTACACGCGACAGCCTTGTTATAGTTTCTTCTTCCCGTCCTTTAGGAGTAATTAATAGTAACGGTTGTTTCACATCGCCAATAAGTGCTCCAACCCAGGGAGCGAATCCACCGTCCAAGCCAATGAAGATCGATCTGGGAACATGTCCGCGAACATAATCCCGTTGGTGACGTACATCGAGTACCAGAGCACCACTTTCATTCACTGCGGCTTCGAAGGCATCCGGCTCCAAGGCATGTGTTCCTCTTTTTATGATCTCATCGATATCTTCATATCCTTCTTTATTCATTTTCACATTTAGCGGAAAATACTGAGGCGGAGGCAAGAGGCCGTCTGTAACTTCTTTTATAAATTCTTCACGGGTCATATTGGCTCGCAAAGCATAATTCGTCTTTTTTTGCTCCCCTATGGTTCCCACAGTTTCTTTGCTTAGGTTTTTCCCACAGGCCGAACCTGCTCCGTGAGCCGGGTAGACAATTACATCGTCCGCCAACGGCATGATCTTGCTTCTTAGACTGTCGAATAGGGTTCCGGCAAGTTCTTCCTGCGTCATATGAGCAGCTTTCTGAGCGAGGTCTGGTCTTCCCACATCTCCCAGGAAGAGGGTATCGCCACTAAAGATGGCGTGATCCTTCCCGCTGGAATCTCGCAATAAGTAGGTAGTGCTTTCCATGGTGTGCCCCGGGGTGTGCAGCGCAACAAGAGTGATTTCTCCCAGTTTGAACTCCTGTCCGTCTTTCGCAATTACTGCATCGAAACTTGGATTTGCATTCGGCCCGAAAATAATAGGTGCACCCGTTTCTCTTGAAAGCGTAAGATGCCCGCTTACAAAATCGGCATGAAAATGAGTTTCGAATATATACTTGATGGTAGCATCGTCTGCTTTCGCTCGGTCTATATAAGGTTTTACTTCCCGCAGCGGATCGATAATGGCAACTTCTCCATTGCTTTCAATGTAGTAAGCTCCCTGGGCGAGGCATCCGGTATAGATCTGTTCGATTTTCATATTTATTATTTCTGAAATGCAAAAATACGGATTTCGAAATTGAAGCGGGAAATGTGGTAAGAAAAATTGAAAGTCACAAAATCGATACTTTCAATAAAAAATGACAATTACAAATATTAAATAGATATGATGGGATTCATTGGCAATCGCTTTGTCATTCTGAATTTAATTCAGAATCCATGCGGGCAAGTCCTAAAAAAAACAAGAATGGGCAAAAAATAATTCTGAGTATCATTCCATGAAGCAAGAGTACCCCGCGCGGCAGGCCATGCACCTCGGTAAAAATGTCCACCGGACATTTTCTATACCCTCGGCTTCCCTACAAGCTGCGCTTGAAAACCAAAAAACAAAGTTTTCACTTTACTTCTAAAAGAAAGCGAGCTTTATTTTAGAAGCTCGCTCATCCTTCACTTTTTTTGTGTCTTATTGTACCTTGGGTGGGAATCGAACCCACACTCCCGAAGGAACTGGATTTTGAATCCAGCGCGTCTACCAATTCCGCCACCAAGGCTTCAAGGGAGGGCAAAAATAAACAATAAAATCAAAATTGTTAGTAAATCAAGCTTTCATTTTTACGAAATCCATAACGATAATTTTACATTTGCAGCAAACCAACGTAACTCAAAATGTCCGCACCCATTCCAGAACCAAAAATATTCCCTTGTAAACAAAGTGAAGAACTCGCACAGAACATCGCCAATGCCTTTGGAATTCCCCTCGGGAAGATCATAACCTCAACCTACAGTGACGGTGAATTCCAGCCTTCCTTTGAGGAATCGGTGCGAGGAAGCAGGGTCTTTATCATTGGTTCTACTTTTCCAAACAGCGACCACCTCATGGAAATGCTATTGATGCTGGATGCGGCCAAACGCGCCTCTGCCAGGCATATCACCGCTGTCCTGCCTTATTTCGGATGGGCACGCCAGGACAGAAAAGACAAACCTCGCGTGCCAATTGCCGCAAAACTTGTGGCGAAGATGCTGGAAACAGCAGGTGCAACGCGTATCATTACCATGGACCTGCACGCAGACCAGATCCAGGGCTTCTTCGAAAAGCCTGTGGATCACCTATTTGCTTCAACCATATTCCTTCCATATCTCAAGAGTTTAAACCTGGATAACCTAACCATTGCCTCCCCGGATATGGGTGGCTCTAAACGTGCGTATGCCTATTCGAAGGCACTTGAAAGTGATGTGGTAATATGTTATAAGCAGCGTGCAAAAGCCAATGTGATCTCACATATGGAACTAATAGGGGACGTTCAGGGGAAAAATGTGGTCCTGGTAGACGATATGGTGGACACAGCCGGGACACTGGCTAAAGCGGCCGATCTTATGATGGAACGCGGAGCCTTGAGTGTACGTGCTATTTGTACGCATCCAATACTTTCCGGAAATGCCTACGAACGTATTGAAAACTCCAAACTGGAAGAGCTTATCGTAACAGATTCTATCCCGCTTAGGCAGTCAAGCCCAAAGATCAGGGTACTAACGTGTGCCAATCTGTTTGCCGATGTAATGCTAAGCGTTAACGCGAATAAGTCGATTAGCTCGAAGTTCCTGATGTAATAAATTCAGTATCAAGAGAAAAGACACAGGAAGCAAGGCATAGATGCCGAGGGCTATTTATACTTTTTTCTTTACTACTTTTCTTTAGTCTTTTCAGAAAAAAAGCTACATTTGCACC
>CAJQNO010000175.1 GCA_905479745.1 uncultured Flavobacteriaceae bacterium | reverse complement strand
TGAGGCCGGACTCATTACCTATATGAGGACAGATAGTGTAAACCTGTCTAATGAAGCACGAAATGCCGCTCAGAAGGCCATAGAAGAAACTTTTGGAAACGAATATAGCCATCCGCGCAATTACAAAGGAAAGGCGAAAGGGGCACAGGAAGCTCATGAAGCGATTCGTCCTACAGATATGGGGCGTCCATCCATTAGTGGTGACAGGGACCAGGAGCGTCTCTACGATCTCATCTGGAAAAGGACCATTGCCTCTCAGATGAGTGATGCCAAGTTGGAACGGACAAATGTGAAAATAGGCGTACATGCAAGTGAAGTAGTGGAGGAGCAGTTCGCGGCCAATGGTGAAATGATCAAATTCGATGGATTTCTAAAAGTGTATCTGGAGGGAACAGATTTTGAAGATGAGGAACAAGATGGAATGTTGCCAAAACTGGTGATTGGCGATGCACTTACCAATAATTATATAACTGCCACACAGCGTTACTCACGGCCAGCTTACCGTTATACTGAGGCATCTCTTGTAAAACAACTTGAGGAGCTGGGAATAGGGCGACCATCTACCTATGCACCAACCATTTCAACGATCATTAGCAGGAACTATGTGGAGAAAGGCACCGTGGAAGGAGTGGAGCGAAAGTATATCCAGCTTACCCTGGAAGATGCTCAGGTAGAGGCTAAGACACTTACCGAAACTGTGGGAAGTGATAAAGGTAAATTGGTGCCTACTGATATAGGGATGATCGTGAACGATTTCCTTGTAGATCATTTTGGTGATATCCTGGATTACAATTTCACGGCAAAGGTGGAGGAAGATTTTGATGATATCGCAGAAGGGAAGGAAGAATGGACCTCTATGATGAAAGATTTTTATGCGAAATTTCACCCACATGTAGAGGACGTTCAGGAAAATGCAGATAGGGAAAGCGGTGAGAGGATATTGGGAGACGACCCCGAAACAGGGAAACCCGTCCTTGTAAGATTAGGTAAATTCGGGCCTATGGCCCAAATAGGCGCACCTGATGATGAGGATAAGAAATTTGCCAGCCTACGCCCCGATCAGCAATTACACCTGGTAACTTTCGAAGAGGTTATGGATCTGTTTAAGCTGCCAAAGACCCTTGGAGTATATGATGGGGAAGAGATAGAGGTGAATAACGGGCGTTATGGCCCTTACGTTCGTTTCGGGAAAAAGTTTATCTCCCTGCCAAAAGGTATGGATCCTCTGGATGTTACGATGGATGAGGCCAAAAGAATGATCGAAGAGAAGAAAAAGGCAGATGCACCTATATATATGTATGAAGGTTTGCCGGTTCAGAAAGGGAAAGGAAGATTTGGGCCATTTATAAAATGGAACAATATGTTCATTAATGTGAACAAGAAATACGATTTTGATGATCTGTCTGAAGCTGATATCATCGAACTGATAGAAGATAAGAAGCAGAAAGAGATCGATAAGCTGATCAATGAATGGCCGGATGAAGGCATTCGGATCGAAAAAGCCCGCTGGGGGAGATTTAATCTTATAAAGGGAAAAACAAAGGTGGAGTTACCCAAATCGACCAAGGCAGAAAAGATTACCCTGGATGAGGCGAAGGATCTACTCGACAAGAAATCACCTAAAAAGAAAACTACACGGAAGAAGAAAACCACCACTAAGAAAAAATGATAGAGTTTCTTTCACCTGTTTCCAAGCAGGTTTTAGCACACCGCGAAATATTACCGGAAGGTGTCCTTGGAAAACAAATAAAGATACATTCTAAAGAAGGATCACTACCGGCCATGGATAAGGTTGGGTTTGCACTATTGGGAGTACTTGAGAACCGCAATGATGTAGATTATATTGGTACAGAGGTAGACCTTGATGCATTCCGAAAGTCGTTATATGCTTTATATCCCGGGAATTGGAACCGAGAGATCGTTGATCTTGGGGATATTAGAAAGGGAGATACCGTGGAGGACACCTATTTTGCAGTTCGAACTGTGGTAGAAGCCTTGCTGAAAAACAAGATCATACCTATTATATTAGGTGGCAGCCAGGATTGTGCGTACGCGCAGTACCGCGCCTACGATAAGAGCGGAAGTATGGTGAATATGGTGAACGTGGATAGCAATTTCGATCTTGGAGATGCCGAAAAGCCCATATCCAATAAATCCTATGTTGGTAAGATCATTGTAGATAAGCCTTATAATCTGTTCAATTACAGCGCACTGGGCTACCAGAGCTATTTTAATGCTCCGGAAGAGATATCATTGATGGATAAGCTGTACTTTGATGCATACAGATTGGGAGAGATAACTGCCGATGTTACCTTGGTAGAGCCTATTATGCGAGATGCAGATATAGTAATGCTGGATGTCTCTGCAATAAAAAGTGCCGAATTGAGTTATAAGAACAACAGGAGCCCCAATGGTTTCGACGGTAGAGAGATCTGCGCGATAGCCAGGTATGCCGGTATCAGTAACCGTGTTAGTTCGTTTGGAGTATATGAACTAAAGGATTATAAGGACGCTGAGAGTGGTGCTATGCTGGTTGCACAGGTACTGTGGTATTTTATTGAAGGAGTGAATTTCCGTATTGCAGACGAGGATTTCAGCAATGAAAATGAATATACCACATATAAAGTCCCTATCGACGACGATATCCTCGTGTTTAAAAAGAGCATAAAAACGGGAAGATGGTGGATAGAATTGCCATTTATTTCGAATGTTAATAATAAATTAAAAAGAAGAACGTTATTACCTTGCACTTATGGCGAATATTTAGGTGCGACAAATCAGGAAATTCCTGAAAGGTGGTTTAAAGCCCGCCGAAAGAATGAGGTATAATCCAACAAACTAAGTAAAACTGGGTTTAAGGGTTTTTTAAGAAAATTGTTGTTTTTTTAAAATTTTATAAATAGGTTTACGCCCTTGAATCTCGAAAATTTAACCTAAATACCTATGAAGAAGCTAATTGCATTAACTGCGATCATTGCCTTTTTATTCAGTTGTAACTCCGGTGATAGGGGTGAGCTCGTTGGAGCAAAAGGCAAGAAATGGTACCCTCAAAAACCTTACGGTATGACCCTTATCCCTGGTGGCTCTTTCATCATGGGTAAAGCTGATGATGATTTTGTAGCGGTAAATGATGCCCCAACCAAAACTGTGACCGTACGTTCATTCTACATGGATGAGACAGAGATTACCAATTCTGAGTACAGACAATTTGTAGAATGGGTACGTGATTCCACAGTACGCCTGAAGTTGGCTATTTTGGCTGACGAGGTTGGTGCTACTCCGGGAGACGAAGGTATTGGTGAATTTGCCTTTGTGGATCAGGAAAACGAAGAAATGACTCCTTACGAGCAGTACATGTATGACAACTACTATGGTATGGGAGAGGATTTCTACGCAGGTAGAAAGATCAATAACGATGTCGACCTGATCTGGGATACCAGTGAATATCCGGATGAATACTATTCGGAAGTGATGGATACCATGTATATTCCTGCAGAAGAGTCTTATAATGGACAACGCACTATAGATGTTAGCAAACTGAAATTCCAGTATACCTATATGGATATTCAGGCTGCTGCCCGGGCTAAAGGGCAAAGCAGAAAAGATTTTATAAAGAAAGAAGAGATCATGATCTATCCTGATACTACCGTGTGGATCAAGGACTTTAATTACTCTTATAATGAGCCTATGCATAATGATTATTTCTGGCATGAGGCTTATGGAGACTATCCTGTGGTAGGGGTAAACTGGAAGCAGGCGAAAGCCTTCTGCGCCTGGAGAACCCTATACAAGAACGCATATCAGAAATCGAGAAGACGTAATCATGTGAATTCGTTCCGTCTTCCCGGTGAAGCAGAATGGGAATACGCTGCCCGTGGTGGCCTGGAATCTGCAACTTTCCCATGGGGAGGACCTTATGCGAAGAATGACAGAGGATGTTTCTTAGCGAACTTTAAGCCTTTACGTGGTGACTATGCCGCAG
>CAJQNO010000174.1 GCA_905479745.1 uncultured Flavobacteriaceae bacterium | reverse complement strand
ATATTTTCGGTATTCTCAATATTATCAAGGGGGTTATCATTGAGCACGATCAGATCTGCCATTTTTCCCACCTTTAACGAACCTATATCTTCTCCGGCACCAATATATTGAGCGGCGTTGATAGTCGCCGCTTTAAGGGCTTCCATGTTCGACATTCCCCCTGCAGCCAGCATCCAGGTCTCCCAATGGGCCCCAAGACCTTGCAATTGACCATGCGCGCCCATATTTACCTTAACCCCGGCATCTGCCAAATTCTTTGCGGTTTCGGAAACCAAGATATGTCCGTTCTTGTATTCTTCCATAGGGATCTTCATTCTGTGTCTGGATCGGCTATCCAGGATAGACCTTGGCATGAATTTCTGAAGTCGTTCGTTCGCCCATACATTGTCTCGTTCGTAATAGAAAAACTCACCATTTAACCCTCCATAGTTTACAATTAGAGTGGGGGTATAGCCAGAACCACTCTTAGCCCAAACTTCAAGAATGTCCTTGTATACAGGTGCCACAGGGATATTGTGTTCCACTCCGGTGTGGCCATCGATCACCATAGTGATATTATGGAAGAAATTAGAGCCGCCTTCCGGCACCACATTGATACCTTCTTCCCGTGCCGCTTTTAGAACTTGCTGCCTTTGTTCTCTTCTTGGCTGATTATAACTTTTTACACTTTTCGCCCCAAATGCCTTGGTTCTTCGTATACTGCTTCTGGCATCATCCAGGTCGTTGATAACGGCTTTAAAATCTCCGTCCGCACCATAAAGAATGATCCCTGTGGAGTATAGTCTTGGACCTACCAGCGTCCCGTTCTTTTGCATTTCCGAAAGCGTAAATACTGTCTCGGTATTGGCAGATGGATCGTGAGACGTGGTAACACCAAAAGCTAGGTTGGCCATGAACGGCCAGTATTGCTGAGGTGTTAATCCGTACCTAAAAGCGCCAATATGTGCGTGTGCATCTACCATTCCGGGCATGATGGTCTTACCGCTAAGGTCGATGATCTTGGCATCATTTGGGATAGGGATCATTTGTCCGATCGCCTTGATCTTATTCTCCTCAATGATAATTGTACCAGAAGGGATCACTACATCATCTTCCATCGTAATTATTCGTGCATTGGTAAGTGCGATCTTTCCTTTGGGTTTGTCTACAGCAGTTGTAAGTCCGATCTTAATACCTGTCTCAGGCATTTTCGCCGGCTCCTCCACGGCGCCAGGAAGAAAGACGAATTTCTCGTTAAGCTGATTACTAAAATATTCATCACCCAGTGTCCACATCACTTTTTTGCTGTCACGAGACCAGTGAATATTAATACCTGCGTCTCTGGCGATCTGCTGCACCGGAACCGAATTGGTCTTTGGGTCCAGTGAAAGGGATTTTCCGTGGTTTGGTAGCGCGGCTATATACACCTTATGTAAATTGGAGAACGCCACCCAGTGATTGTCCGGACTGGGAACGATGCGATTGGCATATTTGGAAGAGATATGCTCTTTTTCGTCATTGCCATCCAGGTTCACACTAATGAGCTTTTTTGTGAGATCCCCAAAATAAGTTCCTCCGGTCTGTAAGAAGATACGATCACCGTCTGTGTTGAACATTGGATACTCACCCTTGTTAATGATGAATTTTTCATTCGCTCCGTTGGAGGACATTGTGTAGATTCCCGGTTTTTTTGTAAATGTAAAGCCTTGCTGGTTGTTTCCATTCTCTTTTCTGAAAACGATCTGTCGTCCATCGGAAGAAAAAGAAGGAGTTCTGTAAATAGCTTTTTCTGAAGTAAGCTTAGTTGGAGTTCCGCCGCTAAGAGGTAATTTTAAAATGGCACCTTTCTCAAGATCGTTCCAGCTGACGTAAACAATACTGCTTCCATCTGGGGAGATGACTGGTTCAAACTCAAAATCGGTGCCTGTTGTTAATCTCTTCGGCGTACCGTTTGGTAGTTCTTTCGACCAAATATAGCCCAAAGCGTTGAATATTAAAAATCTTCCATCAGGAGAGGTCACAGCATTTCGAATAACCTTTGCCGTAAAGCGATCGTTCTCGATCCGGCTATTGAAATGTACCGTCTCTGCCAGGTCTATGGCTACATCTGCCTCGAAAGGTATCTGGGTAATTTCCAGCGTATTGATATTTAATCTATTGATCTTTCCGCCACTCCAGAATACGATCTCGGTATTGTTTGGCATCCAGTTGAAATTAGGATACACTCCAAACAATGCCCAAGCTTCCTGTTGGTCTTTATTTAATTTATCATAAACCGGCCATTCTTCTTCGGTCTCCAGATCGTGGATATACAGCACGCTTTTTTCTCGAACGCGTTTTACAAAAGCAAGTTTTTTTCCATCCCTGGATACGGTAGGACGTGCAGCTCCTCCGGGCCCACCGGTAACCCGGGTTGTTTTACCCGTTTCAAATTCATATCGCTCTATTACATAGATCTGGTCGTTGGGATCTTTGTTGTACTGAAAAAATCCTCCCGGATACATATCTTCCGAATAATAGAGGTACTTACCATCACTTGAAGTGAAAGGCTCATTAACGTCCTGCTGGTCGTTCTTGCGCTTTGTTAACTGCAATCCGTCACCTCCCGAAATATGATATTGCCACATTTCTCCGGCCCCTGCACTTCTCTGAGATGTAAAATGCTTTCTAGCTATAATGTAGTTGCCGTCTGCCGTCCACATAGGATTGTTAAGCAATCGGAAATCTTCTTTCGAAACTTGTTTTGCGTCACTGCCATCTACGTTCATTACCCAGATATTATCACCACCTCCGGCGTCGCTGGTAAATGCGATCTTTTTACCATCCGGACTAAACCTTGGCTGGAGCTCGAATGGGATTCCGGTTCTAATGGCTTTTGCTTTACCACCAGTGATCGGTATGGTGTAAATATCTCCCAACAGATCGAAAGCGATCATCTGCCCGTCCGGACTCACATCCAAATTCATCCATGTGCCCTCATTAGTGGTGAAGGAATGCGTTTTATAGTTGAAATCGTCGCCAGGGCTTTCCACTTTCCAACCACTATCTTCTTCTTTTTTGTCTTTCTTCTTTTTCTTCTGAGCGAAATTGGGGGTAATTAATAATAAAGCGATAAGTAGCGTGAAATAGCGTATTTGCATGATTGTAAATTTAATTTTCTAAGGTACGTATTTAGTTTGAACCCACTTTAAGGAAGTGGTTTATCAAGTTGTAGTTTCTTTCTTTTAGTATAGTTTATTGTCTGGATTTTATGTTAGCCTTGCACAGTCGGATAATTTCCTTGATCCGCTTTTCCCGGGTTTCCGGTCGTTTAGCCTGAAATAACCAGGAGAGATAACTTTTTCTATATCCCGGAGAGAAACCATTATAATTTTCAAAAGCCTTGGGATTGGCCTCGAACGCCATTTTTAACTCCTTGGGGATTACAAGGTTTTCCACATCATCCATGGCAGACCAGGTTCCTATTTCTTTAGCGAGCCGGATAATTTTCCGTCCACTTACATGAATAAGTCCATCTGCCTCCAATTCGTCTATATATTGCTTATTTAGTTTACTCCAGGTACTACGCGGATTACGAGGGCAAAAATACTGTCGTCTTTTTCCCGCTCCTACGCTTTTTACCGTACTATCGATCCAACCGTAGCAGAGTGCAACTTTTACCGCCTCTTCCCATCGCATGGTGGGGATTCCTACTTCCAGTTTGTAAAAGACAAGATAAACTCCCTGGGTGTACTGTAAATGGTTTGCATCCAGCCATTCACGCCATTCAATATCCCTGGGAAAGTACAATTCGGGTTTTTCGTCCACTATTCTTTTATTTCTTCTGAAGTAATATAAAAATCCGGTTTTACACTAAAAGTTTCAATGGGAGCATCGAAGGATTTGTTAGACCATTCGGCCTTAGGAAATATCCATTCCTCCTTCCCATTCACCAACACCATTACCGGCATATCGAATTTTTCTATAATTTCAGCATATCGAAACCTCACTTCCTTTCCTTCAAGCTTATATTCTAATTTAGGGATCATCACCGTCCTTAAGTACTGTTGCCAGAATTCGGTGAGATCGATCCCGGATTTCTCACTAATATAGTCTTCTACTTGTTTGCTGCTTACGGTCTTGTGGCGGAATTGGGAGTTCAGTCCACGCAGGATGTTTCGCCATTTTGTGTCATCCTCTAATAATTGCCGAAGCGTATGAAGTATATTAGCTCCTTTGTAATACATATCCAGCTTACTGCCATTTTGCCGAACGTTATAAGGCCCTATGATAGGGATGTCGTTTGTTATATGCTGGCGCGTACCCACTACGTATTCAGAGGCAGCCTCTTTTCCGAAGTGATAATCTAGATATAAATTCTCCGAATAGGCTGTAAAACCTTCATGGATCCACATATCGGCAACATCGGTATTCGTTATGTTGTTAGCAAACCATTCATGTCCGCCTTCGTGTATAATGATGAAATCGAATCGTAATCCCCAGCCGGTGCCACTTAGATCGGATCCGTAGTAACCATTTTCATAGCGATTGCCGTAGGTAACGCTGCTTTGATGTTCCATCCCAAGATAGGGGACCTCCACAAGTTTAAAGCTGTCTTCGTAGAAGGGATACGGGCCAAACCAATATTCGAAAGCACGGATCATCAATGGAGCCTGCTGAAACTGGTCTTTGGCCTTGTTCAGATTTTCCCGCAGCACCCAATAATCCAGATCTAATTCTCCGTTGATCCCTTCAAACTTTTCAGAAAAATTCACATAATCACCAATATTTATATTGACTCCATAATTGTTAATAGGATTGATCACGCGCCAATGCCAGGTTTTAGTATCACCATTATCACGGGTGGTTATTAGCCTACCATTTCCAACTGCCACGAGATCTGCGGGAACGGTAATGGAAAGATCCACTCCATTATCGGGCTCATCGTAGGGATGGTCTTTATTGGGCCACCAAATGCTTGAGCCTATTCCCTGATTCGAAGTGGCGATAAAATGCTTCCCGTTAGAGTCTCTATTCCAGGTAAAACCGCCATCCCAAGGTGGTCTTCGAGCTATCACAGGCTTGCCCGAAAAAGTTACCTTAAGAGTGTATGTTTCTCCTTTTTTCTGTTTCTTCTTTAGCTGGATATAGTGAAACATCCCATCCTTTCGTATTTCCAGGGATTCGCCATCCTGAGTTGCACTTAACAACTTCATGGGAGCCTGAAGATCAAGCTGTAATTCATCTCCTGTGTCTAGGGCTGTATATGTAACAGTATTGGTACCAGTAATTTCTCGGCGTTCCGGAAAAACACTAACATCCAGATCATAATGTTTTAGATCCCACCAGGCACGTTGGGGTGTAATGCTGCCAAAAATACTATCGGTGCGGGTGAAATTTTGAGAGATTCCCAGACAGGTAAACAAAAAGAGTAGTATACAGAGTTTTATTTTCATCATTATTTTAAGACTTAATTGCGGAAAATACCGGAAGGGAAAACAACCACACTTTCATAACCATCTTTCCCAACTGAGGCGATTCCGAAGAAATAATTATCAATCACTATGCCTTCCAGGGTAAATTCTGAAACATCCCCAACATATCTACTGTGATCCCAGGTAGGAGAAGTGGTGTCCCGCCAATAGATCTTATACCCAACAGCACCTTCGGCTTTCTCCCATTTAAATTTAGCCGAGGGCTCCACTATCCCTCCAATTGAGACATTGGTGGGAGGGGGAGGGGCAGAGGCCAGGCTTGCCATGGTGATCGCATTTACTGCGGTTAATTTTTTCGCATAATCGAAGTTAACGAACTTT
>CAJQNO010000173.1 GCA_905479745.1 uncultured Flavobacteriaceae bacterium | reverse complement strand
TGGGGTTTTTATGAAGAAGATTTTACATCCGGCAGACACTCGTGGCACTGCGGATTATGGCTGGTTACAAGCCCGGTATTCTTTTAGTTTTGCTAATTTTTTTAACCCGGACAGAATTCAGTTTGGTAAGCTACGCGTGCTAAATGACGACATCGTTGCACCCGCTATGGGCTTCGGTAAACATCCGCATCAGAATATGGAGATCGTAACTATTCCTCAGCAAGGTGCCCTGAAACACCGCGATTCTATGGGCAACGAAGGAGTGATAGAATCTGGCGATATTCAGATCATGAGTGCCGGCAGCGGTGTTGAACACAGTGAAATGAATGCCAATACCACCGAAGCCGTGAAATTATTCCAGATCTGGGTCTTCCCGGAAGAAGAGAACGTATCCCCTCGTTACGATCAGAAAAAGATCGCGCCTCTCCTCAAAAATAACCAATTCAGCACTGTGGTAAAACCTCGCTCTCATGCAGCCGCAGACGAACTTTGGGTCCATCAGCAGGCCTGGTTCAACATTGGCGAATTTTCAGAAACAACCATTACAGATTATAAGTTAAACAACCCAACTAATGGTGCATACATCTTTGTTATAGATGGCACCATTGTTGTTGATAATGAGACACTTAATAAGAGGGATGCCATAGGCATCTGGGAAACCGACTCGGTCTCCATCACGGCAGAAAAAGATAGCCGTGTCCTGCTTATAGAAGTACCAATGAATTAAAAAAAATACTCCCTATGATTGAAGATGTAGAAATTACCGATAACGAATTTTTAAGACAATTCGAACTTGAAGTGGGCGACAATATGGCCCGCATAGAATACGCCCTACAGGATCGCAAGATATTCCTTACTAAATTCGATATGCCAGACGATATGGAAGAGCAGGGATTCAGGGATATTTTTATTAAGGCGGTATTCGACGAAGTAAGAGATCGTGGAATAAGTCTTGTTCCCACTAGTCCCGAGATTGCCGGATTTATGCGTAAAAATCGCAGAAAATACAAGGACCTCCTGCCTGTTGGAATAAGTATTTAAGAAGTTTTGGGCGCCTTCTACGTAGCTAACGCTCCGTAGAACCGGGCTATCCATTATATCACTCCCTTCGGTTCGTGGATGCCATTTCTATCCCTGGCGCAGTACTTCTGCCTCCGCAAATTCGAAACGTACCAGACCGTCATCATCGATCTCCGTTAGGATAATATCATGTAGCGTGTTCACCAACTCCGGGTTCCACGGAGCCTTCACCTTTACGTAATTTTCGGTGAAACCATGTATGTATCCCTCCTTGTTCTCTCCCTCAAAAAGCACCGTTCTCTCTGTTCCTAACTGTTGCTCGTAAAAGGCCCTGCGCTTCTTGGCAGATAACCCTCGCAACATCTTACTGCGTTTGTGCCGTACCGATTTAGGCACCACCCCATCCATTTCGGCTGCCGGGGTATTATCCCTTTCAGAATAAGTAAAAACATGTAAATAGGAAATATCCAGCTCATTGAGAAAGTGATAGGTTTCCAAAAATCGTTCGTCGGTTTCACCGGGAAAGCCAACGATCACATCCACACCTATACAGGCATGCGGCATAACATCCCTGATCTTCTTCACCCTGTCCTCATATAGCCCTCTCATATATCTTCTGCGCATTAATTTCAGCAAGTCATCACTTCCACTCTGCAGGGGAATATGAAAATGCGGCACAAAGGTTTTAGAGCTAGCTACAAAATCTATGGTTTCGTTTTTTAAGAGGTTAGGTTCTATAGACGAGATTCTAAGTCGCTCTATACCCGCTACCTCATCAAGGGCCTGACAAAGCTCGAAAAAGGTATGTTCGTGCTTCTTATTTCCAAATTCTCCCTTGCCATAATCCCCTATGTTCACTCCCGTAAGTACGATCTCCTTTATCCCCTGGGCAGAGATCTCGGCAGCGTTCTTTAATACGTTATCCAACGTATCGCTACGGGAAATTCCCCTGGCCAGTGGGATAGTACAGTAGGTACATTTATAATCACAGCCATCCTGAACTTTCAAAAAGGCCCTGGTTCTGTCCCCAATGGAATAGGAACCCACATAAAAATCGGCCTCCTCGATCTCACAGGAATGGATCACCCCGGAATTCCTGGTTCGCTCCGGCGTGCTCAATAGCTCGTTAATATAGGCCGTGATCTTAAATTTTTCGGTGGCACCCAGTACCAGGTCTACCCCGTGTACATCGGCCAGTTCCTGCGGTTTTAATTGGGCATAGCAACCTATTGCGGCTACAAATGCTTCAGGATTGACTTTCTGCGCCTGCTTCACGATACTGCGGAATCTCTTATCGGCATTTTCGGTAACACTACAGGTGTTGATCACATAGATATCGGCCGATTCACCAAAGTCCACCCGCTCGTATCCTTCCGAAGAAAAATCACGGGCAATCGTAGAAGTCTCACTGAAATTCAGCTTACAACCCAAGGTATAAAATGCGACTTTTTTGCTAGCGTTCATTAGTGTATTTTAGCAGACGGGCACAAAGATACGAACAATTACCAAAGTGAATTAACAGATGCTTGGGTAACCAGAGATTCATCTTAAAACGTCCATCTGAAATCTAATAACGAATTACTCTATGTCTAAAGCATCAGCCCGAATAAAGGAAGTACATACTTTCTTTGATAATAAGGACACAGTTCTGGGTTTCCGAAAACTCATGGACTGCGCCATCGACACCCAGGACCTGGAAATATACAGGCAAGTTATTTCACTCACCGACTGGAAAGAGAATAATCCACACGATGAAGCGGGGCTCATTGAGCGCTCCAGGCATTTACTCGGTAAGATGGCTGCTGTATCGATAACCGCTTACCACAACACCAACCCCATCGTAAGAGCGAATCATATTGTTAAAAGTTATGGGAAGAATCGCTTCACTCTTGGCCCTATCTCCGTAGATATCAAAAAAGGTCAAGTGTATGGTCTGGTGGGAGAAAATGGAAATGGAAAAACCACCTTATTGCGGGTTTTGGCTAAGGAGTTAAAATACAATAGTGGAACCCTTGATTTTAGTTTTGATACAGAGACAAACTCTAATTACGACCTAAGAACTCGGCTCATTTACATCCCTCAGCGAACTCTACGCTGGTATGGAAGCCTGAAGGACAATCTAAAATATGTGCTTTCCAGTTACCGGATCCCCCCTGAAGAAAACGAGATACGGGTGCTAATGATGATCGCCCGTTTCGGACTGTGGAATTACCGCCACCTGAAATGGGACGAATTGTCTTCCGGTTATAAAATGCGATTCGAGCTGGCACGTACCATGTTGCGACAACCCGAATTGTTATTACTGGATGAACCTTTGGCTAACCTGGATATACTATCGCAACAAGTGATCCTGGAAGACCTTAAATCAATCTGTAATTCGATCAACAATCCTATTGCCCTTATTCTCAGTTCACAGCAACTATATGAAGTTGAAAAAGTTTCGGACAAGGTGATCTATCTCGAAAATGGTAAATACCGTGATAATGAGGATAGCCCGGAACAACTAGCTAAGACTGGCAAGCAACTTATAATCGAGATCGATTGTAATTGTGAGCGTGGTAGATTAATTGAGCTTTTTTCAGAAATAAAACTGGAAAAACTCATTTTCAATGGTGGCGTTTATATAGCATTCTTCAACGAAACCACCCCTTACCACAGGGTGCTATCCAAACTAGGTGATTACCAGGTAGACGTTACTTACACAAGAAATATTACTCATTCATCGCGAAGATTCTTCGTATCCTAAATAAATATTCATGAAAAAATTTATTAAAAGAACGAATACTTATTTATTGGAGAGATATCCCATTATTTGGAATACAAGAGTCTTTTGGGTACTCTTGGTGAGCCTGGGGATTCATGTATTGTTCTACCTGTTTGGCCTTGTCTCCATTTCCAATATCGAAACTTTTCATCGCCGAAGTGTGATCGACCTGTTTTTCGATAATGGAACTGTGTTCTTTGGAGTGATCATCTCCATATTGATGCTGGTGATCTGGCTGATCTTCCATTTTAAACACAATGCTTTTAAAAGTTTTTATCCCAGCAGTAGGCGAGGTTTATTCTTGCAATTCTTCTGCTACCTAGTGATTATTTTTGCTTCTACCACTTTTTACTATTCTTATATTTATGGCGTAAAAACCTATGTTTACCTCAATTTCGAGAATGAGGAAGTACATTCGCATGTAAAGACCGCCAACAACGCCGCGGTATTCTTTTCACACCATCTTACAAATTACACTGTCGACAATGTTGCTTATCCCGAACCTCTTGACGAGCTATATTGTGAAGACATGGCAGGGATGATAGATATCGATGAGCCTTACATCGAATATCTGGATACAGATTATCAATTTTATAGCCTTACGATCAAGGAATTGAACCTGAAGGATAAATATGTAGATTCCATCTATAACGGCTATGTTTTTATGGAACGGGAGGAAAACTCGATCAGGTATTTCTATAAGGATACCGTTGTCGATGTCACCCCTTATCTAAAAAGTACGAAACCCACATATTTCAATTTCTCCGAAACTTTCTTTCATGAGAAATACCCGGTAGACGTCTACAATTTAAACGACACCTATTATTTAGATTATGGGTATACTCATGATGATCTCGCAAAGGCACGTAATCGATCTGTTTACGAACTCCTGGAACGCAATGATCCCCATGAGATCAAAGCATTGCTTGGTGAGTTACTTGAAGTGGCAAATCATTATAAGATACCTCATAACCTTACGGTCGAATCCTGGTATCGACTTATTAGTGAGGACCCTAACTTTGAAATAAGATCCCTAATTCGCACCTACGAAAAAGACGATGAGGACGAAATCGACTACAGTTACTATTACGGAGAAGACGAACAAACAAAAATTGAGAAACTGTACGAAGAAATAATCACCGATTATTATATCGAAAGCCGGGAATTGCACAACGTATTCGAAAATATTTATGAGATCAAGACAGAGAACGTTTTCGAAGGAAGTATACATTTCTATTTGTGGATTTCCTTTTTCCTAGCTTGCCTCGTCTTGTGTTTCCGAGCAACAGGACTGAGGGTCTTACTTTTTTCAATTATTGGGACGGGATTGCTATTTACTTTTATCTCTCTTACTTCTGTACTCTTTGCTTTTCTTGCAGATACGTTCGATTCGGCTGTTCAGTTCTTTATCGCCTATTTTACCCTGGCCATTGGGACGGTTATTTTGATGGTTCCTCTGTTCTTTATTGAGAAACTGAAAAAGATAGTAACGGGCGTATTCCTTAATATTTCAATAATAGGGGTAGTGTTATACATCATGCTCATCCTGGTGATCATCACAATGCACCAGTCCGAAGCCTGTAATGATGACCTGCTGATCGCGAGTGGTGGTGCGCAGCAGGAGTATTGCTTTGTACTCCTCGAATACCTGGGGGAATATACAAGCATAATCTTATTTGATATCGGCCTTGTGTTGATATATCTTTATACCGGACTCATAAAGAAATGGAAAGGACTACCCGAAGGATAACCCGATTATTGCCATCTGTATTCATACTTTGGCTATTGATCTTGCTGGGCAGCTGTTCTGCCGATACCCATAAGCAGCGGGACTCGCTCGTTTTTCGCTACAACGAGCATAGCAATATCCCCACACTAGATCCCGCGTTTGCCAGGAACCCACAGATTATATGGCCCACCAATCAGCTTTTTAATGGCCTGGTACAACTTGACGATTCCCTTAAGGTACAACCCGATATTGCTAAATCCTGGAAATTTGTAGATAGTACATGCACCTTCTATTTCACCCTGAGAGACGATGTGTATTTTCATAAAAGCGAGGTTTTTGGGGAGCAAGGCACCAGAAAGGTCACTGCTTACGATTTCGAGTATAGTTTCGCCCGTCTTACAGACCCCGGGGTTGCGTCTCCCGGTAGCTGGGTGATGAACAATGTGGAAGCGTACAAGGCCGAGAACGATTCGGTTTTTAAGATATTGCTGCAGCGCCCCTTCCCTCCTTTCCTCGGTATGCTTGGGATGCGATACTTCTCTGTTGTTCCACAGGAAGCTGTGGAATTCTACGGAAGCGAGTTCAGGAGAAATCCCGTAGGAACCGGCCCATTCCAATTTAAACTTTGGGAAGAAAATGTAAAATTAGTGCTTCGGAAGAACCCTTTGTACTTCGAGATCGATGAGAATGGTGAACAATTACCTTACCTGGAAGCCATCGCCATTACCTTCTTGCCCGATAAACAGAGTGAATTTCTGCAATTCGCACAGGAAAAGATAGATTTTGTCTCCGGCCTGGACAATTCGTATAAGGATGAGATCATCACCACCACTGGCGAATTACAGGATGAATACACGGGCAGGGTAAAACTTATTACTGCTCCTTATCTCAACACCGAATATCTTGGATTCTTTATGGGGGCAGATACCCCCGAGATCAAATCCAAATTATTACGGCAGGCTGTGAATTACGGTTTCGACCGCGAGAAAATGGTGACTTTCTTAAGAAATGGGATGGGAATCCCGGCTAATAACGGATTTATCCCCAAAGGCCTTCCTGGCTTTAATGAAATTGAAGGCTATACCTACAACCCCAACAAGGCGCGTGAGTTAATAGAACAATACAAAACAGAGACGGGCGACACCGATCTGGAGATCATAATAGGTACTAACAGTCAGTATCTGGATATTTGCGAATACATTCAGCGGGAGCTCGAAAAGCTAGGGGTGTCTGTTACAGTAGATGTCATGCCTCCCTCCACCTTAAGACAAATGAAGAGTTCGGGTGAACTGGATATCTTCAGGGCAAGCTGGATCGCAGATTATCCCGACGCCGAAAACTATCTTAGTCTCTTTTACAGTGAGAATTTCACTCCCGATGGCCCCAACTATACACATTACAAGAACGAGGTTTTTGATAGCCTGTATGTTCGCGCGCTCAATATTTCCAACATAGAGGAGCGGAAACTTCTTTATACCCAAATGGATTCGATCATTGTTTCCGATGCCCCGGTGGTGCCTTTGTATTACGATAAGGCGATCCGTTTCGTGAACAAGAAAGTAAGTGGCCTGGGGATCAATCCGCAGAATTTCCTGGTGCTGAAAAGGGTTCGCAAAGCGGAATAAACCAATTTTATGTAACGAATTGAATATCCTCCATTACCAATAATAAAACCGTTTCATGAGTACAAAAGGCAAAATCGGGGTATATCGCTTTAACGAATTACAGAAAAGTAAACGAAGACGGCTATCCGATCCTAAAGTTCGTTCCATGCCTAGTGGGTATAAAAAATTTGATGATCATACTGAAATGAAAACTCATGAGTACGCCGAATTTCAGAAACAATTATTTGCAGAAAAAGCCAGGAATCGCAAACGATTCAGATTGGTTTTTTGGTCTGTAATGCTCGTTTTGGTTATCGTGCTATCCTATTTCCTGTTCTTCTATGAAATGGATCCTATCCGGTCGTTCAAGTGGCCATAATGGATGAGATACCTGTAGGTAATTATCTTAAAAGGTTAATTACCAAATTCTTAACAGTAACCAATCATCTAAGTTGTAATTTTCTGTAAAACAATCAGCATGAACAGAAATCAATTTATTAGAACAGCGGGTATTACCGGCCTTGCATTTTCTGCCATACCATTCTCTTCTATGGCCAACCCTTCGTTAAACGATCCGCAGCTTGATAAGGAATTGGTGGCAACTTTTGTAGGCGCCGCTCATCGGGACATGGAAAAAGTAAAAGAATTACTCGAAGAACATCCTACCTTGTTAAACGCAGCACATGACTGGAAATATGGCGATTTCGAAACTGCTCTCGGAGCAGCTTCCCATGTGGGACACAAAGAGCTTGCCAGCTATTTACTGGAACATGGTGCTCAGGCGAATATCTTCACGGCGGCATTGTTTGGTCATCTGGAGATCGTGAAATCGATGATAGAGGTGTTCCCAAATGTATTGCACGCTAAAGGACCACACGGATTTACACTACTTCATCACGCTCAGCGTGGAGGGGACAGCGCAGAAGGGGTTGTGGCTTATTTAACCGAAATGGGAGCTACAGAGACTAAGATCCCGCTATACTAGTTTCTCCTGTATTTCGCGGTCGCTTCAAAAACGTATTCGAGGATATTCGCGTCTTCTTCGGTGAACTCCACTCCTCGCCTGGCCATCATTTCCCTGGCTGTTTCGAATGCTTTGGGAGTTTGATAGGTGGTGGTGCCATGACTTCCGCCCCAACTGAAACTGGGAATGAAATTGCGAGGGAATCCACTTCCGAAGATATTTGCGCTTACCCCTACAACTGTACCTGTGTTGAACATGGTATTGATCCCGCATTTGCTGTGATCGCCCATCATTAGTCCGCAGAACTGAAGTCCGGTAGCGGCGAAGCGTTCTTTATTATAATCCCACAAACGTACGGTGGCATAATTATTCTTCATATTGGATGTATTGGTGTCGGCACCAATATTACACCATTCACCTAGAACCGAATTACCTAAAAATCCGTCGTGGCCCTTATTAGAATACCCGAATAAAACCGAATTGTTCACTTCTCCACCAATTTTACTGAAGGGCCCGATGGTACAACCGGTATAAATCTTACTTCCCATTTTCACTGTTGCTCCTTCACAAAGCGCAAAAGGCCCTCTGATCAATGCACCTTCCATGATCTCGGCATTTTTACCAATATAGATGGGACCATCAGTAGCATTGAGGGAACATAGCGGTAAATTAGCACCTTCCTCAATAAAGATCTGCTCTGGATGGAAGACAGTAGCAGTTATGGGAATGGGTTGCGATCTTCGGCCTTTGGTCAATAATTCGAAATCACGCTTGATAGCTTCATGATTCTTCGAAAAGATATCCCAGGTATGTTCAATACGGAACAGGTCTTCATCGGCATATTCAATTTTTTCATACGATTCGAGATCTGCCTCCTGCCCTTCCAAAGTAAAAAATGCTACCGCTTCATCTTCGTAAAATATGGCCTGGCCCGCTTTAAGGCTCTGGATCATCTTCACGAGGTTCGCAGTGGGTAGAAAGGAGCCATTTATCAATACATTTTCCTTAAATTCTACCAAAGGCCATCGTACTGCGAGATGATCTTCGGTAACGGTGGTGGTGGCTGATCCCAGGTGTTTTTCCCACTTTTCTCTAATGGTGAGTATTCCTATACGGATATCGGCCACCGGCCTCGTATAGGTAAAAGGCAAAAGCTGGTCGCGAACGCTTCCGTCGAATAGGATGTAATTCATAAGGGTGTGTTCTGTGTTCAAAGCTAATAAAAAAAGCCTTCGGTGACCGAAGGCTTTTTGAAATCTTATGAAACAAAAGATTATTCTTCCTCTTTCGCCACTTCTTTACTAAACTTCTTGTATTTGTTCTTGAATTTGTCGATACGCCCTGCTGTATCTATCAGTTTCGCTTTTCCTGTATAGAAAGGATGCGAAGTTCTTGAAATTTCCATTTTCACCAAAGGATATTCCACTCCGTCAACTTCAATGGTCTCCTTGGTATTTGCAGTAGACTTTGTGATAAAAACATCATCGTTAGACATGTCTTTAAAAGCTACTAATCTGTAATTTTCCGGATGGATATCTTTTTTCATCTTCTTTACGTTTACGTATTCGCTCAATTTTTGAGTGTGCAAATTTAAGCAATATTCAGAAATACACAATAATTATTTACGATTTATCACTATTTATCTGAATATGGGCTTTTAAGTTTATACGTGAAAGCTCATGTAAAAACAAATGTAACGTTTTACTATCTTTGTTAACTAACAAACCAAACCAAGCTGCCTTTCTTGGCAGACCAAAAAACTTCAATATGGACACAAATATCTCTACATTAAAATTTGCCACTCCCCTGGGCGTTGTATTGGGGCTTCTTCTAATTGTGATCGTGGTGGTAATGTACGTAACCGGTATGTTACAGGAAGGTGTACAATGGCCAATGTATCTTTTCTACCTCATCTTCCCTCTCTACATTGGGTATGTGGTGCATTCGTATCGCAAGGCCAACGGCGGCTATTTATCTCTGGGAAGCGCTCTAAAAGTGGGTGTGACAGCAGCTATCATCAGCGGTCTCGTATACCTGGTATATAACCTCATCTTTGTTTACCTGATCGATCCGGAATTTCCGGCTAAGATGCTGGATGTGGCACGAGAGAATATGTACAAGCAAAATCCAAATATCACCGAAGAACAGGTAGAAATGGCCATGGGCTTTGCGGAGAAATTCTCCAACCCCTTCCTGGGAGGTGCATTCTGGATAGTAATGAGTGCATTTTTCGGATTTATTTACTCCTTAATCTCAGGACTGATCTTTAAAAGAGAACGGCCTGTACATTAAAGCACCGTATGAATATTTCCATCGTCATTCCCCTTCTTAACGAAGAAGAATCGTTGAACGAACTCTACCATTGGATTGCAGATGTTATGCAATCCAATGGTTTTTTATACGAGATCTTGTTCATAGACGATGG
>CAJQNO010000172.1 GCA_905479745.1 uncultured Flavobacteriaceae bacterium | reverse complement strand
ATTCTTCCTGATCCTTGATATTGAAAATGTGAAATGCAGACATGTTAAAGTAAACGATGAGCACTTCAAAAATAAACAAATATTAAACGGAAGGGCAGGACATTTTCATTTTGTTCGAGCCGCATGGGATGTTACGTTATTGTTAACAATCAACTTAACAGATACAGAAAAATGAATTAATAGTATCTTTATCTTTTGATAATACAGGAATCGATAATGAAGAAAAGAGATACACGTATTTTGTTAGTAGATGACGAACCGGATATCCTGGAGATCATCGGTTATAATCTCTCCTCGGAAGGCTATCAGATAAGCACTGCCGAAAACGGTGTAGAAGCAATTGCGAAGGCCAAAAAGCATAAACCACATTTAATTGTTCTCGATGTCATGATGCCTGAAATGGATGGTATCGAAGCCTGTGAAAAGATTCGCGCTATCCCAGAGCTATCCGAAACTGTTATTACTTTTCTTACTGCTAGAGGGGAGGACTATTCCCAGGTAGCGGGATTCGAGGCTGGAGCAGACGATTATATAACCAAGCCCATAAAACCAAAGGTTTTAATTAGTAAGGTAAAAGCACTTTTAAGGCGATTTAAAGAAGATTCGGAGGCAGAAAGTACCATGAAAATTGGTAACTTGACCATCAACAGGGAAGAATACAAGATCCTAAAAGGAAAACAGGAGATCATTCTTCCCAGAAAAGAATTCGAATTGCTTGCCCTATTAGCTTCCAAGCCCGGTAAAGTATTTAAACGAGAGGATATATTAGACAGGGTATGGGGTAATGAAGTAGTTGTAGGCGGCCGAACCATCGATGTGCATATTAGAAAATTGCGCGAAAAGATCGGGGATGAACGTTTTAAAACTGTGAAAGGGGTTGGCTATAAGTTTGTAGTCTAATGTCCACGAATTTTAAGAAGACCTATAAATTTGCCGGGTATACATCGGCAGCTATCACTGTTGTGCTCACACTCGGACTAGGGGTGTTTTTTTATGCATCAGGTTCCCTTAATTTATATATCCTTACCGGTTTTGCGATTTTGTGTTACCTCAGTTCTTTTTTTATCATTCAATACCGGGTGGAACGATTTATCTATAAGCGTATCAAGAAAATATACGACGATGTTTCCTTGCTTGAGGCTTCTTCATTTAGCAAAAATCAGATCACCACAGATATGGCCACCCTTACCAAAGAGGTAGAACGATTTGCCCAGGATAAAAAGCTGGAGATAGAGGGTCTGAAGATACGGGAGAATTACAGAAAAGAATTTATTGGTAACATTTCGCACGAACTCAAAACACCGCTGTTTACGGTACAAGGATACATTCTCACCTTATTAGACGGTGCTATGAAGGACAAGAGTGTTCGTAAAAAATATCTTGTCAATGCTAACAAAGGAGTAGAACGACTTATCTATATAGTAAAGGATCTAGACATGATCACTAAGCTGGAAGTTGGGGATCTCAACCTTTATAAGGAGGAGCATAACATTATAGAACTGGTTCAAAATGTATTCGACCTGCTGGAAATGAAGGCTGCTAAGAAAAAGATAGAGCTCGCTTTCGATAAACCATACCCAGACAGTATTATGGTGATGGCAGACAGAGAACGAATTCAGCAAGTGTTGTCCAACCTGATCGTAAATTCCATAAAATATGGAAGGGAAGGCGGAACTACCGAAGTGAGTATAGAGGATCTTATAAAGAACAAAGTGATAGTGCGAATCTCCGATAATGGCGAGGGCATAGCAAAAGAACATATTCCAAGGATATTCGAACGATTTTTCAGGGTTGATAAAAGTGGGTCCAGAAGAGAAGGTGGCAGCGGTTTAGGACTTGCTATTGTGAAACATATTATCGAAGCCCACTCCGAGAAGATCTATGTTGAGAGTCAGTTAGGAATCGGCTCCGAATTCTCATTCACGCTCGAAAAGGCGAAATAAATGCTCAAGGTTTTTGTTGCTTTGATAGGGTTGTAAGCCTTTATATTTAGATACCATATCCAGTTTTGCCAGCTCGAAATCCTCTTGTTTGCAAAATGGAACCAATTTTTTTGAAGCGAGTCGTTTCGCCAGGTATTGCTGTTCGTATTGCCCGGGTGTGGGGATAAAGAAGGCTTTCTTACCCATTACAGCCAGATCCATAATGGAGGTGTATCCAGACCTGCAAATTACGAGATCACTTTCATTGATAAGTTTTTCAAGCTCTTCTGAAGGTAAAAAGTTTATTACAGTTAGATTAGAGTCTTCCTGTTTACGGACCACTTCCTCTACAACTCCGCGTACAATAACTACCTTTTTACCAGAACCCCGAAAGATTTTTATAAGCTTTTCTTCCAGCATACTACGCTGAGGTTCGGGGCCGGAAAGTAAACAAAGCACGTCGTATTTTACAGGGACTTGTTGAGGCTTCATCCTGCTAAGTGGGCCAATATACTTCACCGGGAAACGATGCCATTTAAGATGCCCTAATTTCCCGCTTAAACTTCCGGGGCCATCTATATCTGGAACCCAACATTCGTTAAATTTCCTTATAATTCTCTGGTGAGCTTTGCTGCTCAGCCAGGAGGTATTACCCGAGAGTACATTTAATTGATGGGTAAGAAAAACAGAAGGCACCTTTTTCGAATTAATTCCCAAGCGGTTATCACTAATAATACCATCGATCTTCCCTTCCTTTACCAGGTCGCTTATAATTTTTTTTTCTTCTGAAATGGTTTTGCGTATTTGCGGCAGCTTAAAGAGAAGTTTCAATTTAAGGTAAGAGCCTTTCCGTGTATATTGAATGTTATAAGAGGGTAATTCCAAACATTCCAATTGGGGAAATTCAACTCTCAACAGGTCCAGGGCTGCACCATCTGAAGCTAAGGTTACACGATAACCGCTATCCAGTAGGGCATGGATAATAGGAATGCAACGTGTCGCATGCCCAAGACCCCAGTGTAACGGAGCGACCAGGATGTTCTTCTTTTGCTTCAACCGGGAGAGTTTACCAATGAGTTAGTTTGCCTGTAAAAACAAAAGTACTCATAATAATTACAGTTTATAATTCCTTAATTTTACCAAATACTTAAAAAATCATCACTTTTGGGAAGTAAGAATAAATTAAAGCGATTCAGGGAGAATGAAACCTTTTCTAATGTTGTCCAGCCGGAACGCGATGAAGTACTTTCCAACACTTTTGATCTAAAGGGAAAATGGGGCAAACAATTTTTTAAGAACGATCATCCCATTGTACTTGAACTTGGATGTGGTAAGGGCGAATATACCGTAAACCTGGCGAAGAAGTATCCCGAAAAAAACTTCATTGGTGTAGACATTAAAGGTGCCAGACTATGGCGGGGCGCCAAAACAGCCTTGGACGACGGATTACCAAATGTTGGATTTCTACGAACCCAGATAGAATTATTAGACCATCTCTTCGGGCAGCACGAAGTAGATGAGATATGGATCACCTTTCCAGACCCGCAGATCAAGTACAAACGGACTAAGCACAGGCTTACCAACGCGAAGTTCCTCGAACTTTACAAAGAGATCCTGATCCCGGAGGGCATCATTCATTTAAAAACCGATAGTGAGTTTATGCATGGGTATACACTGGGTCTTCTACACGGTCTGGGACATGAGGTTTTATATGCACATCACGACGTTTACGGTAACGATTATACGCCGGAAGAAGTAACTTCTATAAAGACATATTATGAAAGCCAGTATCTAGATGAAGGAAAAAAAATCACCTACATCCGGTTTAAATTGAAATAGCTTTTATAATTTAACCCAACCAACCATTTATTAATGACCCTAGTAACAAATTTCCTCATTGGTTTTCTGGCAGCTTTTGTAGGGGTGATTCCCCCGGGTCTCCTTAATATGTCGGCCGCAAAGATCAGTATGAAGGAGGGCCGCAAAAAGGGGCTGTTATTTTCCATTGGCGTATGCGTTACGGTTATGTTACAAACCTATGTTGCCCTTATTTTTGCAAGATTTCTCGACAAGCATCCCGAATATGTGGATATGTTGCAAAAGGTGGCCCTTGGAATCTTTATTTGTATTACCATTTACTTTTTTTTTATTGCCAAGGATACACGCAGGCCTCTACCGGAGGACACGAACCGATCTAAGACGAATCGTTATTTCGCAGGAATGTTGTTAGCGGTTCTTAATTTATTGCCCTTGCCTTATTGGGTCTATATTAGTATAACATTCGCAGGTTTTGAGTGGTTCACTTTCGAACAACCCGGGATCTGGGCTGCTGTTCTAGCTTCGGGGATGGGTACTTTCGCCATGTTGGTAGTATATGTGCAGTTCTTCAGAAGAAAAGAAGAACCTAAAAAGCGCAAATGGAACATGAATTATATAATTGGTTTTATCACCGCTGTAATTTCTGTGATCACTTTCATTAAGATCTTAAACGACTTTTAAAATGAAATCTGAAGGATTCTTCAGCCAGGTATACCAGGTGGCTAAACAGATACCTTATGGGCGTGTTACCTCTTACGGAGCCATCGCAAAATACCTGGGCGCGGCCGGGAGTGCACGTATGGTTGGCTGGGCGATGAACGCTTCCCACAATGATCCCGATATCCCGGCACATCGTGTTGTTAACCGCAAGGGGTTACTCACCGGAAAGCATCATTTCGACGGCACCAACCTCATGCAACAATTGCTGGAAAGTGAGGGAATTGAGGTAGTCGATAACCAGATCACTAACTTTGACTCCCTTTTTTGGGATCCCGGAAAAGAGCTTTAGAAAATTTTGCGCGACAGCAGGTTCAGAAAAAAATATAATAATCCTACCATTAATCAAATCGATATCCCTTCTTTATTTTACAAACTTTAAGGCGTATATTTGCACTTTAGAATTAATCTAAATTAGTTGAAACGGAACAGTATGAGCTTTAAGAAACAAGATATACTAAATGCACTGGAATCGGTTACTATAGCTGGTGAAGGAAAGAATATGGTGGAGAGCGGTGCGGTTCGGAATGTGATGACCTTTGCCGATGAGGTAGTGGTCGATATTGTGTTGTCCACCCCTGCCATGCACATTAAGAAACGAGCAGAAGCCGATATTGTTAAAACTATAAAAGAAAAGGTTTCGGAAGAAGCCAAAGTACAGGTAAATATCAAAGTAGAAGCCCAGGCCAAGGCAAATCCAAACCTCATCAAAGGAAAGCCAATTCCCGGGATACAGAACATTGTAGCCATTGCCTCGGGTAAAGGAGGCGTTGGAAAATCTACGGTAACGGCGAATCTAGCTGTAAGCTTGTCTAAAATGGGATTCAAAGTGGGGGTACTGGATGCCGACATTTACGGTCCTTCCATACCAATTATGTTCGATGTGGCCGAAGCCCGTCCTCTATCGGTTGAAATAGATGGTAAGAGTAAGATGAAACCCATAGAGAATTATGGTGTGAAAGTATTGTCCATCGGGTTTTTTACCAAGCCGGACCAAGCTGTGATCTGGAGAGGTCCTATGGCCGCTAAAGCACTTAATCAGCTTATTTTCGATGCTGCCTGGGGTGAGTTGGATTTTATGCTCATCGACCTCCCTCCCGGTACGGGTGATATTCATTTAAGTATTATGCAATCTCTGCCTATTACAGGGGCTGTGGTAGTGAGCACTCCACAGAACGTAGCGCTAGCCGATGCCCGTAAAGGGGTGGCGATGTTTCAGCAGGAAAGCATACAAGTGCCCGTATTGGGCATCATAGAGAATATGGCCTATTTTACTCCGGCCGAATTACCGGAGAATAAATATTATATCTTCGGAAAAGAAGGTGCAAAGAATTTAGCCGAGGATCTTAAAGTGCCGTTCCTAGGAGAGATACCGTTGGAACAGAGCATCCGAGAAGCCGGTGATGTGGGACACCCTGCGGCTTTGCAGGTGGCAACCTCTACCGAAACTGCCTTCGAGGAAGTAACGCGCAGAGTGGTTGAAGAGACCGTAAGAAGGAATGAAGCACTTCCCCCCACCGAAGCAATTAAAATAACTACTATGGCCGGATGTAGTGCCGTAAAGAAATAGAGATGACAGATAAGGAATTACAAGATAAGATCGAATTAGCCCTGGATGAGATCCGTCCTTTTCTTCAAAGTGACGGAGGAGATATTTCTTTAGTTTCTATCGACGACGGTAAAATTGTAAAAGTTCAGCTGGAAGGAGCCTGTGTAGGATGTAGTGTAAACCAAATGACCTTAAAAAGCGGTGTAGAAATGACAATTAAAAAACATGCACCTCAAATAGAAACAGTACTGAGTATTTAAATGAGAATGGTCATTTTTTCAATTTTAAAAAGCGATTAAGTTTACGCTGCAAATCGAATCTTTTTTTATGATCAATACTGATATCTTAATAATTGGAGCTGGCCCCACGGGGCTTTTCACTGTTTTTGAAGCAGGACTACTAAAACTAAAATGTCATCTCATCGATGCACTGCCACAAGCAGGAGGTCAGTGTTCGGAAATCTACCCAAAAAAGCCTATTTACGATATACCCGCCTTCCCCGAAATTCTAGCAGGTGAACTGGTGGACAACCTGATGAAACAAATAGAGCCTTTCCAGCCGGGATTTACTTTGGGTGAGAGAGCAGAAACAATAGATAAGCAGGAAGATGGCACTTTTATAGTAACCACGAACAAAGGAACAAAACACCGGGCACCTGTTGTGGCAATTGCTGGTGGATTAGGAAGTTTCGAACCGAGAAAACCTCCTATTGCCGATATTGTTAAATATGAAGAACATGGGGTTGAATATATAATACGTGACCCCGAAATGTACAGGGATAAGGATGTGGTGATTGCCGGTGGTGGTGATTCTGCGCTGGACTGGAGCATCTTCTTAACGGATGTGGCAAAAAGCGTGACTCTAATTCACAGAAGAAATGAATTCCGTGGAGCGTTGGATAGCGTAGAGAAAGTTCAGGAATTAAAGAACCTCGGTAAAATAGAGCTAATCACTCCGGCAGAAGTGGTGGATATTATTGGCGCCGAAAAAGTTGAAGCTGTTTCTGTAAAAAGAAATGGTGATATTTTCAATCGGCCATGTGATCACTTTATTCCTCTTTTTGGTCTGGCTCCAAAATTAGGGCCTATAGCCAACTGGGGTCTGGAAATTGAAAAAAATGCCATCAAGGTGGATAACTCCCTGGACTATCAAACCAATATTCCCGGTATCTACGCGATTGGAGATGTGAATACCTACCCAGGAAAACTCAAGCTAATCTTGTGCGGTTTTCATGAAGCTACCTTAATGTGCCAGAGTGCTTATCAGCGAATTCACCCCGATAAACGCTATGTTATGAAATACACAACCGTGGGTGGTGTTGAAGGATTCGACGGAAGTAAGAAGGAAGCCCCTAAGGCTGTTGTTAAAGCCATAGAATAATGCAGGATATTAAAATTACCATAATCGACCGGGAAGGAGAAGAACACCTGGTCGATGCTCCCACCGATATGAATCTGAATGTGATGGAGATAGTTAGGTCCTATGAGCTCGCTCCTGAAGGTACCATAGGTATATGTGGAGGAATGGCTATGTGTGCTTCCTGCCAGTGCTACGTGCTGAGTGACCATGAACTACCCGAAAAAAGTGATGAAGAAGAGGCTATGCTGGCTGAAGCGTTTTACGTGAAGGATAATAGCAGATTGGGATGCCAGATTAGGATCACTCCTCAATTGGACGGTCTAAAAGTGCAACTAGCCCCTGAAAGTTAATTGGTCTTATAGGAAATAAGCTTTTTTGGTCCTTCCAATAACTTCCTGTTCACCTTTAAAGTGCCGTCTTCGGTAGTGGTAATATGCCACTTTATAAGCGAGATCTCTCCTTTCTCTATCTCGATTCCTGTTATACTACGGGGATGAACACAGCTGCCATCGTTAAAAAAAGCGATCTCTCCCGGTTCTGGGAAACGCGGTCTGTGGGTGTGGCCCGTGATGGTGAAGATATTGTCGTTCTCTATGATCCAGTTCTTGGTACGGCGCTCTACTTTCTTTAATTCCCTGTAGTTCTTTGCCGGACTTGTTGGGTCTCCTATCCCGAAGATCTGCAATTGTCTCCATAAGGCGCGAACCATGAATCGGTTAAATTTCCAAAATGCATAGTTCATTAGATCCGCCTGATGTCCGTGAACCATAAAGATTTCCTGTCCGGATGCAGTGTGTTCCAGGATAAGGCCTTCTGTAAATTTAATTCCTGGAAATAGAGGTGCATCCTCACCAGTTATCTTATTGAAATAACTATGCAAGTGTTTTTCTACATAGCGGTCGTTTTTATACACCATATCATGATTGCCAAGCAAGCGGTACAAGCGGCATTCCCGATAGAATTTCATCATCAGGATATACACATTCTTATGTGCCTCGAAGATGGATTTAAACTCCAGGTTTTCCCATAATTCGTCTCCATCCCCCAGTTCGCAATAGGTGAATCCCTCGTTGTAATAATATAATAAGGCGTGATAGTACGTATTCCGATTATTGGCAAAATCGTCTGCAAAACTATTATCTCCACGATGGCAATCGCTAAAGATTATAAATTTGGAAGTGTCGTCGAAGGGGATTCGAGGAGCTTCTTTGTAAGCCCTCGCAAAGCGTTTTCGGGATGACATGCGATTTCTTTTGCTAAAGATACAATTTGAAACTGCTTTCGCAAACCATAAAAAAAATGGCTCCTGTACGGGAGCCATTCAGAAAAAAACATACTATTATTATTTAAAGGCATTGTGCCCTGTAATGTCCAATCCGGTAATAAGAAGGTGAATATCGTGTGTTCCTTCGTAGGTGATCACACTTTCCAGGTTCATCATGTGTCGCATGATGCTGTATTCTCCGGTAATTCCCATACCTCCTAAGATTTGCCTGGCTTCGCGTGCAATTTTTATGGCCATATCCACATTATTGCGTTTCGCCATAGAGATTTGAGCCGAAGTCGCTCTGTCTTCATTTTTTAGCTGTCCTAGTCTGTACGCCAGCAATTGGGCTTTTGTGATCTCTGTGATCATTTCTGCAAGTTTCTTTTGCTGAAGCTGAAAGGCTGCGATAGGTTTTCCAAATTGTATTCTCTCCTTGGCGTAGCGAAGGGCAGTGTCGTAACAATCCATAGCCGCACCAATTACACCCCAGGCAATGCCGTAACGGGCAGAGTCGAGGCAACCAAGTGGAGCTCCCAATCCGGATTTGTTTGGTAAAAGGTTTTCCTTGGGGACCTTAACATCCTGGAAGATAAGTTCGCCGGTTGCAGATGCACGAAGCGACCATTTATTGTGAGTTTCCGGGGTGCTGAAACCTTCCATTCCGCGTTCTACTATAAGTCCGTGAATTCGTCCTTCTTCACTTTTGGCCCACACCACCGCTACATCACAGAATGGCGAGTTGGAGATCCATAGCTTAGCACCGTTAAGCAGGTAATGATCGCCTTTATCCTTGAAGTTGGTAACCATCCCGCCGGGGTTACTCCCGTGGTCCGGCTCCGTGAGACCAAATGATCCCATCCATTCTCCTGTAGCAAGTTTAGGCAGGAACTTTTTTCGTTGCTCCTCTGTTCCGTATTTCCAGATAGGATACATAACAAGCGACGATTGTACCGAAGCCGTGGAACGAACACCACTATCCCCACGTTCTATTTCCTGCATGATGATCCCATAAGAGATCTGGTCCAGGCCGGAACCTCCGTATTCCTCAGGAATGTAGGGGCCAAAGGCACCAATTTCTGCAAGACCGGGAATGATAGATTTAGGAAATTCGGCTTTTTGAGCTGCTTCTTCGATGATAGGAGAAACATCCCGCTTCACCCAATCGCGGGCTGCGCTACGAATAAGTTTGTGTTCCTCGGTTAAAAGGTCGTCTAAATTATAATAATCGGGAGATTCGAAAAGATCGGGTTTCATGGAATGAAATTTTGGTCTACAAATGTAAAAATAGCGGGGGGATTGTCCTACATTTTCAGATAAAAATCCTTCACTAGTTGTATATAGGATTGGGTGTAGTTGTGCCGGCCATTTTCGATAGTTAGTTGCTCTGTTACCGGCGATCTGTATTTTTCCCGGCCAAATTCCATAAGGATTCTTTTCACTTCTGAATTTGGAGTGCCACGAACTTCGCAGATGCGCCTTGGGTGTAACCCGTGCTGCGCCGCAATAAGCACTATGTTTTCATGTTCTTTCTTCGGAACAATAACCGAAAAAGTGCCATTTAAAGAGAGCAGTTGGATAGCACAGAGAAATAAATGTTCGAACGGTAGAGTGTCTGTAAATCTCGCCTGGTCTCGGGCCGGATCGTTCGTTTTATATTCATCGGTATAAAAAGGTGGGTTAGATACGATGAGATCATATTTAAGGTCCATTTCTGCTGCGAATTCCTGAACAGATGCGTGGTAACAGAAGAGCCTGTCATTCCATGGGGAGGCTTCGAAGTTCTCGGAACACTGCTCGTAAGCATCGGGGTCCAGTTCAATGGCGTCTATGGTCTCTGCTACACTACGTTGTGCCAATTGCAGAGCGATCACTCCGGTACCGCTACCAATGTCGAGGATGCTCTCCGGGTGGGTTTCGAGAGAGGTCCATGCACCCAATAGCACACCATCTGTACCTATTTTCATGGCACAGCGATCCTGTTGTACCGCAAATTGTTTGAATTGAAAGGCGGTGCTCATTACAAGTATATATCAATGAGGCCTTCGGGTGCCTGGATGTGGATGGTTTTGGCCTTTCGGTCTACCTTATCGATGATTTCATCCGAAATAGGGATGAGGATCTGCTTCCCGTCACGTTCTATCTCGAAAAGAGCTTGAGCTGTGCTGTCATTAACTCCCGAAATCGTTCCTACCGGTCCGAAGTTTACATCATTTACCGAGAAACCAATGATCTCGTGATAGTAGAATGTATTTCCGCTTAGCTGTGGTAACAGGTCCAGGGGCAGGTAAAGTTCTGAACCTAAAAGGGAATCTGCATCCTCTTCACTGTCCACTTCTTCGAATTTTACTCTAAGGAGTTCGCTTTTATGTAGGGAAAGAGAGTCAATAAAAAATGGAATCAGGTTTTTGTGTTTTTCCACAAAAACCGATTCCATTTCAAGAAATTGTTCGGGCTCGTCTGTATCTAATTTTACAAGTAACTCGCCCTTAAAGCTATATTTTTTAACGATTTTGCCAACGAAGAAACAGTCCTTCTTTTGCATCGTTTAAAGCTTATTCTTCTTCTTTTGCAGCTTCTTCGGTAGTTTCGGCAGTAGCTTCAGTAGCCTCTTCCGTAACTTCTTCTACAGCTTCGGTAGTTTCTACAGCCGCTGCTTCTACAGCTTCAGGAGTTTCTTCAACTGCCTCTTCGGTAGCTTCTGCTTCTTCTGCAACCGCTGCACGAGCTTCGTTCACTGCTTTTTCAGCAGCAAGTGCTTCGGCTTTAGCTTTTGCTTGCGCATCGGCAAGATTAGAGCGTTTAGCCTCAACGGCTTTCGCTTTCTCTTCCAGCCAGTTGTTGAATTTCTCTTCGGCTTGCTCTTCGGTAATAGCACCCTTACTAACACCTACTGCAAGGTGTTTTTTCAGCATAGCCCCTTTGTAAGAAAGGATAGCTCTTGCTGTATCGGTTGGTTGTGCACCGTTTTGAAGCCATTGTACTGCACCATCAATGTCGAGATTGATCTCTGCAGGGTTGACATTAGGATTGTAAGTACCTAATTTCTCAAGGTATTTACCATCTCTTTTCGCGCGGCTGTCGGCCGCCACGATCCAGTAAAAAGGTTTCCCTTTCTTACCGTGTCTTTGTAATCTGATCTTTACAGGCATATAGTAATTAAATTGTGGGGTACGCGACCCCGGTTATAATTAAGGACGGCAAAGATACTATATTTATTAGTTGAAATACAAAAGATTAAACTTTTCTTTTATATTTGTCGGGAACCTATTTACCCAAATAACCATGAAACGGATTATTTTAACAATATTCGCAGCAGTAGCCTTCTTAGGCTGTGAAGACACCCAGTTGAATTCACCTGCCATGCAGGGATCGCTGGACGATGTCTTTTTCAAGGCGACCGATGCCCGGGGAGCTGAGACTCCCGGAGGTAATGGCATTATATTACAAGGCCTTACAGCCGATGAGGTCCTTACCCTGCGAGTTCCTTCTACAGAATTGGGAACGTATACAATCGAAGACAATCCTAATGTTTATGCATCATTTCAGGACTTCAATGGCCGCCTGTACCACACAGATCCGGATGGAGAAGGTGTAATAGTGATAAATAATAATAATACCGCCCAAAGAACCCTTAGCGGAACGTTTCGATTTATAGCCTATATCCCGGGAGTGGACACATTATACGCCCAAAGAGGGGTGTTTTACGAAGTTCCTTATGATCTTGGCTTCGAGATACCTGATCCCGGCCTGGGAACCGGAACCCTGTTCGCACGAGTAGATGGTGAGGATTTTCTTCCACCCGATGTTGTTGGGTCCAGGGACGAAATTAGTATTCGTATACAAGGTATCAGTGGAACCGAAATGATCGATCTTAATATAGCGGTAGATGCCGGTACTGGAAATTACGATATAACACTTGATGGGTTTTCTGGAAAGTATACAGATCCGGAGGGTGTTACCCAGGACGCCAGCAGTGGAAATATAACTGTAATAGAGCATGATACACAAGGGCGTTCCATAAGGGGTACATTTTCTTTTCTCACCATGGATCATGTGATATCTCAGGGGCAGTTCAACGTTACCTACTAACCGATAAAAACCTATTAAAAACCGGACAACTAGTCCGGTTTTTTTGTTTATAAGTGTATCAAACTGTTTACAACTTTACTTCGCTTTAAGCGCTTAAAATTCTATTTTTACCATATCATTTCTCGCCGAGGCTTTTCGGCGTTCCATTGGCTAAGTATTTATGTTTATAATCTTCGACACAGAGACCACCGGGCTTCCTAAACGCTATGATGCACCTTTAAGTGACAGTGATAACTGGCCACGTTGTATACAACTTGCCTGGCAGTTGCACGACGCCATGGGAAATCTTCTGGAGAACGGGGATTATCTGGTACAACCCAAGGGATTCAATATCCCTTACGACTCCGAAAAGATCCATGGTATTTCCACAGATCTTGCCATGGAAAATGGTAGGCCACTGGAGGAAGTAGTTAACCACTTTCTGGAGGCAGTCGCAAAGGCGAAATTCCTTGTGGGACAAAATGTGGATTTCGATCTCAATATCATGGGAGCCGAATTCTACCGTTTAGGGGTGGAGAATCCTTTTCCCAATATGCCGGTACTGGACACCTGTAGCGAAACAACGGCTCAGCTTTGCCAGTTGCCCGGAGGCAGGGGCGGAAAGTTCAAATTGCCTACGCTAACCGAGTTACATCAGTTTCTGTTCGATCAACCTTTTGCCGAGGCCCACAACGCCACAGCCGATGTGGAAGCTACAGCACGTTGCTTTTTCGAATTGGTACGCAGACAGATCTTCACGGTGGAAGAACTGGATGTGCAACCGGATTATTTTGAAAGGTTTGGGGAGGAGAACCCGGGCACCATCGAATTGATTGGGTTAAAACATATCAACCTGAAAAAGGCTTCGGAAGCCATTAGAAAGAAACAACAGGCAGCGGCAGAGCCCGCCGAGATAACTTCCGAAGAGATAGATGAGAATATCGCTGTACTGGAGGAAACCAGCTTTGCTCATTTACACAATCATTCGCAGTTTTCCATACTGCAGTCCACCTCCTCTACCCAGGACCTGGTGAAGGCAGCAGTGGAGGATAAGATGCCCGCAGTCGCCCTTACCGATAGCGGGAATATGATGGGGGCCTTTCATTTTGTGAAGGCAGTGAACGATTATAACAAATCTCTGGCCAAGGACGAACAACATAAAGCCTTAAAAGCCGTACTGGGGTGCGAGTTCTTTGTATGTGAAGACCACACCAATAAATCTCATAAAGACAACGGCTACCAGATAGTATTTCTGGCGAAGAATAAGAACGGCTACCACAACCTGGCGAAAATGGCTTCCATCGCTTATACCGATGGGTTCTACTATGTCCCCAGGATAGATAAGAAAGTGGTGGAAACCTATAAGGAAGACATCATCGTCCTTACCGGTAGTTTGTACGGAGAGGTGCCTTCGAAGATTCTCAATATTGGTGAGAAACAGGCGGAAGAAGCCTTGCTTTGGTGGAAAGAGCAGTTTGGGGATGACCTCTATATGGAGATCATGCGTCACGGACAGGAGGACGAACGCAGGGTGAACGAAACTTTGATCGCCATGGCGAAGAAGCACGATGTTAAACTTGTAGCCTGCAACAACACTTACTACATCAATAAAGAAGATGCCAATGCTCATGATATCTTGTTGTGTGTGAAGGATGGTGAGAAACAGGCTACGCCCATTGGCCGGGGCCGGGGCTATAGATATGGCCTTCCAAACCAGGAGTATTATTTTAAGTCGCAGGACGAAATGAAGCGACTGTTCGAGGATCTTCCCGAAGCTATTAGCAATATCGCTGAAGTGATTGAAAAAATTGAGCCTTTCACACTCATGAGAGATGTGTTACTACCCAATTTTGATATCCCGGAGGAGTTTTATGATAAAGCCGATGCCGATGGCGGAAAGAGAGGGGAGAATGCCTACTTGCGACATCTTACTTACGAAGGAGCAAAAAAGCGATATAACGAACTCACCGATGAGATCAGACAGCGCCTGGATTTCGAGCTGGAAGTAATAGCAAATACAGGGTATCCGGGTTATTTTCTAATTGTACAGGATTTTATTGCTGAAGCGCGTAAAATGGGCGTTTCGGTGGGGCCAGGCCGTGGCTCGGCGGCCGGAAGTGCCGTGGCCTATTGCCTTGGAATAACGAATATTGATCCAATTGAGTACGATCTGCTATTTGAGCGCTTCCTGAATCCGGACCGGGTGAGTATGCCCGATATCGATATAGATTTTGATGATGAGGGAAGAAGTAAGGTAATGGAGTATGTGATCGATAAATACGGCTCTAACCAGGTGGCGCAGATCATCACCTACGGAACCATGGCGGCAAAGTCGTCTATACGCGATACCGCCCGAGTACTGGATCTGCCACTTAACGACGCAGACCGCATTGCCAAGCTCATCCCTAATATGACCAAGCTGAACAGGATCTTTGGATTGAGTGATCAGGAGCTACGCGCAAAGTTTAGAAGCGACGAACTCCCAAAGGTGAACGAACTACTTAACCTGGCTGAAGGAGAAGACCTGGAAGCCGAAACCATCAAGCAGGCAAAAGTACTGGAGGGATCGGTGCGGAATACCGGAATACATGCCTGTGGGGTAATAATCACGCCCGACAATATTACCAATTATGTGCCTATAGCGACGGCAAAGGACTCCGATCTGTACGTCACCCAATTCGATAACTCGGTGGTGGAGAGTGCCGGATTGCTGAAAATGGATTTCCTTGGCTTAAAGACCCTTACCCTGATAAAGGATACGGTTAAGATCGTAAAACACAAACACGGCATAGAGCTGGATCCCGATAATTTCCCGCTGGATGATGAAAAGACCTACCAGTTGTTCCAGAGAGGGGAGACAGTAGGTATCTTCCAGTACGAATCTGTTGGGATGCAAAAGCATATGAAGGAGCTCAAACCAACGGTGTTTGCAGACCTTATTGCCATGAACGCCTTGTACAGGCCCGGTCCCATGGAATACATTCCCAGTTTTATTAGGAGGAAACACGGGGAAGAAGAGATAAGTTACGACCTGCCGGCTATGGAGGAATACCTGAAGGAGACCTACGGAATTACGGTGTACCAGGAGCAGGTGATGTTGCTCTCCCAAAAGCTGGCTAATTTTACCAAGGGTGAAGCCGATGTCTTGCGAAAGGCCATGGGGAAAAAGCAAAAGGCGGTACTGGACAAGATGAAGCCAAAATTCGTCGAGCAGGCAGCAGCCAATGGTCATGATCCGGAAATTCTGGAAAAGATATGGAAGGACTGGGAAGCCTTTGCCAGTTATGCCTTCAACAAGTCGCATTCTACCTGCTATGCCTGGATAGCGTACCAGACAGCCTATCTCAAGGCCCATTATCCAGCCGAATATATGGCGGCTGTGCTTTCCAACAATATGAACGACATTAAACAGGTAACTTTCTTTATGGAAGAATGTAAGCGGATGGGGCTTGAAGTTCTTGGCCCCGATGTGAATGAATCCTTTTACAAGTTTACTGTAAACGACCAGGGGGCGATACGCTTTGGGATGGGAGCCATAAAAGGAGTTGGAGGAAACGCGGTGGCCACTATAGTGGAGAACCGAAAAGACGGTAAATACAAAAGCATTTTCGATCTCGCGAAGAGGATCGACCTGAGGGCTGCCAATAAAAAAGCCTTCGAAAATCTGGTGTTGGCCGGGGGCTTTGATAGTTTCGATACCCATAGGGCGCAGTATATGCATGCAGATGGGGATGGGGTGATGTTCTTTGAAAAAGTATTGCGATACGCGGCACGTTACCAGGAAACTCAGAATTCGTCCCAGGTTAGTTTATTTGGCGATGCCAGTGAGGTGCAAATACCTGAACCCGAAGTACCACCCTGTGAGGAATGGGGTACTATGAAAAAGCTTAAGCAAGAGAAAGAAGTGGTTGGGATCTATATTTCCGGACATCCGCTGGACGATTTCAAGACAGAGATTGAGAGTTTCTGTAGTTGTAAGGTGAGTGATTTTAACGATCTGGAGCGGTTTGTAAACCGCGAATTAACCTTTGGTGGAGTAGTAAGCGAAGTACAGCACAGGGAGAGTAAGGCGGGGAAAGGCTGGGCTATTTTTACTGTGGAAGATTACGAGGATAGTTTCGAGTTTAAGATCTTTGGAGAGGAATACCTCAAGTACAGGCATTTGCTCATCCCAAATTCGTTTATCTATGCTCGGGTTTACGTGAGAGAAGGATGGGTGAACAGAGAAACCGGAAAGAAGGGAGAACCTAGATTGCAATATAGCAATATACAGTTGTTGCATGATGTAATGGGGCTTCAGGCGAAGAAATTAACGCTTCAGATCCCTATAGAGGAGTTAAAAGAGGATAAAATAAAAGAATTAAAGGATCTGCTGAAAATGCATAAAGGAGATAAGCAGTTGCATATTACCATGTACGATGTAGAGGAAAAGGTAAAACTGAATATGCCCAGCAGGAAGCAGAAGGTGGAGATAAGCAAGGAATTGCTTGTTGAGCTGAAGGAAATGGAGCTGAAATACAAACTGAATTGATCCTACCGTGATACCAGAGAGATCGCGGGAGGATGTATTTCGGGCAGGGATTGAAGCGGCATCCCCTGTAGTGTCGCAGAAATAGAGCGAAGTTCATTTCAACACTACTACAGGGATATAGCGGAAAGCCCAGCCGTGTAGTGTCGCTGTAGTAGAGCGCAGCTCACTACACGATTACTTCACGGGTCCGCATAATAATAAATGCTAATACAGGCATTAACTAAAGTAATGTTATGGTTGTAAGGAATGCTTTAAAAAATGACTACTTTTGCGTAACATATTAAAATTAAGACAATGGCTTTAGAAATAACCGATGCAACTTTTGATGAAACCGTATTAAAAAGTGATAAGCCCGTAGTGGTAGACTTTTGGGCGGCATGGTGCGGACCGTGTAGAATGGTTGGCCCGATCATCGATCAAATAAGTGAAGAATACGAAGGCAAAGCAGTGGTTGGAAAGGTAGATGTGGATGCGAACCAGGAATTTGCTGCGAAATACGGGGTACGTAATATCCCGACCGTATTAGTTTTCAATAAAGGAGAATTAGTAGGACGCCAGGTTGGTGTGGCACCAAAGAACGTGTATACCGAGGCAATTGATTCTTTGTTGAACTAAACTAGAACTTAAATTATTGATAAAGGCTTGGCGTAATGTCAGGCCTTTTTTTATCTTAGTGAGATTGAAAATTTAAGATTTTCGCAATCGAATTAACCCCGCCAGGCTGCGGGGTCTCACAATTAATTAATCATCCGGGGTCGCGCGCAGCCAAACCCTTTCACCTTTAAAATTATGTACCCTTGTAACTGCGCCGGAGGGACATTTTACGGTTATGGAAAGAATAAATAAAGTACAGGACCAGATAGACAACCAATTATTGAGCGAACGCAAAGTTTTTCTATGGGGCATGGTGGACGACGAAAGTGCCAAGCACGTGGTAGACCGTTTACTGTACCTGGACTCGCTTAATCACGACGAGATCAAATTGTATATTAATAGTCCGGGTGGATATGTTACTTCCGGATTCTCTATGTACGACACCATTAAAGGAATAAAGAGTCCTGTATCTACCATTTGCACAGGATTGTGTGCTTCTATGGGGAGCATCTTGTTATCGGCGGGGGAGAAAGGGAAGCGATTTATACAACCACATGCCAGGGTGATGATCCATCAGCCCAGTGGAGGTGCCCGCGGACCTGCCAGTGATATTGAGATCACTGCCCAGGAGATCCTGAAGACCAAAGAGCTAAGTGCGAAGATCCTGGCCGACAATTGCGGTCAGGAGTTCGAAAAAGTATTAAAAGATTTTAACCGCGATCACTGGATGGGTGCCGAAGAGAGTGTAGCGTACGGTATTGTAGACGGGATTATAGAGTAGTGAGTGGTGAGTGATGACCCTTCGAGAGCCTCAGGGTCCCAAGGCATTTGAAATAAAGGTTGGTGAGGTCGAACCGCAAGGCATGTAACTCGAAGTGACCCTTTGGGAGCCTCAGGGTCCCAAGGAATTCAAAAAGGAGATCTCTGAAAGCTGACTGAATGGTGAGTGGTTAGATCCAAGATATTAGATATTAGAACATAGAAGGAAATATTATCTTTTTTAGAACACGAATTACTCGTCTAAACTGACGAAGAGGGGTTTCTAAGGCGTGAAGTCGTGAGAAAAGAAAAGTGTGAAGTGACCATATGCATATAGAAAAAGAAATAAACGAGATTACCGGGTTTAAGAATCTGGAGTTGCTCGCTACCCAGGTAGTGGAGGGGTTTATTTCCGGGCTTCATAAGAGTCCGTTTCACGGTTTCTCTGCCGAATTTGCCGAACATAAGATCTACAACACAGGTGAGAGCACCAAGCATATCGACTGGAAACTATATGCGAAAACGGACAAGCTTTACACCAAACGCTACGAAGAAGAGACCAATTTACGTTGTCATTTGGTCATGGATAACAGCAGTTCCATGCATTATCCGAAAGTGAAGGAATTTAGTATTACTTCTCTGAATAAGATTGGTTTTTCGGCCCTGGCAGCTGCGGCCATCATGAATTTGCTAAAACGGCAGCGGGATGCGGTTGGGATGAGTATATACAGTGATGAATACGAATTCTATGCCTCTGAAAAAGGCAGTGAGCGCCACCACCAGATGTTGTTAGGGAAATTGAATGAGGCAATTGTACGGCCTAAAGAATCGAAGCAGACCCGCACCTATGCTCATTTGCACCTGATAGCCGAAAAATTGAAACGCCGTTCGTTGGTATTTCTGTTTACTGATATGTTTCAGAGTGATCTGGAGGAAAAGAAATTGTTCGAGGCGCTTCAGCATTTAAAATACAACAAACATGAAGTAGTATTGTTCCACACCTATGATAAGGAGAAGGAACTGAAGTTTGATTTCAGTAATCGTCCCAAGCGGTTTGTGGATGTGGAGACCGGGGAGCATGTAAATTTATATGCCGATAATATTAAAGAAAGTTACGAAGCGGCCGTGGCCGGGTTTTTTAATGAGTTGCAGCTGAAATGCGGGCAGTATGGTATAAAGTATGTGCGAGCCGATATTAATGAAGGGTTTAACAAGATCCTTACTACCTATTTGGTGGAGCGATCGAAGTTTGGGTAAAGCCTGGGGTTTTGCTTTTTTCCTATTGCAGTTTTTTTCTTCATTTTCATTATTCACGCGTTAATATTGTTTTAGGAATTCATGAATGCTTCGCATTTGTCTTGCCCAAAGAAATCGAAGATTTCTTCGCATATTCTGCACCGAAGACATGCAGGGCTACGCCCTGACTTTAATTTTGTTTGTTTAAATAGATTCTCTTCTAACTACTCACTAATCTCTTTCTTCATTTTCTTTGTTTGCCCAAAGAAAACGAAGCAAAAGAAAGGGCACTTCGCTGAGGAATTTTTTGCCTTCAGCAAAAACCGCTCGAAAACTCCGCGTCGCTTCGCTCCTGAATCTCGAAGTTTTCTTCGCATATTCTG
>CAJQNO010000171.1 GCA_905479745.1 uncultured Flavobacteriaceae bacterium | reverse complement strand
TGATGAAAAAAATCCTTGTCCCTACAGATTTTTCAAAACAAGCCGAAAATGCCCTGAAAGTTGCGGCTCAAATGGCTGCGAAAAACAATGGAGAGATCTTCCTGCTTCACAGTATGGAAATCCCGCTACATCTTGCAAATTCGGGAGACTCCGGAAGTTTACCTGAAGCTTTGTACTTCATAAAGCTAGCCGAAAAACGCTTTTCAGAATTATTAAAAAAACCCTATCTGCAAAATATCAGTATACACGAGACCATTGGCCACAGTGAGATCTACGACGATATAAAAGAGGCTGTCGATAAACATAAAATCGAACTCATAGTTATGGGATCACATGGCTCTAGTGGCTTTAAAGAGATGTTTATTGGGAGCAATACAGAAAAAGTAGTTCGCACCGCCGAGATACCGGTATTAGTGATCAAGAACGACCACGCCAGTTTCGAAATTCGCGATTTCGTTTTTGCAACCGATTTTTCGCAGGAATGCCGTAAACCGTTTATGGCCGCTCAAAAATTCGCTAAGGCAATGAACGCCCATATGCACCTGTTGCTAATAAATACTCCAAGTGGTTTTAAGACCACGGCCGAGGCTCGTGAAATAATGGAAGCCTTTGTTAGGGGAACTGCTGCAGAGAATTATACCCTCAGCATTTATAACGACATTTCGGTTGAAAAGGGAATCCTAAATTTTGCCAAGGAGATCCGGGCCCAACTTATTGGAATGAGCACACACGGCCGAAAGGGCCTATCTCATTTCTTTAACGGAAGTATTAGCGAGGATATGGTAAATCATGCAAACATGCCTGTAATTACCTTTAGGATCTAATGAGAGCGATCTTTGTTCCGATGCTGATGTGGCTCTTAATTTGCTGCGGAACATCCACTCAAAAATCCAATACTGTCGTAATTGGTAAAGATACCGCTTCGGTAATCGTGGACCCTCCCCATGAAGCGATAATCGCACCCACCATTCCACCAGATGCCGTTATAGCAAACTATCGTAAAAACGCTAAGGCCTTTTACGGTTATGTGAAGGATGTTTACATGCCCGGAGCGTTAACTACCATCGCTTTTGAAGATAATGCTGCGCCCGAATTATTGCTGGAAAATAGTTTAGGGGCAGAGATCTCTTATCTGCGATTTCCCCAATTTGAAAGTGACCTGTTGCTGGTTAATACTGTGATAAAGGATCCCAACTTCAACAAATATTACCTCTATGTCTTGAGAGATAACCAATGGAAACAGGTAGTAAATGGATGGGCGATCCATAAAGACAACAGACCAGACACTCTTCAGCCAATTACGATCGATGAGGATGACCCAGGTAAAATGTTTCGTTATTACTCTGTTTTCGATCTGGACAAGGGTAGCGAGTTAGGCTATACCTGGAGATTACTAAGCGAAAGTATACCTATTGAAAACAGATAACACCATGCGAAGTTAAGTTGGCAGCTCAGGAATCTTCAATGTTACAGAGGTACCGTTTTTATTACTCTCCAGTGATAGTTTCGCTCCCAGTTTTCCTGCTCTCGCCTTCATATTCCGCAAGCCATCGCTACTCGTGGTTACTTCGGTAGTATTGAAACCCATACCATTGTCTTTTACTTCTACCAATGCCTCACCGTCTATTTTTAGGACAATGTCTATTTGGTTCGCCTTTGAATGCTTTACAGCATTGTTAACCGACTCCTGAATGATACGATAAATATCCATAGTCTGTGTTGGATTTAAAGGTGTTTTATCCTGTCCTTCAGTAGTAACATTCACCAGAATCCCCGTTGTATTGGACACCTTATGCGCCAGATACCTGATTCTTTCAGCCAGGTCTTCCCAGGTAATCACACTTCGATTCATTACCCAGATGGTATCACGTAGATCGGTAATGGCTTCCTGACTAAAATTTGAAAGTTCCTCGAGTTTATTTTGAGTAATATCTTCCGAAACCAATTTCATCCCTGCTCCTATATTATGCGCCGCACTGGCCAGGTAGGTTAACTGGGACCCAATATTATCGTGCAATTCTTTGGCTATTCGCTGCCGTTGATCCTCAAGTTTCCTATTGGTTTCAACCGTTTGCAAAGCCTCTTGTAATTCCTGCTCCTGTTTTTGATGTTTTATTTTTAAGCGTTGTTGTCTATAGATCAAAAAACCAACCAATACAATTACCAGGGCTCCTATTCCCAACAAAAGATTTAATAATTGCTGGAAGTCCAGTTTAGATTGCTGCAGCACTAGCTGCTGTTCTTTTTCCTTTGTTCTGAATTCGGTTTCCTTCTCCTGAATTATTCTTAAATTTTCTTCATTGTGTAGGCTGTCTACCGCTTGAGAATATCTGTTAAACACTAGATCCGCTTCCTGTGGCTTTCCCAGAAGTAAAAGATTAGAAGCTTTGTAAAGCAAAAACTCCCTATTACGCAAATCGGATAACTTATGATGGTTAGTTATACTATCTGCTAATGCTATATACCTATTCGCCTGTTCGGGTCTCCCCAACTGATTGTTAGCATAGATAAGACCGTTCAAGGCCTCAATTATTTTGTAGGGCTCCAATTGGGCTTGCGTACTCATATTAAAAGCCTTCTCGTAGGCCACAATACCTTCTTCAAATCTATCCTGCCGCACATAAATAGATCCAATACAAAGTTGATTCCCTGCGGCGGCATATCCATCACCTTTACGATCTGCCTCTTTCACTCCAAGTTCGAAAATTTTAAGCGCTTTCTCGTATTGTTTCTGTTCCATATAACAAATACCGAGGTTCCAATATGTGTGAGCTTTAAAGGCCGAATCGAAGTGCTCCTGGCCTTCCAGGGATCGATCTAGGTATTGTATGGCCTGGTTAAAGCTTTTCATATTGAGGAAAGCCATACCAATATTATTGTTAGCCATCGCCACAGCCCGGGTATTATCCGGTAATTCCATTGCGATAGACAGGTATTCGATAAATTGAACGGCAGCGTTGGTATAATCGGACAGATTCGAGTAAGCATTTCCGCTATAATTCAACAGGTCTATTTGTATTTCCTTTAAACCATGTCGTTTGGCAAGTGGTAGCAACGAATCAACTTTTGCTATCATTTTCCGGTATTCCCCGTTGCTATATAGTCTACGGCAGTCTATTCGTGCCAGTGTAAATTCTGTTTCCTTGTCGTTATGTTCCCTTGCGAAAGTGAGACCTTCGGCCAGATACTGTTTAAAACGTATAGTATCTGTACTTCGAAGTTTGATCAGGATAGATTTAAAGGCATCTGCCTTTGCAACAAGATCTTCCGAAGTTTTTATTACTTGCTGTAAACTATCCACTTCCTGTCCAAAAAGCTGAAGGCCGCTGCAAAGTAAGAGGGTTAAAAGAAACCTGGTCATGGAAAAAGTACTTTTGGTAAAGTTATAAATTCTACGTAATCGACATTAATTTTTCTTGAAGCGATAATGCGTTCCATTTATTCCAGAAAAACTTAATCCGGAGGCAATAATTCATTTCATATAGACTGGGAAAATATAAAAATGTTCGGTTCGATATTAATTTCAGTTATTAACATCTACGTTGGTATTCCATTCACTGGGCACATAATTCAGTAAAAACATATATCTCCACACAGCGAGGAAAGTAAGTCACTCTCCTTTTGTTTCATGAAAATCCCACGTCTTCTTGCGGGCTTCCAGTTTACTACCTTTATCTTACCACAACACCGGATATTGGCAATAAAAAAATCGAATTTTTTTCAAGTTCGAAAAACGAACATGAAAATCTAAAATATAACTCTAAAAAGATGTTTCATTGTTACTTTATTTTCGAACCGGGCAAGGGTAGCGAGCTAGGCTATACCTGGGGCCTGCTGAACGAGAGGATTCCCATCGAGCACAGGTAGTTCATCCTTTGTAGTAAGCACCGTCTTCAGCTTTAGCAAGGTAATCTCCGGCCGCATCCCTATGCGGCCAGGAAAACCAATCCAACCCATTCCACGGTTTACATATAGATACTGCTCACCATCGCGATACAGGCCGGCCCAATGTTTATATTTTAGTTTTGCGGGGCTCCATTGTTTGCTTTTAAACTGAATTCCAGCCTGCATCCCATGCGTGTGCCCCGACAGCGTAAGGTCTATTCTCGTCTTCCCTGCTACTTCCTCAGCCCAGTGAGTGGGATCGTGTGAAAGCAGGATCTTAAATGGAGAGTGAATTGCCAGTTGCATTGCCTGTCTTAGATCGCCATATTGACAGAAGGGAGGCTTTCCCCAATTCTCTACTCCAATGATCGCGATCTGGTCGTCTCCAATTCGGTCAACACGAGATTCATTTAATAAAAGTGTGAAGTCTGTGGCGGTGTAAAATTCCTTTATCAATTTTAGGTTTTCTTCTTTTTTTTCTTCTGAAGGCCAATTACTGTAATCCCCGTAATCGTGATTTCCAAGGATGGCGAATTTTCCTCTTCTCGCTTTGAGATTCAGAAATAATTGTTCCCATCCCTCTAGTTCCCATGCAAAGTTGTTCACCAAATCTCCCGTAAAGAAAATATAATCCGGTTTCAGGGCATTGATCTTGTCGAATGCCCGTTCAAGAATCTCATATTTTCGATTAAAACTACCTAGGTGAAGATCGGAAATTTGCACGATCCTAAGGCCATCGAATCCTTCAGGTAAGTTTTTAAACAATAGGTTTACATGATGGACTCTGAAACGATAAAGCGAAACGAATATCGCGTAAAGGATAACGAAAAAGGGAACGAAACCCGAAAGTAGGCCAATTATGGGAACCATGATCTTCAAGGCTGTTTCGGAAAATACAACATGTAGAAGTGTTAGTAAGGAAATAGTGAGAACAAATATAAGTTTAGGTGCAAAGGAAGCGACGGTAAGGCCATATAGTGAAGAAATAAGTTTTTGCCTTCTCAGCGCGCTAATGGAATCCAATCTAATTTTCAAAGTAAGAATGGAACCTATTAATCCAACATTAAAGAACCAAAATAAAATGTCGATGGTTTTCTTGATCCCCGGGCTTAGGTGTAGCGTTGTTATCTTTTGCAGCCAATAATAACTCAGGGTGTCTACAAGTAACAAAACCAGACACAACAGTACAATTGTAAAAAATGAATACCTCCGCATGATTAACGGGATTCCTTGCCTTCTTTAGCTTTTCGTTCCTTTCGTCTCTTTTTCAACGCCCAAAATACTCCCTTCACATCTTCGGTCCATGTATCGTGCATAAAAATGAGAGTGATCTCCTCTATGGTTTCCAGCACTCCAATTACGATCACGAGATAAAACAACCACAAGATAGGGCCGAAAAACAGTGTCCATAAGATAAAAATTCCTTGTGTAATTGCCGATAATTTTGCGAAATAAGTATGGAAGGCTGTGGCTTTTCCATATTTAACGAAGGCAATGATCATTTGGGCAAAGTAAGGGATAAAGACAACCAATAGCAGTGGTAGCTTGTCTTTAATAAAATCTAATTCGAACACAAAAAGGCCTACAATCCCGATTAATAGAGTGATCTGATCTCCCATGGAATCCAATTGGGACCCTCTGGCACTGGTTATTTTAAGAGAACGCGCAAGATATCCATCGATCGCATCGGTACTAAAGCTTACAAGCAACATCCATGTAAAAGCTTCCCGCAACTCGAAATACGCAAGCACCAGTAATACCGGAGCAGCGGCAATACGATAGAATGAAAACCAGTCTGCTATATTGAAATTCTTAAACGTTAGCATAAGATATGTCGATTTGTATTTTTTTACCCTTGATGGCTATTATTATAAAAGTAAGACTCGTTTCACAGACATAAAAAATAACCCCTGGCCATTTTTAGAAAAAAAGACCGAAAATTTAGTCTTAACCATATGCCCGGTTCGTTTAAAGGCGGGTTAAAATTAATAAGGAACCAGCAGATAAACCACATTGAGTAAATAGACCCCTAATAACAACAGGGCGACATATAGCACCTGAACCAATTTCATATTAATATAGTCCAGCCATTTGGTAACAATATTGGGTATTATAAATAAAGATAGCCCCAAAAACAAAGAACTCCAGCCTAATAAAGTTACAATAATGCGATGGTCTGCCTCCCAAATGTTATGTGCCAGTATATTGAGCAAACCTATAATTATTGCGAGAAAGGCCGCCAGGATGACAAATTTCTGATCTTTTAAGTCTGCAAAGATTTGCTTTATCCGTTTGGGGTTAAAGCTAAGTATAACGAAGAAAATTATTAGGTACCATCCCCAGAAAGCCGTTAAGAAATTAGATAAATCCATAGGTCGAAATTTATATAAGTTGTAAATTTAATTTCAATCAACTCGGGAAACTATGACATTCCTCACCGATATTGATGCTGTCCGATTTAAGAAGAAATGATTAATATCATTGGGATTTGATATAAGTCCTGTTATGTTTGTATCTTTCATTAAATTACTGAAAGTGAAAATTAAAAACAAACCAGGAGGCTTTATAAGTTAAGTACCATGGGAGAAATAGCAACTTCAGACAGACAAATTACACTTTATTACAGTTCCAATTCGGTAAGAGCTAAACAAACTATTGCGTATGCAGAGACCGAAGGATTTGCATTGCTTAAGGTGGATATCTTAAAAACACCTTTAACGGGCACACAGATTGCCGAGATTGCCAACCGGTTACAGCTTAAGGTTGAAGATCTGGTAAATCAGGATCATCCGTCGTACACACAACAATTTGAAAAGTCCCAACTGTCCAGCGAGGACTGGATAAAGATGATACGCAGCAACCCCGAGATCATGAAACAACCAATCGCGATACGTGGCGACAGAACCATCCTGGTTGAAACTCCCACGGATATAATCAAGATTTAGAGAAATTATAAAGCATGATGGTTATTTGTATTCCTAGTTCATTCTTTGGAATTTTGTAAAAAGGACGAAAATGAGTATGAATACAGACTTTGAAATGTACTTCTTTTCGATATAACTTATGGTTAAGTTACTCACCAAATTGAACAAATTAAATCCCCATAAAGGGTATCGCAAGGAATAATCAAACCAGGAAGTTATCGTCTAAATATTTCTGAAATTTCTCTTTGTGTAGGTCGCTTACCGGAATATAGGTGTTCTTATTAAAAAGTATTCGATTTCGTTCAACAGTTGTAATTTTATCCAGATTGACTATAAACGATCTATGAACCCTCATAAATTTATTTCGCGGAAGATATTCTTCCATTTTCTTCATGCTCATTAAGGCCATTACCGGTTTTTCGGATTGCAGATGAATTCGAACATATTCGCGCATTCCTTCTATATATTTTATGTCGGATAAGTTAATTCGCAAGATTTTATATTCTGATTTAATGAATAGAAAGGTTTCATCACTATGAACGTCAATATTAACTACTGATTTTAGTTGTATACGCTCTTTAGCCTTTTCCGCAGCTTTAAGAAATTCGACGTACCCGATTGGTTTTAACAGGTAATCTACAGCATCGACTTTAAACCCTTCCAAAGCGTATTCGCGATACGCAGTTGTAAAAATCACTTTAGGTGGGCTATTGAGCGATTTAACAAAATCCATTCCACTAAGATCGGGCATATTGATATCGACAAACATGAGATCTACTTCGTTTTCCTGTAAAAAAGTAATTGCCTGTAAAGCGCTTTCAAATTGACCATTCAATATAAGGAAAGGTGTTTTACTTACATATCCGGAAATTTGTTTAAGAGCTAGCGGTTCGTCGTCTATGGCTATACTACGTATCATATTGGAATACTAAGTTTAACGGAATATTTATTTTCATTTTCGGAAATTATAAGATCATAGTTTGATTTATAAATTAAATCTAGGCTTTTCCTCGTATTCTCAATGCCAATTCCTGATGGAGCCACTGTTTTTCTTGAATGATTGCTGTTTTCCACTATAAAGATCAGTCTATCTTCAGAAAATGACATCTTTATAAACACAAAGGATGTTTTAGAATAACTAATTCCATGTTTAAATGCATTTTCAAGCATTGATGTGAACAGTAAAGATGGGATTGATTTATCGGGAATTTCATCGGGAATATCAACTTTAATCTCAACCTTTTCGGTAAACCGAAGTTGCATGAGTTCAATATAACTTTTAATAAACTCAACTTCTTTCTTTATTGGGCACATTTTTTCTTCCGAATCGTAAAGTAAATGTCGCATCAAATTAGAGAGTTTTACTATTGAACCTTTAGCCTCTTCAGAATCTAAATCAACCAGGGCGTGAATATTGTTGAGTGTATTCATAAAAAAATGAGGACTGATCTGGTTTCTTAAAAAAGCCAGTTGGTTCTCTATGTTCTCCTTTAGAAGTTTATATTTTTCCTGTTCCATCCCAAACCACCTCATAGAAATTTGGAGTCCGGCATCAAAACCAACCAGCAGGATAGCCAACAACAGAAAATGAGCATAGGCAGGCATTTGGCCCATATTTTTCTGTGGAGGTGGATCTGAAAAGGGACGTTCGGTTTCATTAGCCCGATCTCGTTGAATTTCAAGCGGCCGTTCAATTCGCTCATCTGGAAGTGGTGGTAGATTTCTTCCCTTGTCATTCAATAGAACGAAGCCTGTACTTGCTGCCAGAGTTGTTATTGTAAGGATGAGATAACTAATTTTCTTAGCCCTGAAAAAAAACCTGGGCATTAATAAAAACCTATGTATTAAAAATACCAGAAGTAAGCATAAGTTGTTTTTCCAAATATCAAAAATATAATTCCAATTGATGTTATCCTGATACTGACTGAAAATCAATGGCGAGGCAAACAACAACAACCAAAATACGACTATAATGGAGGTTTCGAAAAAAGTAAAACTATAACTTCGAGAAATAGGTTTCATTTTTATAATTAACCCTGATCGATTCTGAAAACAGGAAGGAGTATATCTTTGCTTGTACAAGCCATATAGGAAGTACAAGCAAAGATATTAAATCTAAATTAGTCCAAATAGGCATTAACTGCGGCCGCCCTGTTCGCCGCATGCTGAATTAGGGTTGAAATGGCCTGGTTAAATTCGTTGCTGTTATTTAAAAAAGAGTATCCATCAATTTCTGAAGTGGCATAGGGCCCAATTAATGACGAATAACTTGAATATAGAGATTGTATGTAAGATGTTTCGAAAGGACCCTCTATGGTTTGGGACACATAACTGTCATATTCGGCTTTATAAACTTCATCTGCATACAGATATTCAATTAAAGGCCATTCGCCTGGATTAAGATCGGAGAAATCCAAATTCAATGCGCCTTGCATATTTCCTTCTTGCAGAGCTTCATTATTATCCCAATTGATCCAGGTTAATTGATTCGTATCTGCATCGTTGTACAAGTAGAAATTATGTGACATTCTACCGTAAGTATCCCAGTTTTGAATAACCGTATTTACAGCCAGGTATTCGAGGAATGCATCCGTGTCAAAGACGGCATCCAGGTTTGTTCTCCAGGTTTCAGGATCGGTAATTCTGTTATCATCATGGAGAGCGGTGAAAATACTTATCACGTCAGACCAATCGGCTTCGTCCTCATTAGTTTTCTTTTCAAAATCGTCTTCATTGAAGGTGCCCTCCACAAAGCTTGCTCCAGTACCTTCCGGTTTATATAAATTTCCATCGTCATCTGAAAATTGTGTTTCAATTACCGTATCGTCAACTTCCTCCACCATTGTATATAAACCAAAATAAATCGGTCCGTCTCCATAGTCCACATATAAAGTATAAAAGGCCGTGTGGGCTCCCGGTAATCCGGCATTTCTAAATACATCGCCAGCAACTTTTTCTCGCACCATAGATTTATCCTGATAGTTGTTTTTTAAACTCATTTGCTTAAAACCATAAAATCGTTGATTGTCTATCTGGGGATAGTCGTCTTCAAATTCATCGAAATCCAGTTTAAAGGGCAATTTTAAGATTCCAGACTGCCAACTGTTCTGAAGACTGGAATTCCCTTTAAAACGAACACCTACTTTGTACCATTCTATATCATTGTAAAAAACTGAAGCTGGCACCCAGATGGGATCTTCGTCTGTATCTATCAAAGGCCCGCCGCCGGCGCCAAAGGTTCCATATGTTGCGGTAAGATCATCGAGCATGCTTTGCCAATCATCTGCAGAAATAACCAGATCCATCCTTTTTACCGTATTATCCTCATAGACCTCATCAAAATTGGGATCCACATCGTTACTATGCGTTTCGGTGGTCCAGTCTGTAGGCTCAAAATCGGCATCATCAACTACAGACGTTTCATCGTCCGTTTCTGTTACTGAATCATCTTCAGAACAACCCATTGGCATATATGTCAGGATACTAAAGATAAGTACCAACGAAATAAATTTAAATTTTATCATAATTTTTTGGTTTTATGAGATACTAACTCCTTTAAAGTTTTTATTATTTACCATTACAAATCAACCAATAGTAAAGGGTAATAAAAAAAGGAATCAATGAACTCAATTATTTTATCAACGAATGACCTAAGTATAACCTAGTACCTGTGAAGTAAGTAGAAATTAGGTGCTAATTTGCCAAACTAAGATGAGGCTTGTTTGATATGAATTTTGAGTATAGTGTTGGAGAGAGTCTAGGAATATAGCAGATTCCTCCTCGTCATCTGTCTAATAATTCTGTTTTAATTAAAGTTTCTTTCTGGAGCCGGAGATATTCAAGATTCTAGTGAAAGAATTCGCCGTAAAAGAGTTTTCTTAATAAGCATGAGAAAAATCTTGTAAATACATAATTATATTGAATCTAAAACTATGGAAATATGTGAGGTTGTTGCTTTTTAGGTTAAAAATCACTCTTGTAATAATTGATGTTCGTAACCAGTCTATTTTATATTGTAGTATCTGTATATTTCTATACCTCTATGCCCATCTGGTGTGACAAAGGTTTGTACAAATTCAAGAGTGTTACTTTCATAGATCAAATCATTAACCTTATAAACCGAAATAGGGTTGGATCCATCACCGAATAATGATACATAAACCTCATTATTCTTAGTCTCTACATAATTAAATAATTGATATACAATAGCGTTATTTCGATCTGAAATACATTTAATTGTGAACGATTTATCCTTATAGCTGTAGATCATTTTACAATTACGCCCGAAAATATTATGACTGTATAATTGATCGTCCACTATTTGAATGATCTCGTGTCGATCAAAATTTTTGATTAGTTTGTTCTGAGCTGCAATTGAAACTGTAACTAGCGTAAAAAATAATATTGCAGATATTTTTTTCATATTCACTTTTCTAAATCTTGATACCACATTGTTTTTTGTTCCTAACTGTGGATGAGAAACTATTACTTACCAAGAAAAAATATTTTATGGTATTAATCTGGAGGAGAGATTATTCAAAGATAGAAGTTTTTTGGAAAGAAAAATTTTCCTTTGAATACACAAATTTATGTAAGCAATAAGAACCTCTTAAATATTCAGAATTTCTTTTACGAGTTTGAATCACCATACGCTTTTAATTCTTATTTCGAGAACCTCTCAAGCGTAGCAACTCACACGTGATCAAAAGGAATCGTATTTACCTTATTTCTCTCTTTATTGGACTGTCTTTAAACTATAACGAAATCTGAACATGACTTCAGATAAGATCATCAAATCGTGCGAATACAAGCATAGATCTATACCATGTGAGTTAAAAATTTAAAATAAATTCAAAAAATATCAATACTTAAAAAGTGGACAGGACCAGATATTCCTCTTATTTATCTTGTATTCAAGGAGTTATCGTCTTCATAAAAAGATAGTAATGATAACAAAACTGCAAATTAATTTCAACCATTTATTTCAATTATACAACTATACAACGATTTGTAGATATCAATTATATGAATAGATCAGAACATTAATATATTCTTATAATTCTTATAGCCATACTTTTTCCTATTTTTAATTCCCTTGATTAGATTTCCAATTTGTCACCCGACTAATTCAATATGATTTCGCTTATTATAATCTTCCAAAGTACACTGTTTGGGATTGTCTTGCTCACGCACAAAGGCAAAAAGCGCGTTAGCAACTGTTTGCTCGCGAGTTTTCTTTTATTGCTAGCCATTCAATTCGGATTGATCCTATTGCACAACGTCTATGTGATAGCGCGGTTGTACGATATAATGAATGTATTCGGGCTGCTCTATGGCCCGTTGCTTTATCTGTATTCAGCGTCACTGATATACAGAAATTTCATGTTCAAACCTAAATTCCTGCTCCATTTTGTGCCCCCTGCAATTGTACTTGCAACCTGGTTTTTTAACCTCACCTTTCGTCCGTATACTCAGATTATAATGTACCTTTTGATAGTTTCTTACATTGGGTATTCCATATATAGTATTTTAAAATATCGAAAAGTATTGAAGAATACCAGGACAGTTCAACCTACCGACCTTAAATGGCTGCAATGGATGCTCATAGTTTTTGCGATCATCTTATGTTTTGACTTAGTGGAATACCTTATTCACGAGATCAAAGTAGTTTTTGGGATCACCCTGGTTCATATAATGGTATTGATCATGGTCAACTGGATCTTTTACATAGGATTGAAGCAGCCACAAATATTCCAGGGAGTAAGGACAAGGGATCTACAGATAAGTGATGAGATTAACCAAAATAAAGTACGCCATTCCATAATTGAAGAAGCTAAGGAAGAAGAACTCTACAAAATTATCGAGTTATTTGAAACTGAAAAACCGTTTACCAATCTAGGGGTTTCGCTGAGTAGTTTGGCCAAACAATTGGGGATGTCGGACAGAAGGCTCTCACAAATCCTGAATCATCATTTTCAGAAGAACTTTATGACCTTTATAAATGATTACAGAATAGATTTCGCGAAATATCGCCTGGAGAACCCTCTAGATTCAAAAGAAACCATCATGGAGGTCATGTATGATGTGGGTTTCAATTCCAAGTCCTCTTTCAACACTCTTTTCAAAAAGAATACCGGCCTCACTCCTTCAGAATACAAGAAGAAATTTAGTTCCTGAAGGCGTTCGAATTTACGTATGCTTATAAATACGAACCATTTTCCTTCCTGCAAATACGTTTGAATACACGTATTCAAACGACCAGCGATAGTTTATCTCATTGCTTTGTAACTATAATTATTCCTATTAAGTGTTATGAAGGACATCAACTATATCAAGATCGCTTCAGTATCCACTCTGGAACATAAGAAACCAACTTACGCCATGGCAGGTAGTATTGACCTGGTGATCGTGAAACACGAATCGGGTATCTCTGTTCTTTACGGCAGATGTCATCACAGAGGAGCATTGCTGGCTGATGGATATATAGAAGGACCAAATCTAATTTGTGGATTGCATAATTGGGATTACCGATACAACACAGGAATCAGCTCCTATAATAACAACGATCGCCTTCATAAATTCAAGGAATACATCAATGGCGATGATCTCTGTGTAGATGAAAGTGAGATCATAGCTTTCGAAAAAGAATTCCCTCAACCCTTTAACAGGAATGAGTACCTGGGCACTTATGCAGACACCCATCCAGTTGAAACTGAACCCTACACTCAATATATTAAAGAATTAGCTCAAAACGGACTATCAAAGATCGGGAAACACGGCTTTTCTGCTTCCATGGGTGTTGATCACACTTCACTACCAAAATGGAGTGATATTCAGTTCTTACCGGCTCAACTCGCCCGTCGACCCTTGCTGGATAATGAAGCTGTCAACACGAGGGTTGTAATTGGCCCCGGTGCAAGAAAACCACTGGTGCTGGAGAAGCCATTGTTTGTTTCTGATATGAGCTTCGGAGCTTTGTCTCGCGAAGCCAAGATCGCTCTTTCCAAAGGGGCAGAAATGGCGGGAACCGGGATTTGTTCCGGGGAAGGCGGTATGCTACCCGAAGAGCAGGCGAACAATTCAAGGTATTTTTACGAGCTGGCCTCTGCTAAATTTGGATTTAGTTGGGATAAGGTGGACAAAGTTCAGGCCTTTCATTTTAAAGGTGGTCAAGGTGCCAAAACCGGAACCGGAGGTCACCTCCCCGGCAGTAAGGTGAGTGCCGAGATTGCGAGTGTAAGAGGTTTAAATGCTGGAGAGACTGCTATCTCACCTGCCGCGTTTGAACTTCTGAGAACCGCATCAGATTTCAGGTCGTTCGCAGCTAAAGTAAGAACCCGAACAGGCGGTATTCCAATTGGTTTTAAAATCGCTGCTAGTCATATTGAAAAAGATATTCAGTTCGCCCTGGATGTAGGTGTAGATTACATTATTCTTGACGGACGAGGAGGAGGTACCGGATCGGCACCTACCATCCTGAGGGACAATATTAATGTTCCCACTATCCCGGCACTGGCCAGGGCAAGGGACTACCTGGATAAAGTAGGAGCGTCTGATGTTACACTGGTTATTACCGGAGGATTGCGAATAGCCGAGGATTTTGCCAAAGCCCTGATGCTTGGTGCAGATGCCATAGCTGTGTCCAATTCGGCTTTACAGGCCATTGGATGCCTGGGTATGCGAGCCTGCGGCAGCAACAATTGCCCGGTTGGGATCGCTACTCAGAAAGAATCACTTAGGAGTCGTCTTATTATTAATTCCTCCGCAAAACAGCTATACAATTTCTTCAGTGCAACAAACGAACTGATCAAAGTTATATCCAGGGCCTGCGGTTACAACGACATCTCCCTTTTCAACGATACAGATCTAACGACCTGTAACCACGATTTACACATGTTAACTGGCATTCAATATGCCGGAATTACCAAGCTATGCTCGAATTAATAATTGGAATAGTAGCCATAGCGGCGTTGTTAAGTTTCATCAATGCAAGAATCCTGAAGTTACCTGGAACTTTTGGAGTGATGACCCTGTCCACGTTCATATTGGGTACTGTGTTCTTCTATATTACGCAGAATGTTGGCCTACCGGGCGACTATCTCTACTGCCTTGTATTCGGAGCCTTGATATCTCCAACCAATGTGGTTGCCATGCTGGAAATTCTCAGGAAGGTAAATACTCCAAAAAGTATCGAGATAGAATTAGTGAGCGAATCCCTATACAACGACTGTGCAGGGATAGTGGTTTTCCTGCCTATTTGCTCCATCCCGATAGCATTACCTGTACCCGAAAGTGATCTCAGGGATGTCATAGTACGTACAACCTATACGGTTATGGTCTTTTCTGTAGTTGTCCAAGGGCTTACTATCGAAAATATATTTCTAAAATCCTTCAAACCGTACTTATGAATAAGAAAGTGATTTGGCATAAGGTATTGAGCAATAAAAAACTGCTTCCTGAAGGAAGGGTGAAATCGGTCGCGGCCAAACGTCACGATATCTGCTTAACCCATGTGAAGGGAGTTTTCTCTGCTCTTGATAACAAATGCCCGCACCAGGGAGGCCCACTGGGTGAAGGATCCATAGAGAATGGATATCTCCGCTGCCCTTGGCACGGTTGGGATTTCGATCCCTGTACAGGAAAAGCTCCCGGTGGTTTTGATGACAGAGTGAAAACTTACCCGGTAAAAGAGAAGGATGGTGCTATATACGTAGGACTTGAAGAAGAGAATCCCAGAGAAGAAACAGTATCGGATGTGATGATGGAAACCATGGTGAATTGGGGAATTGACACGGTTTTCGGGATGGTTGGACATAGCAATCTCGGAGTTGCAGATGCCATGAAACGATTAGAAGAAAAAGGGAAATTGAAATACTTCGGAATCCGGCACGAAGGTGCAGCATCCTTCGCCGCATCAGGCTATGCAAAACTTACGGGGAAGCCTGCAGCATGCTTCGGGATCGCCGGCCCTGGAGCCACAAACATGTACACTGGGATGTGGGATGCAAAAGTTGATCGCGTACCGCTCCTGGCACTTTCCGGACAGGTAAACACCCAGGTTCTGGGAACTGGTGCCTTCCAGGAGGTAGACCTGGTAAGGGCTTTTGCTTTTGTTTCGGAATTCAATCATGCTGTACATCCCAACTCTAACCATTCGGAGTTGATGGCACTGGCCATAAAACATGCCATCGTAAAACGTGATGTCTCTCACCTCACTTTCCCTGATGAGGTAGCATTCAGTAATAAAACTGAAAAATCGACACCTCAAACACCGGAAAACCGAATCACGCCTTTCAATATCAGTCCTCCAAAGGAAATGGTAGCCAAAGCGATTGGGTTTCTCAACAATTCCGAACGCCCGGTCATTATCGTTGGCCACGGCGCACGTTTCAGCATGGAACGAATTATTTCATTTGCTGAAAGCCTGAACTGCCCTGTTATCACAACTTTCAAGGCCAAGGGACAGATCTCCGATCAGCATCCTCTGAGTTGTGGCGTTCTGGGAAGAAGCGGAACACCCATTGCTTCCTGGTTCATGAATGAGAGTGATCTCATCATGGTATTCGGGGCATCATTTTCCAACCATACAGGAATTACACCAAAAAAGCCAATCATTCAGGTGGATTTCGACCCAATGGCCCTTAGCAAATTTCATAAGGTTGATGTCGCACTTTGGGGTGAGATCTCCGAAACCATAGACATTCTATCTCGTAGTATAAATGATAAAACAACTACTGAATCCCAGCAGGAAGAAATCGCAAATCGATGGTCCATCTGGAGGGCAGAAAAAACAAACAGACTCCATGACAAAGGTGATCTTGGACTTAGTTCAATTGCCGTCGTAGACGCCATGAGCCAGGTTGTTGAAGACAATGCAGTTATTGCTGTTGATGTTGGAAACAACACCTATTCCTTCGGAAGGTATTTTGAAACAAAACAGCAAACCATACTCATGTCTGGTTACCTGGGTTCAATCGGGTTTGCCCTTCCTGCCGCAATGGGCGCCTGGGCTGCGGAGGGTCATCAGCGTGCTATTTGGTCCTTTTCCGGGGACGGCGGCCTGGGGCAATACCTATCAGAGATAACGACCTTGGTGAAATACAGCATGAATATCAAGCATGTGGTGTTGAATAATTCCGAACTGGGAAAGATCTCCAAGGAACAAAGGACGGCCGAATTGGACGTTTGGCATACATCTCTACACAACCCTTGCTTTGCCGATTTTGCTAATAATTGCGGTGCGCTGGGTATAAAAGTAACCCTCGTTGAAGAGCTTGTTCCTGCATTGGAAAAATTAAAAGCTCATCAGGGACCAGGGCTACTGGAAGTAATTACAGACCCTTCCCTGATCTAAAAAAGACAGACTATGAAAATTATCGTCCTACTCGTTGCAAATAGCATTCTGTTGTACTTTATGGCTGGATTTGTCTATGGAATATACTTCCTGTTCCTCGGGGCTCCCAAGATCGACCCTTTGTTGAAAAACAGTAAATGGGCTGTTCGGATACTTCTAATTCCGGGTATTGCAGCAACCTGGCCTTTTTTTCTTCGGAAAATGATGATAATAAAAGAAACTGGTGCTACGAATAAACAACTGCGTAAAATTCACAGAAACGTTTGGACTGTGATCGCTATTGTTGTTCCAATCATCATCATACCGGGTATAAGCGATGTTGATTTCAGACATGACACTTTCAGCCAAATACAATCGCAACAACATCCAATTCCAGCAGAAAAATTAATTGCAAATACCGATCAGCTATCAGTTCAACTTCTACAAGCAGAAAACAGACTGATCATGGTGCTTAACCTGAAAACCCCATTTAAAACCCCATCCACAAGTTTGTACACCTTGCAGAATGGCACAATAGGAAAATTCCTTGGGCAACTGACCAATAGTGGAAAATATAGGTTCGATCTGTCATCCCAGCCAAAAGGAATCATGTGCTACGACGAGATCAAAGATGAAATAATAACAAAAATTGAATTCTGATGGGACTCGATTACAAATTTGTGCTTTGGAACCAGTACAAAAAGAAATACGATATGATAATTGCGGGTTTCATGATTATCTTCTTATTTCTCTTCTCTGGAATTACCCTGATCGTCAATAGAGAAACAACTATTGAGACCTTAGTGATAAGAGGGTTTGGGATACTGGCTATGGTATTGCTTCATATAATTCTGGTCATCGGCCCACTAAGTCGGCTACAGCCAAAGTTTCTACCTATTCTTTACAACCGAAGACATTTGGGAGTAAGTATGTTCCTGGCTGCGCTGGTTCATGGAGGATTTTCCATCTTTCAGTTTCACACCTTGGGAGATACATTCCCTATCTATTCGGTCTTCACTTCCAACCTGGATTATTTTTCCTTGTTGAATTTTCCCTTCCAGGTGCTAGGATTCTTTGCTTTACTTATTCTCTTTACGATGGCAGCTACCAGTCATGATTTCTTCCTGGCAAACCTGTCTGCCGTGACTTGGAAACTACTGCACATGCTGGTATATGTTGCCTATGTGCTAATCTTACTTCATGTATTCCTGGGTGCATTTCAGCAGGAAACGTCACTTCTCACTATTTCAATACTCGGTCTTGGTTTCGTATTGGTGGCTGTACTTCAGCTGCTATCCGCCAGAAAGGAATTGAGAACAAATAAAATTGAAAGTGTTGATAGTGAAGGCTGGTTTCGAGTTTGTGAAGTCGATGAAATAGAAGATAACCGCGCCAAGATTTTTATTGTAAATCATGAGGACGTCGCGATTTTCAAATACGAAAACAAGCTATCGGCCATACACAATGTTTGTAAGCACCAGGGTGGGCCATTGGGTGAAGGAAAGATAATCGATGGCTGTATTACCTGTCCGTGGCACGGATACCAGTATCTGCCTGAAAATGGACAGTCACCACCTCCTTATACCGAAAAGGTTGCCACCTACGATCTCAAACTAGTTGGCAGCACAGTTTTTATCGATCCAAACGGACATGCCGAAGGAACCGAAGTAGAACCTTTAATCATATCAAAATGAAAAAACAGGACGAATTCTTTGTCCCTTATATAAACGGTAGTTTAGGCAGTAATACCAAAAAGGCGATACGTCGATTGGTCTATATCATTTCGATTGCTATAATCGTGATAGCCGTTGTGTTCGCATTTGCTCAAAAACCATTTAAGAACGGCTCATTTGAACTTACCAGCGAGACACGGCTAACAGGAGTTTTCCATGAAAACCCCTACCCAATGCTACGGGTGAAAGTAGCAGACGATTCGTACAAGAATATCCTTTTAGTTGGATTTGGAAAAGCCAGTGTGAAGCGTTACTTCGCTCGGCTTCGAAAAGATTTTGAGACTCTGGAAGGAAAAGAATTAGCTATAGAAGGTAACCTGATCTACTACAATGGGAAAACACTTGTTCAGATCAATTCAGAAGAAAAAATAAAAGTAACTGGTAATCCTGATCCAAAAACTCCTCCTTCAAAGGAAAAAATAGGGGAAGCTACGCTCACCGGAGAGATCATAGATCCGAAATGCTATTTCGGGGTGATGAAGCCAGGGAATGGCAGAATACACAGGAGTTGTGCCGTTCGGTGCATCTCAGGCGGAATTCCCCCTGTCCTCGCAGCTACTGACAGACAGCACAATCTCCAATACTATTTGATTACTGATATGAACGGCTGCGCCATTCACGAGCGTATTCTACCATATGTTGGAAAGCCTGTTGAAATTACCGGGATTGTAGAAATGTATGAAGACTGGCAATTTATAAGGGTCAATGTCCAAGACATCCGAGAAACAGGCGAGACATCCCTAATTTATTAACGATGAAAGCTGGTGTTCAAAGGCGATTACAGAACAGGTCACTATTGGTGATTTGCTATCCCATTCCGGTGGCTTGGGTAGTTTTTTCAACCCTATTTCATTTCGTTTGTAGAGTCTAATTAAAATCTAACAATTATGATCCTAAATGCAGTACAGATTCAATTGGAAAAAGTAAAAACGTTATGTGCCGATCTTTCGGATGAGCAATTCACCTCCAAATTGGAGGTGCTTAATGGCTCGTCTGTAGGCGCACATGTTCGGCACATTATAGAATTCTACAATTGCCTGCTTGAGTTCGACATTCGGAGAATGGTTAATTACGACAAACGCAAGCGGGACAAGTCCTTGGAGAATAGTACGGACAAAAGTATCCGTTGCATAGACAAAATCCTATACGCTCTAGATGGAGTTGAAGATTTCGATCTCAAGATTTTATCCGACTATTCCACTTTCGGCGAAAGTGAATCCATATCATTGGCTTCTACCTTCTACCGGGAGCTTGCGTTCAATGTCGAGCATACCATTCATCACCTTGCGGTGATAAAAATCGGGATCCAGGCAATGGATACTCCAATTTCGCTGGATGAGAACTTCGGATATGCCCCATCCACCATCCGAAATAATTACAAGAAGATATGTGTACAGTGAGTTATATCCCGAAGGGGGACGGTTTCATTATAAATTCAAACCAGGATGAAAGTATGCTATGGGTTACTCACCTTCCGAAGGAAGAAGTACTCTCCAGCGGTACGAAGATCACATTTTCTAATGAGAACGGTTAGTATCACTTAGATGTCATTTAAACGAAAAAATACATACTTAAAAGAAAACGCAATGAAGAACTTATTTCTATTCCTATTCATCTTAGCCAGTTTCGGCTTTGCCCAGGCACAAGCAACAATCGATGTTAAACAATACTCTAATCACGAAAACGGCCTGGCGCTGGAAGGGTATGATGCTGTGAGTTATTTCACGGGAAACCCTGTAAAGGGGAAATCAACTTTTTCGTTCACCCACCTGGGAATTAGGTACCGATTCAGCAATAAAAAAAACCTGGACACCTTTAAAATTGATCCTGAAAAGTACATTCCGGTCTACGGTGGCTGGTGTGCATACGCCATGGCGGATAGTGGCTCGTTGGTGACTGTGGACCCTGAAACGTATAAGATAGTAGATGGCAAGCTCTACTTGTTTTACAACCAGTATTTCAACAATACATTAAAAAAATGGAATCGGAAAGAATCCGAATACCTCAAATTGGCTGAACATAATTGGAAGAAATACCTAAAATCCTTAGGTAATGAATAGAAAAGCGAGTTATTATGTAACAAGATCTGCGGCCATCATTGCCGCGATCATATTGTTGCAAACCTTATTCTTCAAGTTTTCTGCCCATCCCGATAGTGTTTACATATTCTCAACTATCGGCGGGGAACCATATACAAGGATAACATTGGGAATTTTGGAATTGATCATAAGTTTTCTGCTAGTGTTATCAAGAACATCGATATATGGTGCACTGCTTGGTGCTATTACCATGTTAGGAGCCATAGGTTCACACCTTCTTTTGTTTGGAATTGAAGTTAATGGTGACAAGGGGAAACTGTTCATTCTTGCCGTAATTACATTTTTGTGTTGTTGGTATATTATTTATATAAAATGGAAGCAACTCATCAAACACCTTAAAAGCCAAAGATGAAACAGTTGTTCTCCAAAAGATGGTATATTAAATTGAGCAATTGGGAATACTGGCCTATTTGGATCTATTATATTCCCGTGTGGGTCCAGCATTTTTGGTTATCATTGAAGGTGGGGAATTTATTCTTTTTTTTAAGAACCAATCCTGCCATAGATGGTTTTATCCTAAGTGATTCTAAATACCGGACCCTTCAACTCGTCCCTGAAGAGTATAAACCGAAAACAATATATGTTCGAAAAGGTAGTCGGCCGGGGGACATTCTGGATGAAATCGCCAAATGCGAAATTCTATTCCCGGTCATTCTTAAACCCGACATAGGTTTTCGAGGGATCAGTGTAAAGAAAATAGATAA
>CAJQNO010000170.1 GCA_905479745.1 uncultured Flavobacteriaceae bacterium | reverse complement strand
AAGCCGCAATGATCCCTAGTAAAGTTACCGGAGCTCAACGTCTACAATACGACAGAAACAGGCCTTATGAAAGAGAAATAACCTATTACAACCATTTTAAACCTGCCAGTTCGGTCACCATACCGAAGCAATATATCATCTCTGGTGGATATTGGAATGTTGTAGAGCTTCTGCGATTGAATAAAATAAGATGCGACTATGTAAAAAAGGACACGGTGGTTTCTGCCGAGGTGTATTACATCGAATCCTACGATACAAGCCCTAATGCGTATGAAGGGCATTATCCTCATTATAACACTTTAGTACGTGTAGAGAACGAAGAAATACAGGTGCACGCAGGAGATTATATTGTTGAAACCAACCAGCCAGGGATACGGTATTTACTGGAAACTCTCGAGCCTACTGCTCCGGATTCGTTCTTCAACTGGAATTATTTCGATGCCATCTTACAACAAAAAGAAGGCTTTTCGCCTTATGTTTGGGAAGATATGGCATATCAATTTCTTCAGGACAATCCGGAGATCAAAGAAGCTTTTGAAAATAAAAAACTGGAAGATGCTAATTTCAGGAACAATTGGTATGCTCAGTTGGACTGGATCCACAAAAAGTCTCCTAATTACGAGAAAGCACATTTACGTTACCCTGTCGTTCGGGTGAGTGAGTAGATATTCTTTTGGGAACAAGAGTTTGATATTTTCGTACGAATCGCGGAGGGCTTTCTGGGTCTTTTCAAAGTTCTTCCATTTCACCTTCAGAATTCCTTCGTCGATCTGGGGGATGAATTCTCCATCGAATTCGGAATACATTTCAAACCAATAGGTCACTTTCAGCTTAAATTTGCCGTTTCGTTTGAACACGTGATAGGTGGTTGTGAGAAATTTTTTTACCTCTAGTCCTGTTATACCTGTTTCCTCCTCCACTTCCCGTACGGCGGCCTCCTGATGACTTTCTTTCTTTTCGATGCGACCCTTGGGAATATCCCATTTCCCATTGCGATATATAAAAAGGATTTCCCTCTTATTGTTATAAACCAGCCCCCCGGCGGCCTCTACCACCGGTAATTTTTTCCGAAGGAATCTCTCCAGTTTCTCTTCGTTTTTATGATACAGATTCACATAGATCAGTTTCCCATTATTGATCTTTTTGATCAATTTTTTGAATCGGGCAAATTTCAATGGAATAGAGGTATACTGCTTGCCAATATTTTTCTCGGTTGAGAGAATTATTGGAATGTCTTTCACAAAAACTTTATACATTTGCAGTATGATTTTAAACAAAGAGACCGCTCAAAAAACGGCCGAATTACTTTTGCAAATTAATGCAATAAAATTACAACCACAAAACCCTTTTGAGTGGGCCTCAGGATGGAAATCGCCAATCTACTGCGACAACCGTATAACCCTCTCCTTTCCTGTGATCAGGAACTTTCTTAGAGAGCAGATAGCCAGCCAGATCGAGACGCTTTACGGAAAGCCTGATGTTATTGCCGGAGTTGCCACAGGTGCCATAGGGATAGGAATTCTGGTAGCCGATTATTTAAACGTCCCTTTTTGTTATGTTCGGCCTGAAGCCAAGAAACACGGACGGCAAAACAAGATAGAAGGTTTTGTACAACCACACCAAAATGTGGTGGTGGTTGAAGATCTTATCAGTACCGGAAAGAGTAGTCTGGCCGCCGTGGAGGCCTTGCGAGAAGCCGATTTGAACGTAAAAGGCATGGTTGCCATTTTTACCTATGGTTTTGATATTTCTGAAAAGAATTTTGCCGAAGCCGGAGTAACCTTACATACGTTGAGCGATTATGCCGAAATCGTCGAGCAGGCCGAACGGTCCGGATATATCACCTCTGAAGAAAATGCCCTATTAGCCCAGTGGCGCAAAGATCCCGCTAATTGGAACCCCACTATGGCTGTAAAGTCTGAAAATAACTAATATGCCCATCCGGCAAAATCTATCCTATTCTTATGCAAATTGAAAGTAAAAAAATAAATGTACAGCGATCGGCACAAGACCTCTGCTCCTATTTGAGCGATGTTAAGAATTTCGAAGATCTCATGCCGGAAAACATCAGCAAATTTGAGGTACTTAGTGAGAAATCGTTTGTCTTTGCCCTGAAAGGCATGCCGGAGATCGGGCTTGAGGTAAAAGAGGTTGAAGCTCCCGAAAAAGTAGTTTTAGGGGCGATTAGCGATAAAATTCCGTTTCAGTTGACTGCTAATATCAGTGAAATTGACGCTGGGTCTTCGGAAGCTGAATTGGTTTTTAATGGTGATTTCAACCCAATGATGGCAATGATGATAAAAGGGCCTATCACTAAATTCCTGGAAACTCTCACAACCAATCTGGAAAAACTTCAATAACGAAGTTTTATTTCCTTCAGGCCGAATTCGGCTTGAGTTTCATCTTCCAACTCTACGCATAAATTACCGTCCCAGCTAATACCGCGAATAATACCATTAAGTAGGGTCCCATCTTTATGCTCAAAAACCGAGATTTCGTCCTTCCTGAATAATCTGGCTTCGTAACCTGTTTTGAGCTCGACATGGCTTGAAATTTCAAGCTTTTCTAATTCTTCTAAGATACATCGAACCATCAATTCCAGTACTTCCTCGAGCTCATAGTTCTTTCCTGTTATAGTGAACATTGAACCTGCCAAAGGTAAATTATCGAATTCCACGTTATTTACATTGAGGCCGATCCCAATGATACTGGAAGACAGCAGCTTTCCTTTTAGTTGATTTTCTATAAGAATTCCACATAATTTCTTGTCGTATGACATAATGTCGTTTGGCCACTTTATGGCGACTTTCGGAATTTTAAGCAGATCCAAGGCCTTTGCAACACCAATTGAAGTGGCCATATTAACACGAATATGACTTACTGAAGCAAAATGAGCAAAGCGCTTTAACAGGCTAAATGTAAGGCTTTTACCCGCTTCCGACTGCCAGGTTGTTCCGCGTTGTCCCCTACCTTTGGTTTGCGATTGGGCCCATACAACTGTAGCATCTTTAAGCTGCATTTGGGAGCTTATCTCTCTAAGATAGCTATTGGTTGAGGCAATGGCACTAAGTTTGATTAATTCCAAGTGGTTTACGAATGTGTTACTTTACACTTTTTATAACGTTTCAAGAAACAAAAAAGTAATAACTTTGCGCAAATAAAAAATCATTAATGTTAGAGAGAGAATCCGCGACAGATCAACTTGTAACTCAAATAATATCAGGAATTGAAGAAGTAAAAGGCCAGAACATTGAAATTCTGGATCTTAGGGAGATTGAAAATACAGTATGCGACTATTTTATAATCTGTGACGGAACCTCCAATACGCAGGTTAATGCGATCGTTAATTCAATTCAGAAGATAGTTAGCAAATCAATCAAAGAAAAACCCTGGCATGTCGAAGGAAGTGAAAATGCCGAATGGGTATTGTTGGATTATGTGCACGTTGTAGTGCATGTTTTTCAGAAGCACATTCGAGAATTCTACGACATAGAAGGACTATGGGGAGATGCCAGGTCTGTTAAAATTGAAACCACTTACTAAAATAAATTAAAGCCCTTATGGCGAACGAGAATAAAAAACCAGAGATCAAAAAGCCGAGATTCAATGCATATTGGATCTATGCGGCTATCATCATGATCTTTCTGGGCATACAATTTTTTGGAGGGAGTAGCTGGTCTCAGCCTGCCAAGACTACGCAGTCTGAATTCGAGAACTATCTTCGGGATGGAGATGTGGAGAAAATTGAGATCATCAATAAGAAAAAAGCGCAGGTATACCTCACTGCCGAAGCAAGACAAAAATCTGTACATACCAATAATAAGACTAAGAGTTTCTTTCCTGCCGCAGCCAACGAACCCTATTATCAGTTCGAGTTTGGCGACCTGCAGAATTTCGAGAACAAGATAAACGAGATAAAGACTCAAAATAACCTGGATACTAAGATTATCTGGAATACAGATAGCAATATGTGGGGAGAACTTTTCCTCACCTTACTACCTTTTATCGTTATCATAGGGATATGGATCTTTATCATGAGAAGGATGTCTGCGGGAGCCGGTGGTGGAGCAGGCGGACAGATCTTTAATATTGGAAAATCCAAGGCCAAGTTATTCGATGAAAAGACGGATGTAAAAACGTCGTTCAAAGACGTTGCCGGACTGGAAGGAGCAAAAGAAGAAGTACAGGAGATCGTGGATTTCCTGAAGAATCCTTCCAAATACACCTCTCTGGGAGGTAAAATTCCAAAAGGTGCCTTATTGGTAGGGCCTCCGGGAACTGGTAAGACTCTCCTAGCGAAAGCGGTGGCGGGTGAAGCAAAGGTTCCGTTTTTCTCCCTATCCGGATCAGATTTCGTTGAAATGTTTGTAGGGGTGGGTGCGTCGCGTGTACGAGATCTATTCAAGCAGGCCAAGGAGAAATCGCCTTCCATAATCTTTATTGATGAGATCGATGCGATAGGACGTGCCAGGGGGAAAAATAATTTTTCCGGCTCTAATGATGAAAGAGAGAATACCCTCAACCAATTACTTACAGAGATGGATGGTTTTGGCACCAATACCAACGTAATTGTTCTTGCCGCAACCAACCGTGCAGACGTACTGGATAAGGCTTTAATGCGGGCGGGCCGATTTGACCGTCAGATCTATGTAGATCTACCCGATGTGAGAGAGCGAAAAGAAATTTTTGAAGTACATCTGCGTCCGTTAAAGAAGGACGATAGCCTGGACACCGATTTCCTTGCCAAACAAACACCCGGATTCTCTGGGGCCGATATAGCCAATGTATGCAACGAAGCAGCATTGATAGCAGCCAGAAACGAAAAGAAAGCCGTTGGTAGACAGGATTTCCTGGATGCTGTAGACAGGATAGTGGGTGGACTTGAGAAAAAGAATAAGATCATCACTCCCGATGAGAAGAGAGCTATCGCGGTTCATGAGGCCGGCCATGCAACGGTTAGTTGGATGTTGGAGCATGCTGCACCTTTGGTTAAGGTAACTATCGTACCACGAGGCCAATCCCTTGGAGCGGCCTGGTACCTTCCGGAAGAACGTCTAATTGTTAGGCCGGAACAGATGCTGGATGAAATGTGTGCCACTATGGGGGGGCGTGCAGCAGAAAAGGTGATCTTCGGTAAGATTTCTACGGGTGCCTTAAGTGATCTCGAAAAGGTTACCAAGCAGGCTCGGGCCATGGTAACGATCTACGGACTTAATGATACCATTGGTAATTTAACCTATTACGATTCATCAGGTCAAAACGAGTATGGCTTTACCAAACCATATAGTGAAAAGACAGCAGAGCTCATAGATAAGGAGATTTCTAACCTTATCGAAGTACAATATCAACGTGCGATCGAGCTGCTTGAGAAAAATAAAGATAAACTAACAGAGCTGGCGGATGAACTTCTGGAAAAAGAAGTGATCTTTAAGGAAAGTTTGGAGCGGATCTTCGGGAAAAGACCGTTCAAACCCAGAATTCCTGAGGAACCAAAAGACGAAAAGTCTGAGGATGAAGCCGTAAAACCGGAGGAACCTGTTCAGCCTAAATCTTAAAAGTTTAGATTTACTCTAACATAACTTCAGTATAGATTTTATATATTTGAGGTTAAGTGCATTAAATCAACTCCTCAACACCCTATAATGAGTCTATTTAAAAGACTTTTAAATCCTAAAGGCAAGTCAGAAGACAAAGTAAAAAATTCTGATCACAGTAAATATTACCCAGAGGAAACGCTTCCCATAGACGAAAGATTTACTTACAACTTTAATCGCAATGGGGGTAAGTTCCTCTACTGTGAAAATATGGAGGAGATCCTGGAAGCATTTGATAATATCCTGCTTGAAAACGATTGGTACGAGCGGGATGTTTTTTGTCTGGATGAAATGTTGACCTCTCGCTTTGATGGTTTCAATTTAAATTTCATCACTAAGGCTAGTGCTACCTTTTTCTTTTCTACCTGCGAATCGCTGGTAGCGAACAATGGATCTATCCTATTATGTTCGAAACAGATCAAAGAGAAAAAACTACATGAGTTGCCGGCCAACTTCGTGATATTTGCAACTACCAGCCAGTTGGTGGAAAATATCAGTGAGGGACTTCGCAAGATCAAATCCCGCAATAAGCTCCATATCCCAAGTAATATTACCACCATTCAGGACTTCGAAACGAACAAAGAAAAGGACTTCATGAGTTATGGAAGTAGCACAAAAAACCTATATTTGCTGTTACTGGAAGACCTGTAATTTATGAAGGAACTTATCGTGCGTTCTATATCAGGTGTGTTATACATCTCGATAGTCATTTTTTCTATGTTCACATCGCGCGAATGGTTTATGGGTCTCTTCTTTGTACTCGCCGCTATAACTCTCAATGAATTTCTCCGTCTTATCCGCTTAAAAAGTCTATTGGCTTATCTTATTTTGGGTTTATTCTTCTATTTTTTCAGTTATCGTGTGTTCGATGACAATGCGGTTATACTCCTGTTGATCCTGTGCTGTTTTGTTAGTGGATTCTTGTTTAAAGACCTGCTCTGGACCAGCAAGATTCCTATGTTTGAAAAGAAGAAATACATTGCCGTTATATTTTACCTCATAAGTGGATTCGTCTTTCTTACCCTTATCCCTATGCAGGATGGAACCTTTAAACCCGAGGTGATCGTTGGGGTATTTATATTGGTGTGGAGCAATGATAGTTTTGCTTACCTCATTGGAAAGAATTTTGGCAGGAGAAAACTACTTGAGAGGATATCACCTAAAAAGACCATTGAAGGATTTTTAGGAGGACTTGCCGGATCTATTTTGGCAGGATTCATTATCTTTAATTACCTGGATTATTATCCATTATGGATGTGGATTTTCATGGCTTTTATCGCGTCGATCTTTGGTACAATTGGCGACCTCATCCAGTCTAAGTTTAAACGGCAGGCCGGCGTGAAAGACAGCGGTATCCTAATGCCGGGTCATGGTGGTTTATACGACAGGTTAGACAGCATTATCTATGCTGGTCCGTTTATTTATGCTTTTATAGAAATTTCTGAATATGTTTCATAAGGAAGGAAATAAGATCATCCTCATAGCACTTGCACTGTGCATCTCCTTGAGTTTAGCAGCTCACTTTTATATTGAGAACGCCGTCTTGAAATATAGTATTTTCAGTATACTCATAGTGCTACTCATCCTTATTTTACAGTTCTTCAGGAATCCGAAACGAAACTTTAGCCTTAATGAAAAAGAGGTACTGTCGCCGGTTGATGGCAAAGTTGTTGTTATCGAAGAAGTCTTCGAGAAGGAGTATTACAACGAAAAACGCTTGCAGATATCAGTGTTCATGTCGCCAATAAACGTACATGTTACCCGTTATCCGGTTGGTGGAAAGGTAGTTTATAGTAAATACCATCCGGGGAAATACCTGGTGGCCTGGCATCCTAAATCCAGTGAGGAAAATGAACGAACAACCGTAGTAGTGCGTTCGGAAGAATTTGGGGATGTATTACACAGGCAAA
>CAJQNO010000169.1 GCA_905479745.1 uncultured Flavobacteriaceae bacterium | reverse complement strand
AATGTTTTTTTCGTCCCAATCCTCTAAGTCGATATAATGACCGACATATTGATATGTTGAGCGACGATTTTTTGTGATGCGAATAGCTAGTGGATATAGACCTTTACTGTTCGGTTTTTTGCGTAGTACTATTTTTGCATTTGATGACATAATTGACCTGTTTTGAGTACGAAAGTCAAATCAGGTACAACATAGGTACAACATTGTATTTTGAGCTCATTTTTTGTTGTACACTTTCGATAAAGGTACGAATTTATTGGGCTTTTTAGGTACAACATAGGTACAACAAATGCTGAAATCAATTGATATTAGATGATATCAAAGAAAATGATGTTTTTTATAATCAATTGAAAATGAATGACTTTGGTGTTGTTTGGGCAAATGTACGCTAGACTTAGGATCTAGTGCCGCAAGGCGTGGGGGTTCGACTCCCTTCAGCCGCACTTCAAAAACCTCCTGTGAAACAGGAGGTTTTTTTGTTTGCTTCAGGCAGTCGAACCGCCGCCACATCGTCTGGCAGTTTGCTTCAAAAGATCCACAGGATCCTTCTTCGCAACCTCCCCCTTCAGCCGCACTGCGAAAATATGCTGTGAAAACAGGAGGTTTTTTTGTTTGCTTCAGGCAGTCGAACCGCCGCCGCATCGTCTGGCAGTTTGCTTCAAAAAGAATCACTGGCACATTCTATAAAATTTCCGCTTCGGTCTAAATTTCAAAAGATCATATCATTTTTTATTTACATTTAAAAACAATTGTAATTATCTAAAAAAGAGATAATTACAATATTTAGTGTATCTTTATAGTACTTCCCAATTCTCCTTTTACTTTTTTACACATTTGAATTTGTTTTCATTGTATAAGACCGCTTGTGTCTGTTAACCAGTAACTTTTTACTAACCAAACATAATGAATCATGAAAACAAAAAATCTAACCATCCCCATTGCCATTATTTTACTAATGCTGATCTGTTCTCCACTGGCCGCACAGGACGAAAATGCGATGCCGGCCTACATCTCTGTTACCACCTTGTATTGGAGTATGGATAGGGAGGCCTCCGAGAATGAAGACGAAAATAAATGGCTCGAGATCGAGAAAGAATACCTGGAGAAGGTCACAAAGAAAAATGAGTACGTACAGACTGCCGGTTTCTTTATGCACCTGTATACGGCAACAAGTCTCGAATCTAAGTATGTACAAAGTTATGCTTCCTGGGCCGACATAGAAAAGGCGCAGGACAGAAATGTGGAACTGGAAAAATTAGCATGGCCTGATGAAGCCACGAGAAAAGCGTTTCTACAAAACAGACAGTCTTTTTATCAAGATCTACATTCGGATGAATTATACGTGCCTTTAGCGGGTGCCAAACCGCTAACTCAAGCTACGGATAAGGATTTAGTAGCATACATTCGTGTGAGTAAAATGGCGTATCCGGATGATGGATCGAACGAAGAGTTTATGAAACTTCATAAACAATTCCTTGAAGCTACAGTTTACAACAATGATAAGATAAAGGCTTATTATCCCAATGTGCACGGTTGGGGTGCAGACAGAACCGAGTTTGTAGAAGCGTTCTATTTAGAATCTCTAGACGACCTTAATGACATGACAGCAGGAAATGGTGACGCGATTAAAGCTAAATGGGCAGACGAGGCTGCGAGAACCGAATTTTTTAAAGCATACAATAAATACTTTACTGGTGATCATGGTGATTATCTCTATACAAGGATTGCCGAACTATCAAAATAAAAGATGATACTATCATAATCTCGATAGATCGAAAAATAAAACCTCCGGTGAAAACAGGAGGTTTTTTTGTTTGCTTCAGGCAGTCGAACCACAGCCAAATACAAAGCCATAATGCCAGGTTTAATTAACAATCATCAATAAACTCTAAGCTTTTATCGATAAGGTGAGGGCTTGAACTTTTTAGTTCAATTACTTTAGAATCTTTAACAAAAACATCGAAATTTATTTTTTCCTGAAACAGGTCTTCATGTCTTTGTTTAACCATCATGGGTTCTGAAAGCCATTGAGAACGTTTTTCCCAATCCCTGTTGCCTTGTCGGGACCTATTATAAATTCTTTTTTCCATGATCGTTATGTCATCATTAAGAAAAATAATTCCATGAGGCGGTGGAAATAATTGAGCAGTAGATCTAATAAGATCGAAGATGAGAAGCTGATCGTTTTTATCCTTAAGGGTATCTAAATAGAACAGATTGGTTAACCAGAAGGTGTCTAAAAGGCACACTAACCCTTTTTTGTATTGCGTTTCTGCTTCTATGTATTGTTTTATCCAGTGGTTGTGAAAGTAAATAAAGGACCTCAAACGAAATTCATTAGAAACAAAAGCATCTGTTACAAACTTCGGAAAGTTTTCACCTTCGTAGAAGCCTTTGAATTCCGGTCGCACTTTTGTCAAATTCCGAACCAGGGTGGATTTGCCAGACGCCTGGGCACCAACTATAGCTATTATCTTACCATCCGTTTTCATTTTCAGGAAGAAATCTCTTCTTGTACGAAGCAAATATTTTAAGTGTTACAAACCAATCACACTAACATTTTCAGTACGTGTTAGTCGGAACATTTACCGTTTACTCACCCTAAATGGAAATATTTTATTTTAAATAACGCAACTGTCATTAGTACAGAATTTTTCCTGGAGGACATCTTCGCCCGTATTCAGAAATGTCATGGGCGACAAATTTTCTATCATTTCTCCGTATTGTGCTTTCGAAATGGCCTCGTATGGCATTTGGGCGTAGGCACCGGCTTCTAATTTTGGTAAGAAGCTGATCGATTTCAGTTTATACTTGAAGAAATCCAGGATAGGAGCAATTTGATCGGCTTCATCAGGGGTGAATGTTACGGTACAGGACACCTGGTTGTCTGACCAATACGTTTGGAGAAAACTAGCCAGGCTTACTTGCTCCCAAATACTTACTTCTTTAAGACTTCGGCCTTCACATTTTACCGGAAAAGAAATAACCATAGATGAAGGATCCATGATATCTTCTTCAATATCCAGGCCGGCTGCTACCAATTTTGGTAAAAACCGAGTAGTTTTCGCAATTCGAACCCGGCGGATATAATATTCGAATTCCGGGAAATGACAACCGGGATTAACGCCTGCGAGTAAGCTCACAGTTCCGGAAGGTTTTACACTTGTTGTTTTAATACTACGAGGCACACATAACCATGCAGAATATATTTCGTCCCACTTTTGGATTTCGTTATATCCTTCCTCCAACCATCCTTTTAATTTATCAAGGGAGTATTTTTCGATAAAATTAGTGACCCCGGTTACAGAGGTGCCAATTCTGCGATTGCGTTTTTGCACGCGATTGGTCTGGTGCCATGTTGTACTGGCAAGCGTTGCTGTTTTCCCAACCAGATAAGCGAATTTTAAGGTTCGGAGATAATCGGCTTTCGATTCTGCTTTAGAAGGAAATGTTTCAACCAGGCAACACAGTTCGTAGCTTTCGAGAGACTGTTCTCCGCAAGGATTGGTGCCTTTCGCCTTAATGTCTTTATGGTCAACAGGATCGCACATTCGGGAATACGACCGAATATTATCCATGAAAATATAGCCGGGTTCGCCATTTTTTGCTGTTTGTTGCGCCACTTCTGTAAAATCTGTTTTATCGTCTACCAGAACACTATTATTCGATGCCCAGCCATAAGCAGCTCGGTTTGCCCTCGACCCGGTGTATTCGCCAACAGAATTATCCCATTTGTAGTCCTTTAATTTTCTATATTCTTCATTATAAACATTGCCCAATGCAATTTGAGCAGTACGCCGCACATTGCCCGCCACTACACATTGGCCTATCATGTTCATAATGTCTGCGATAGCGGTAATACTAATGTATTTATTGTTTTCCTTATCCAGCACTTTGCGAATTTGTTCGTGTAAATTCTCCAGGGGAGCAGGTCCACTTGAAATCCCACCGAAGCCTTTAATTAGCTCTCCAGCAGGCCTTATTTTACTGTAGTTGAAGCGTACAGTAGTTGCCGGTTGCCCGTTAAAGTGAAAGGAAAAATAGGAGGCTAGCAACCTTTTCAGACTTTCTACCCAACCCTCTCGGGTATCGGGGATTTCGTATGTATCTTCAGCTTTTTCCGGATTGTGTACAATGAGTTGCTGTGCTCCTGCCACGTCAAAGCCAACACCAACTCCCACCATGCTCATATCCATCATAAAGGCAAATGGCATCAATGCTTCATCCAGGGATTGACCTAGTTTTTCGGTCGATACAAACGCACAATTAAAAAGAGCTTGTCCTACTTTCTTCTCATGAATTAAAGGGGTGCCCAAAGCCCACAGCATTCGCCCCGGAGGGAGAAATTTCATCTTGAACATTCTGTCGTACATTTCCTGAGCCGAATCCTGCGCTTTGTGGTCGTTCCACCCCAAGTGATTATTTAAGATATATTCTTTTTGAAGGGAATAGCAGCCTTCCACTACTCGACGGATCGTTTCGAACCATTGTTCGTTTTCGCCATCTTCTTTTAGACGAGAATAAGTGCGGTAATAGGTTAAAAGCCCAAGGCCGTTAAAGCCAAACTCGGGTTCTCTGTTGCGATACTGATCTACGAAATTTTCCGATAGTTTAAAGATGAGCTGCATAGTTCACAGAATTTAATGTTAGAAATGATTATAAAATTATTCCGATACGCTCGGTTGAGGAATGGAAAATTACACAATTGAATTACAAAAAAATACTTTTAAGTCTTTTTTTATAAACATTATATTGTTGATTAAATTATCTTCTGTGTAGTGGGTAACTGGAATGTTCTTTTAACCCACTGTCAAGTATCCAAATTTAATTCGGATATGTTTGTCCGAAATAAAATAATAAGTATCTTTGTTTTTCAAAATAAATGCGCTAAGATGTTTTCGAAAGCATGCGAATATGGAATAAGGGCTGCCACATATATAGCCTCGCAATCTAAACTTTCCCGAAGGGTTAGTCTAAAGGAGATAGCAGATGAGATCGATTCACCTGTCGCATTTACCGCCAAGATTTTGCAACAATTGTCACGTAATAAGATTATCGATTCGGTAAAAGGTGCCTCTGGTGGTTTTGAGATAAGTAGGTCACAGATCGATCATATAAAACTCAGTCAAATAGTATATGCCATCGATGGAAATAATGTGTATGTGGGCTGTGGCCTGGGATTGAAAAAATGTAATGCCAGTAAACCTTGCCCTGTACACGATAAGTTCGTTCAGATACGAGAGGATTTAAAAAATATGCTTGAAAATACAAGTCTTGATGAGATGACCACGGGACTAGAAGTTGGACTAACTTATTTGAAACGATAAAAAAATTTGATATTAAATCGGATAAAAATGTCCTATTAAATTATATTTCTTATAACAGTAATTAAAACCAGAAGAATTATGAATACAACAGAGGAAAAAACAATCGGGCAATTGGTAGCCGATGATTATCGTACCGCGCAGGTATTTAGAAATCACAAGATAGACTTTTGCTGTAAAGGTAACCGAACCATACAGGAGGTTGCTGAAAAGAAAAACTTGAGTGTCGATTTGATCTATAGGGAAATTGACGAGATACAAAGACAAGGGGCTGCAGAAAATATAGATTTTAAAGCATTGCCGTTGGATCTGCTTGCCGATTACATTGAGAAGAAACATCACCGATACGCTGAAGAAAAGATACCGCTGCTCAAACAGTATTTAAATAAGCTGGAGAAGGTACATGGGGCCACACATCCGGAGTTGTATAAAATAAACTACCTATTTACAGCAAGTAGTGGTGAACTAGCTATGCATATGAAGAAAGAAGAACTGGTTCTCTTTCCGTATATCCGTAAAATGGTAAAGGCAGAACAACAGAGGTTAACGTTGGATGATCCTCACTTTGGACTGGTTAAAAATCCCATCCGCGCAATGATGCAAGAACATGATAACGAAGGGGAACGTTTCCGGCAGATAGAAGGTTTGAGCAATGGTTATACACCTCCAGTTGATGCCTGTAACACGTATAAGGTGACTTTCGCCTTACTCAAGGAGTTTCAAGACGACCTGCATTTCCACATTCACCTGGAGAACAATCTGCTGTTTCCTGGAGCGATAGAATTAGAAAAAGCACTGAAGGCCTGATAAAAATTCTATGGAGTTTATTCAGAAAATCGCTTCCGAAGTACAATTGAAAAAAATCATACATCTACATACCTATGAAAAATTCAAGGACAATTCTCATGACGAATTCTGCACGTAAACATAAAACAAATAAGATAAAATCGATTTATAATAATCTGTTAGCTGAATTCAAAAGGGGAGAAATAGGCTATTCTACAATCGCAATCTTAGGGCAAAGTTGTTTAGGCTCCATTGCTGTTATATTATTACTTATGAATGATATGCCAACTGTTATAAAAATGGTTCAACTTTTTCTTGTTACCGTATTCTGTATGGCGTTTAATGGTGCAGTACTTGCTCAATTAAAATCGAAAATTACGTTCGATCTCTTGATAGCAGCAATAAGTGTAAGTGGCTTTATTATTATTATGAATTTAGCTTGAGTAATACACGTTAATTTTGGGAAGTTTCATTTTTCAATCATAAATAAAAGCTTTACTTCTTTATTTATGGATGATTTAAATTAGCTTCAGGCTGTCGAACTGCAGACTTAAAGTAGTATTTTATTGCAACTCGTGTATTTTTACTTTCTAAAATAGTCATGTTTAACAGAATCATATTGCAGAGCAGCGTATAGATTTCCTAACCATATTGGGTTTAAAATTTTCTTTCGATTATTTTTGCGGTGCTAACCGTTTAAAAGAACAATAAGTTTTTCTCTAATATGAATCTTAGCCAAATTGATAAATTGACCAAGGAATATCGTCCAGAATTAAATGGACTAAGAGCATTGGCGGTAATTTTGGTGTTGCTGTTTCATCTGGAGGTTGGGTGGATGAAAGGAGGGTTCCTTGGGGTTGATATCTTCCTGGTAATTTCCGGATATTTTATCAGTAAGAATATCTTGGCAGACAATCAAGGTGCGGTGTTCAGTTTTAAAAGATTCTATACTAGACGTTTACGACGTTTATTTCCGGCACTTGTTCTCACCATATTATTGGTCTTACTGGGCGGGTATTTTTTGCTCACACCTGCCGCTTATCAACGATTAGGAGAATCTTCTATATTTTCTGCATTATCCGCTTCTAATATATTTTTCTGGAGTGAAGCGGGTTATTTTGATGAAAGTGCATCGGCCAAACCTCTACTTCATATGTGGTCATTGTCCCTCGAAGAACAATTCTATCTTATTTGGCCGCTTATACTATTAATCTTATTTAGGTTTTTCCGAAAGTATATATTTATTCTAATTCTCGGTGGAATTATTCTATCTGTTGTTTGTGCAGAATTTTATTTCGATATGGATCGCTCTGCTACATTCTTTCTGTTACCATTTCGGATGTTCGAATTTATGTGTGGTGCTATTTGTGTTTGGTTAGAATGGATGTTAAAACAAAGAAGAATAAAACGGTTTTTACATGAAATATTCTTCATTACGGGGGTTTTACTTATGATTGGCTCAGCTATGCTGTTGAATCCTGATTCAAAGATGCCGGGCTTATATTCACTCATTCCTTGTGTTGGTGTTATGTTCACTATTGTTACAGGCGATACAACTAATAGTAATATAATTCTACGTAATAAAGTAATGGAATACATTGGTAAGGCTTCCTATTCAATTTATTTGATTCATTGGCCAATTATAGTTTATTACAAATACTGGAGTTTATCTGAACTCGGCCTTAAAATACAGATTCTTATTGGCTTAGGATCGATTCTCTTAGGTTTTTTAATGTGGAGATTTATCGAAAACACCTTCCGATATCCCAAGCGAAATTATCTAAAATTTGATCCTATTTGGGTGGCAATACCTTTCTTCATAGTAATGCTATGTGTAGGATCTTATAACATTTATAATTCGGGTGGTTGGGTATCTCGTTTTACGGGAGAGCTATACCTTTCTAAAGAGGAAATTCTGAAGAACAGAAAAAATTATTGGAAAGAGTCTAACTCTAAGGATATCATTCTTAAAGGTGTTGAGGGGAAGGGTCATATTATAGTTCTGGGCAATTCTCATGCAATTGATATTATTTATGCGTTACGTTTAAACGGTTTTAAAGGTGAAATAACATCCTTACAGACAGGTGGAAAGTGTTACAATTTTGGCACGGCGGAAAAGGAAATCGATACTGATTTTTGTAGTTCCAGAAAAAGAAATAATTTTAAAAACAAAAATTGGAAACTCGTAAATGCCGTATACGTTCATGATGACTGGCCGAGGTTAGATATACCTGGCTTTCGAAATATAATTAAAGAAATTAGGGCTCTGACCAGCGCCCCTATATTTATTTTTGGGCCAAAAATGACTTACAAAGAACAGATTCCTGATATCGTTAGAATTAGTAACTCCGTAGTACCTAGAATTATAAATGCGAACGCAACAAAATATTCTTTCAGAGAATTGAAAATTGAGATTAACAATAAATTAATTCAGGAGTTTAAGGAAAACAATTATTATTCAGAAAATAATATTCACTATGTTGATATTTTACGAGTTCAAGGTGGTTCGCAATTAGATGATTTTCGAATAGTTTCGGATCGTGATCTTAAATTTTTATATTTTGATGCCAGTCACTTTACAGAATATGGTTCTAAAGAATTAGGAGTGAAATTGAAAGACAAATATGATTATTTGTTTGATCTGGATCTAATAAAGAATTAATCAGTTCTACTTATTTCGATTTATTCAAAAGTTGAAAGGTAGACCTTTCTCCATTACCAATTGGATTATCAACCTTAATAAAGGATGCCCATTCTCCGTTAGATAATGTTATTGAAGGTTGTCCGGCTAGGTAAATATTCTCACCTGGTTGACTCGTGTATGCATATATAGTTAAATTGCCTATTAAATCCTGTCGATTAGCTCTAATATAAATTACTTCACCACCATTAACAGTCGATTTAATTGTCCGGAGGGAATTATTAGAACTATCATAATTAACAAAAATTTGTTTTTTATCATCAATTTCGATGGTATTTGAAAACAATGTAGCATATTGAAGAATCCCAAAAGTATTGGCGAGAATTGGATTTTGAAAAGAATTGTCATTTACATTTATAGTGTTATTTGCTGTAGAAGAAGTACTTCTACCTCTTATGAACATAGATTCTGGATCAACGTTTTGTGGAGAAGTCACTTCAATCCAATTCCTGTCTATATTAACGGATGACTCGAAGACCTCAACACATTCGCCATAAAGGTCATCACTCGAAATAGGATAAATACCACCCGGATTCTCTGAGCCATAACCTGCTGCATTGGCAAATCTACTGTTTTGAATATTAATTCTATTGGCGGATTCCAGTTTTATAGCGGTAAATAGTGCTTCGAACCAACAAGATTCGAAAGTTATATTTTCAGATTCTCTAATCACCACGCCATATTCAGAAATTCCGAATCCGCAATTCAAAAATAAATCTTGGTTGCTTGCACCAAATTCCTCGGCACCTCCAATAGTATTATTTAAAATTACATTTGGAGTTGACAAGGGTGTTTTTCTACTCCCGGAAAAAGCGCAGCGTATAAAAATATTCTCAGAATGTTGACCCTCCATTAGTAAACAGTTGCCGTTATCGGTCTCACGGTTAATAATTATGTTTTCAAATACATTATATTGATTTGGTAAGCGGTAATTGCTTCCGGCCCCGTTATTAGCCCCTCCGCGTAAGTATATCCCATGTCCCCACATATTTACTATAAAAATATTTTTTAATTTACTTCGCTGAAATCCACCAGTATCACCATCAGAAATTGCGCGAAAATGTATTCCTCCAACATAAGCTGGTTCATTACAAGCCTCTGGATTTTTAGGATCTTCAACACAGTATCTTCCGTTAATCCTGAATTTTTCCATATGAATGGTAAAGACTCCTCCATATTCATTTATGTTTGCAGAATCAAAATTTTTAAACATGTAGTCGTAATTCGCGTTTGGAGCAGCAGTAAATAAAGTATTGTCACCTTCGCCGATAATTGATATTCCGGTTTTCAATATTAAAGGCTTGTCGATGAAATACTCCCCATTTGGGAAATAGATGGTATTTCCTTTTGTTAACTCTGGATACAGGGATTCACCGTTAACGTTTGCGGCAGCATAATCAATTATTAGTTGAATTCTATCTGAAACATAGTTTATTGTAGGATCTGGATTTGTCAGATTTGTTATTCCGTAGTAATTAACATTTATATATCCATCAAACAATCTTAACCAACGACCACCCGTTGAAGGATCAGTAATATTAATGGGTTTAATAATTATACCCTTATCGTCTCCCCCATTGTCCGGGTAATTATAATTTTCGTTAAACATAAAATATCCCTGACCACCATCACCCAATATCGTATGCCCTTTAACATAAACCAAATCCCCGTGTGAATATGTTGTGATCGCTCTTAGTAAATCGAGACTATTCACATTGATTGAGGCTTCATTACTTTCATCGCTTTCCACTTCCTTGGCATATAGTGCATATGGTACAGACATTAATTGGCTTGTTCCTGAACTTAAAAGTCTAGCATTAGTGTCAAAAACTGATATATGAAGGTATTTTTCTCCTATTGACCAATCCACATCTTTTAACCCTTCAAATCTAGAATCCAATTGACCGTCACCAATATTCAAATGATAGCCACCTATATTATTAGTAACTAGCCGATGAATTTCTAAATATTCTATATTTGCGTTATCACGTTCAGAATTGCGAATAGAAACTTCGACAACAATTTCTTTATTTCCATACGGCAGGCTATCTTTTCCTATTATAGTAGATCTATAGCTCAGTAAATCAGGTATCTGTGCGGGCACTACTAGAGGAACTAGCACAAGCAGAAAGGCCGTTAAATATTTCATTGAATTAGTTTTTTATAATTTTTATAGGAGGAAATTTCTCATCAGGAGTAGTTAGAATATAGAGACCTGTAGGTAATCGAGAAATATCTAAGCAATTATCGTATAATATTTCTGTAGTCACAAACCTCCCTAATGAATCGAATATATAGATTGAATTAATTATTAAATCACCTTCAAAAAATAATTGAATTGTACTGTTTGATGGGTTAGGATAAGCAATTACATTAATTTGGTTTAATTTGAACTCGTCTTTGAGATAAACTTTTTCAATGACAAAAATTTCCCCGATCGAAAAGCTTAGATTGTTTAGAACTTGACCCCCTGCATTTAAGAATTCATAATTTGGATTTTGGGCACAAATAAATGAGTAAGTGAAGAAAGTAACTATAAGTAAGAATAACCTCATAAACACATGTTTAAAAGACTAATCACAACATTGTAGGGGAGTGCCTATTATTATACTATGCATAACAATATATATTAAATATAGTAATAAAATTATAAAATATTATTGATTTTGGATTTTTATTCTTTCGAAACGATCAAAAATTCCTTAGATTCGATTATTAATTCTGCATTATAATTATTCCTTTTATCGGAGTTGTAGGAACCTTTACAATCGCTGGAAAATGTGATAATATATATTTCTATTTATTTGATTTAGAAAACTATAAAAAATCAAACCGGCCCGTATCGTACATACGGGCCAATGAAATTTTACGCGCTTGGGGTAGTTTTAGCGTAAACCAGCCCGACAAGCAGACCCATTATCAGATAGAATACAAGGTAGATCCCAAAGTTTACCAGGGTTCCGGTAAGATCCAGCATATTGGAAGTTGCAAAGTTAATTAGGCCGTCTCCCAAGCCGTGCATAACAGCTAGCCAAAATCCAAAGGCGAGCCCACTATTGGCTCCGTAATTACCCGATCCGAAAGATCGGTAAATAGTACAGAAAGCAAAGGCGGCGATGATACACCCAAGGATAAGATAGGGCATATCCGGCATATCTTTCATTATACCATCTGTAAGTGCGTTTTCACGAAAGTACGGATCGGCCAGAAGCCCCCATAAAAGGTAGCCTCCACCAAACCCCCAAATAGTAGCTACCAGGGTGCTAACGATGTTTGATTTTGAGAACATAATAGAAATTTATTGGTTATATATCAGCAAGTTACAAAATAATACAACCTGAAAAGTAAGAATTTACGCACCACTTTGAAGCTCGTCAATCTCCCGGGAGGTTACTTCGCAATTAGCCCCACTTTTCGATGCAACCAGGGCCCCGATCGCACAGGCTTTGTCTAGGGCAGTTTCTGTATTCGATCCCGATAGCAAGTGAAATATCAAACCTGCAAAGAACGAATCGCCGGCCCCCACTGTATCGGCAACTTTCACTTTATAACCCGGATGAGATACATATTCTTTTTCATACAACAAAACAGCTCCCTCATCACCCAGGGTAACACAAATGTTTGGAGTAGAGGTTTTTTCGGCAATGGTGACGACTTGTTCTCGCAGATCGTTTGTGTTAATATCCAGTAAACGACATACGTATAAAAGCTCTTCATCATTCATTTTCACAAGGTCTGCCCGATTCATCAGGTCGAGGATGAGGGCGTCTGTATAAAAGGGCGGACGTAAATTGAGATCGAAGATAGAAAAGTTGCTGTTTTCGAGAAGTGTATTTAGTGTTTGCAGATTGTGATCATTGCGAAGCGCAAGGGAACCGAAAATAAGCGCATCTGCTTGTTTTATCTTAGGGATCAATTCGGGATCTATCGAAATGTGATCCCACGCCACATCTTCTTTGATGGTATATTGTGCTATTCTGTTGGTAAGCGAGACTAAAACCTGTCCGGTTGGCTTATTGGCCGATATTGCAATACCCTCAGTAGATAAACCCTGGGTTTGCATTTCTTCTAACGCTCTATGACCCAATTCATCGTCTCCTACAGTACTAAGCATGGTTACCTGAGCACCCTGGTTGTGTAGTCTCATGGCGACATTTAAAGGTGCGCCACCCAATAAACTCTCCCCGGGAAATACATCCCAAAGCACTTCACCAAAACTTACTATACGCACGGTTTTACTCGTCATCGGCAATTAATTTTTTTTCCAGATCTTCAAGACTAACACCTTTGGTTTCCGGCATTTTAAATATACCCCATAACAGTTGCAGAACCATCATGCCAGCGAAGAAATAGTAAATCACCTCCAGGTTGTCTCTAAACAAGCCTTCGGCAGGATCTATAAAGAAGGGTGTAACCAAAGTGATCAAAGCTGCGAATACCCAATGAGTACTTGTACCCCAGGATTGTCCGTAGGCACGTACACGATTGGGGAATATTTCGGAAATGAAAACCCAAATAACCGCTCCTTGTCCGATTGCGTGCGAGGCAATGAACATACATATAAAAATGAGCAATAAGGTTGGACTAAGAGACGCCTGGAAGCAATATCCTACCATAAATAAACTGGTGATATATCCAAGAGAACCGATAATAAGTAACTGTCTGCGTCCCAGGCGATCTATGAGTCGGATGCCTATGAGGGTAAATACCAGGTTCACTACTCCAATGGCGATAGAATTAAAAAGGGATTCTTCGCCTCCAAGCCCGGCCTGTTCCAGGATCTGTGGTGCGTAATAAAGCACGAAATTTATACCCGATAACTGGTTGAAGAAAGCTATTAAAAATCCGAGCCAGAGCACTTTTTTATATTTTTTCTGAAATAATTTATCGTTGCTTTTCGGAAGCGCGGCATCTGTCTGAATCTCTTTGAGGTGCACTAATGCTTCGGTTTCTTTATACATTCGTTTAAGAACCGACAGTGCAGCTTCAGCATTTTTTTTCTGAAGTAAAAGCCAACGCGGACTATTAGGTACATTCAGTACCATAAGCGTATAGGCAAGAGCCGGAATGCCTTCCACCCCTAGCATCCACCGCCAGTCCATATCTCCACCAACACCTTTCAGCAGCCAGTTGGAGACAAAGGCGATCAATATCCCGAAAACGATATTGAACTGGTATAATGCTCCCAAACGACCTCTGTTTTCGGCTGTGGTGATCTCGGAAATATAAATTGGGGCAGCCACCGAGGATACTCCAACGCCTATTCCTCCTATAAACCTGAAGAACGAAAAGCTATATGGGTCTGGGGCAAGGGCGCTTCCTACTGCCGATATAAAGAAGAGGATCCCTATCCAGAAGAGTGTCCTTTTTCGTCCAAGTCGTTTTGTGGGGATCCCGCCAATTAACGAACCTAACACTGTACCCCACAAGGCCATACTCATGATAAAGGTTCCGTGAAATAAGGGAGAGGTGTTCCAGAGTTCTTTTATGGGCTGATTGGCACCACTTATAACTACCGTATCAAAACCGAATAAGAATCCGGCCAGAGCAACGGTTATGCTCCATTTGGTAATGTCTTTCATTGTATTGGTTTGTTAGAAGGATTCAAGATACCAAATTTAAATGGTTGTATGTTTTTGTACTTGTTAGTCGATTAATGTTTCTAAAATAAACATACAACTTTTGTTGTATTATGAGACCAAAGACTTATTAAATCGATAATTTTGCACCATCTTAAAAAATACAGAGCAATGCGATCAAAAACCATGGATGCAAGACTTGAACTTACCCTGGATGAAATGAAAGATCTGGGTTATAAAGTGGTAGATACGGTTGTGAACCATACAGCGAACCAGGGATCGAAACTACCCGTTTCTTTGGCCTCGCGTGAGGAAATGGATCATATGTTCCTGGAGGAAGCTCCCGAATACCCCTCGGATGTTAACCAGGTTCTCGATTTTGTCACGGAGAATGTTCTGGAAAAAAGTTCTATCGTATCTCACCCTAAGTTTTACTCATTTGTCCCTGGCCCGAGTAATTATATAAGCGTTATGGCGGATACCCTGGCTACAGGATATAATATTTTTTCGGGGGGTTGGACTACTTCGCCTGCAGCGGCAGAATTGGAAATAGTTACGGTGGGTTGGCTTCAAAAGATATTTGGCTTTCCCGTAAAGAAAGGTGGAGGAATATTTACAAGCGGAGGCTCTATGGCCAATCTAACCGCTATTGCCACCGCGAGACGCGTAATGTGCGAAGAAGATTTTTCGAAAGCGATAATATATCTATCAGATCAGGCTCATTCTTCAAATATTAAGGCGATTAGGATCTTAGGTTTCCGAAAAGAACAGATTAGGATCATCCCTACGGATATGGAATTTAAATTCGCCATAAATAAATTAAAAAATGCAATCGCCAGAGATCGTATTGAAGGATACCAGCCATTTTGTTTAATTGCTACCGCAGGGACCACAAATACAGGAACAGTAGATCCTCTTACGCAACTAGCTGGGATCTGTAAAAAAGAGAAGATATGGTTTCACATTGATGGGGCTTATGGTGCGGCTGCTATACTTTCGGAACAGGGAAAGAAATTATTAAAGGGAATTGAAAAGGCAGATTCTTTAACGGTAGATCCACATAAATGGTTTTACCAGCCGTATGAGAGTGGTTGTTTGTTGGTGAGAAATTCTAAATGGCTGAAAAATACTTTTACAGAAAAACCAGAATACCTCAGGGATGTAGAGGGCAATACTTCCGAAATTAATTTCTACGATCACGGGGTACAACTCACGCGAAGGTTTAGGGCCTTGAAATTTTATATGTCCGTAAAGTCTTTTGGGCTGGCAGCTTTCAGAAAAGCAATTACGTACAACATCCAACTGGCCGAGCAGGTGGAATCGCTATTACGTGAGAGCGAGCATTGGGAGATCATATCACCGGCTACACTGGCCGTGATCAACTTTAGATATAATCCAATTGTTCAGAAATTAAACGAAACACAATTGGATAATCTCAACCAGTATATCTCTAAGAAAATTATGTTGTCTAAGGAAGCCGTGCTTATGACCACCGTATTAAATGGCCAGATCGTATTGCGTATGTGTCTTATAAACCCAAGAACAACAATGGAGGACATAAAATCGACGCTTGAGCTTTGCCGGCAGTTCGCCATGGAGAAATATCCAGATTAATCCTCTGCACGCTCGATAAGAGCATCGACTTCCTTATGATCATCCCCGGAAAGATCGGGGTTAGTGGGAATGGGTTCGTTTTTCTTATAATAAATCTCATAGTACATCGCAAAATGATCACTCCCGAAATATTGGGAGCGGGTCATTTTTCCCACATAGAGATCACGAGTGTGGAACAGATGATCGAGAGGAAATCTTAAAAAGGAATACCGGGCATGGAACGTACTGTAAAAACCCCTTCCTATTCTGGGGTCGAGCATTCCGGTTAATTTTCTGAACAGCCGTGTGGTTCTGCTCCATACCACATCGTTCATATCGCCACATACCACCGCCGAACAATCCAAATCCCTGATCTTCTTCCCAACGATCATTAATTCGGCATCGCGCTCTTTAGCTGTTTCATTCTCGGTAGGACTTGGAGGAGCAGGATGAAGACATGCAAAAAAGATAGGGTTTCCGGCTGCGGGATATTTAAAGAAAATAGACGGAACATCGTTCTCCACAAGAAAATTGGTTTCTACACTTTCCAGTTTTACCCCGGAATATAAATGCATACCATAATAATTGTCCAGAGGTATCTTTACCGTATAAGGGTAATGGTTTTCGATCTCTTGCAGCGCGTTTTCCCAATTTTCGTCACTTTCCATGGTTAGCACCAGATCAGGGTCGAATTTGCGTACCAAACCGATAAAATCGTCGTAATCCTTATTATCCTGCAAAACATTGGCAGCGAGGATGGAAACATAGCCATCACTACCAAAAGGTTTTTTCTTCCTGGGATAAACAGAGGTGTAGGGAATGATCTTAACCAATTGATAGATGGTTGATATACTAAGTGCAGCCAGGAGAATAAGTAATTCTGTGTAGAATGTTTTTATAAATGTTAACAGTAAGAAAAGTAGCAGAACCTGGATCACTACGGTTTGCGCCCTGATAAAATCCGGGGTCCGAAAAAACCAATGTGGATTACGGGTTGCCGGAAGGAAAGGCGAAATGATAAAGACCACTGTTACTATATAAAGCGCTAACATCATCCCTTAAAGTTAAAAGAATCCATTAGAATAATCCATACTTTTAGAGCGTGAAAAATCATTACGACGTTTTAGTTATTGGGGGAGGGGCCTCAGGGTTCTTTACGGCAATAAATGCTGCCGAGATGGATCCAGGCTTGAAGATTGGTATCCTTGAACGTGGTAAGGAGGTGCTAACCAAAGTGAAGGTATCCGGCGGGGGTCGTTGTAATGTTACTCATGCCGAATTCGTCCCGGACCAATTGGTAACACAGTATCCCAGAGGGGAAAAAGAGTTGTTAGGGCCATTTAGCAGGTTTATGACGGGAGATACGATAGAGTGGTTTGAACAAAGAGGGATTGCGCTAAAAATAGAGGAAGATGGCAGAATGTTTCCTGTTTCAGATTCGTCTCAAACCATAATTGATCTGTTTCTAAATGAAAGTAAGAGATTAGGTGTTGAGCTAATGTATAACAAGTCGGTAAGGAATCTTCGAAATGTAGATGTTGGCTGGGAAGTTTCTACAAAAGACGAGACCTTCACAACCGATGTGGTTGTTATAGCCACGGGAAGTAATCCGAAGATCTGGAAGATGTTACAAGAATTAGGACATAGCATTGTAGATCCTGTCCCTTCATTGTTTACTTTTAATATAAGCGACCCGAGAATAACCGACCTGGCCGGGATAACTGCGGAAGTAAGTGCGGAGGTCCTGGGGAAAGACGGGAAAGCCATCCTGTTTAGCGAAGGGCCTTTACTAATAACCCATTGGGGCATGAGTGGCCCGGCAATATTAAAATTATCTGCCTGGGGTGCGCGCATTCTGGAACCTCTTGATTATAATTTTAAGATCAGGGTGAACTGGTTGGGCGATGCCCATGCCGATGAGGTGCACCAGCAAATAAAATCCCTGAAATACCAGTTTGCCAGAAAGCGAATTGGCAGCCTGGCACAATTTGGTCTTTCTAAAAGATTGTGGCGCAGGATAGTTGAAGCGTCCGGAATAGCGGAAACTGAAATCTGGGCAGATCTCACCAAGGCCAGGCAAAACGAATTGGTAGATCAGCTTACTGCGGCGACTTTTCAGGTTGAGAGTAAGAGTACCTTTAAAGAAGAATTTGTAACCGCCGGAGGGGTGGATCTAAAAGAAGTGAACTTTAAAACCTTCGAAAGTAAATTGTTCCCGGCTATGTATTTTACAGGGGAGGTATTAAATATTGATGCCATTACCGGCGGATTTAACTTTCAGAATGCATGGACCGGGGGATATCTCGCTGCCAGGGCTATTGCTAAGCGAAGATGAGTATGTATCGTTATATCGCATTATTACGAGGAATTAACGTAAGCGGCCAGAAGAAAATATTGATGGCCGACCTGCGCGCTCTCTTTGAATCGATGGGATTACTGAACGTACAAACCTATATTCAAAGTGGGAATGTGTTATTTCATTCTGAAAAAGAAATTGCTTCGGAATACCTTTCGGAAGCAATTGAAAAACAATATGGCTGGCACGTTCCTGTTTTGCTAACAACTGCCGGGGAATTACAAACTATACTGGACCGTTGTCCCTTTCCGAAGGAAAAAAAAGAAAAGAGTTATTTCATGATTCTGTTTAAGCCCCCTTCAACGAAAAATACGGAAATAACCCTCTCTTATAATTTTCCCAATGAGCAATTTGTGATCACTCCACAATGTGTATATTATTATTGTGCTACCGGTTATGGTCGTGCCAAAATGAGCGGTAATTTCTTCGAACAAAAACTTCAGGTCACTGTTACAGCGCGTAATTTCAGGACCATGATAAAGCTCTTAGAAATCGCTAATTCAACTTAGCCTGTATTAAAGTCTCCAATTCTTTTATTTGTATTTCGAGATTTTCGATCCTGTTATTTTGAGCTTCAAGGATCTGTTGTTGCTCTTGCATAGCTTTTACAAGTGGAACTACAAATTCCGCATAGCGCAAGCCATAATGTGAATTTTCATTTTTAGGTTTTTCAACGCCGTGAAAATTGTATTTCGAAGCGATGGCAGCTTGTTCTACTTCCTGAGCAATAAACCCACTTTGAATTTCTTTCGCCTTGAGTTGTTCGGCCTGTATCAATCGAAGGCTATCTGGTAATTTATTAAATCTGGCAATCGCATCCATATCTAAGCGATATGTGACGGGACGAAGTTTAAGGATGAAATCGAGACCCACAACATCTTCTCTCACATTGGTTTTAAAACGCCCATCAGAAACGTTGCTCCAGTTGGAATATCCTCCAATCGACGTAACTGAGTTGTTGCCAATTCTCACCGTATTATCTGAAGATACCGTTGTTGCGTACCCAATGGCTGTGGCGTTGGAGTATCCTACATTGGTGACCGCATAGGCTCCTAAAGCGGTATTAAAACTATCACTTCCATTTCCGGCGCCGGAACTATAACCCACCGAGGTATTTCGAGTCCCTGAGGTTGTATTTTGAAGGGAGTAAGATCCAATAGAGGTATTTTCGGTGCCTGTGATATTTTGTTGTTGTGAATATGAGCCAAAAGCGGTATTGTAATTTCCAGAGGTATTAAACTGCAAAGATTGAGTTCCAAAAGCAGAGTTGTGAACTCCGGATGAATTATCTCTCAAACTATAAACACCAAAAGCGCAATTAGCATTACCGTCAATGTTATTGTAAAGCGAATAATACCCAAACGAATTGTTACTATTACCATTGATATTAGATTGTAAACTTTCGGTTCCAACGGCAGTATTATTAAATCCAACGGTATTGGAGTTCATTGATCCCGATCCGATAGCTACGTTGTTTGTTTCGGTATTATTGGCGAGTGCTCCATTTCCAATGGCGACCAAAGCAGAGGAGTTTGTATTTGCCTGAAGTGCGTTCCAGCCGATGGCTACATTTCCATCTGCTCCTGTAATATTTTCCATAGCGTTATTTCCTATGGCAACATTATAATAAGCATTTACCGGATTAACAAAAGAGGACTCGCCAAAAGCAATATTGTAATTTGTGATATCACCTACTTCGAGATTATTTCTTCTAAATTTTAAATCCACGTTATCCGTTGTTCCAATAAAATCTGTTGAAGGATTGGTGCCTGCGTTACCGGTAAGCTCCCATGAGGACGAACTTCCCAGTGCGGTCCAACCGGAACCGGAGTAGTACCAGAATCCGGCTGTATTATTTGTTTGGTAAACCAGTAATCCCGTTGCAGGAGACCCGATCGCGGTTCTCTGAGCTTCTGTCATCCTGGGAATTAAAATTCCGGCTGAAGTACTTTCTATCTCCAATGCGGACGAGGCATCGGGGGTTACAGTGCCGATTCCAACCTGGGCGACTAAACTGGTTGAAACCATAAATAAAAGAATGATTTTTTTCATATCTATATAATTTATGAGCACGGGAAAGTTCACAAAGATATAGGGAAAGGGCGGTCGTAATAAATCACCCCAGTACAATAACATCGAAAGACATGGAAAATGTCATCGATTTTTCTTCCATGTCTTTCAGTTCTGGGCAAAATGCAGATGCTATTTGGATTTGTTAGTGAGCATACTCACTCCAGACCAACCTGCTCCTATAACCATAAATAAGATACCTCCCAGCATCAATAGGTTTATGCCTCCGGCCGAATTTTCCATATCGAATTTAAAGATGGAATTACCCAAAGCATCTTTGTCTACTTCTATATTCTCGGCCTCTGGCGGAAAACTTATCGTAAAGGTTTGTTGTATGGTCCCGCCAAATTCTTCCGGACTACTTACCAGCATGTATTTATAATCGGTAAGCTTGGTTAGGTTGGCATTCTTCTGGTCTGTATCTATGGTCCACACACCGCGTTTGTTGATCTCACACACCCCATAGGCGTTCAGGCTAAGGGTGAAAGATCTGTTCATTTCGTCTTTTTCAAGCTTAAAGTCATCTAGAAAATAAGCTGGCATAGACCGCTCCACCTCGCGTTTTAATGCTGCCGGGTTGTTCCCCAGTGTGCTCACCCACACTTGCCATTGCTGGGCGTTCATGGTCATAGATACATTGATCTTGGCATTCCCTACCGCATCAATATCCATGTCTATTTTCTGTTGTGTTTGCTGGCCGTACACCCATACTGTTGAAAGTAATAGGAATAGGAGCATTATATTTTTCGAATTTTTCATTTTAAAATTGTTTTGCGTTAACGAATACTATTAAAAACCTGGGTTATATAACCCGAACTCTGGTTGTACAGATAATCGGGCGCACCTACAGCCACCAATCGAATACCTCCGTTTCGGCCTAAGGTTTTACCTACCCAATTAAATACTCCGCTATTAGAATATGTTTGTCCGGTAACCTGGTTGCCATTCAATTGGTATTGCATGGACATTCCATAGTTTTGAAAATACTGGTTTATTATTCCCAGAGCTTCCTGTCCGCTGGACGCGGGTACATCGAATACGGTAACCGTGGTGGATTGGTCCGGGGCAACAACCTGAGCTGTGATAATTGGGATTTCCGGTACAGGACGCATAAAGGTTTGCCAGCCGCCCGGGATTGAAAAGGATAAGGACGAGCCTCCACCAGAGCCTCCGCCACCACTATTCGAGCCGGTATTTCCACTACTTGCAACACGGCTGTTATTGCTGGTCTTTGCAATGGTACCTGCACTTCCCCATGAAGTTACGATATCGTCTACTTTTTTTCTTAGGAAATCATCGTCTTTAAGTACCATAGGCGTAACGCCTTGCTGGTTTACAGCATGAATGTCCACTACCGTATATCTCGGGTCACCTGTTTGAGCCTTCTGCATAAATTCGTTTAGCTGCTCCATTCCTTTTTTAAAGGCATCTTCGGCACTCATAATACTGCCAATTCCTTCACCACCTATTCCGGTAGATTCGATGGCGTAATATTGTCCGTTGAGACGAAAACCGGGATAAGCGTGCCCGGGAACTAGAAATATCATGGGGTCCAGGCCTGCATTAGACAGGACGCTTGCATATAGCAGGCTGAGCTCCAGACACAACCCGGTATTTCCGGTGATCACTTCCCTGGGGAGCCTGTTGTGCTGTGAAAATTTGGATACATCCTGCAAATTTTCCGGGATGCCTTTGGTTCCGCTATACACCATGTGTGAAAGTACAGTTGCGTTGTAGATCCCCGCAAGGAAACGTACAGCTTCGTTAGGGTCTTTGGTGACAGAAGCTGTTTCCCCCATTAGTATTTTCTCCTGGATGTTCTGAGTATAATATTTAACTATGGGATCGTTTGGGGTAACGAAACAAGCCAGTAAGGCGTCGTTGTTATAAACATCTCCCCATCCGGCGATCTCTTCGGCAGGTATATTGGTAAAGAGATATTCATTCCTGTCGGAGATCCTGAAACTGAATTCTTCATCGATGATATCGTCTTCCTGGGCTCCATCCCAAGATATTTCGATCTCTACTTTTTCGGTGGATTCGGTCATTTTTTCTGAAATATCATCTTTGAATTTCGGATAGCAGCGCACCGAGGCGGTCTGTCCCGGAAACATTTCTCCTATCACGTCCAATTCTGTCCATTCTACATAGCCGGGAATCCGATAACGAACGGTTACATCTTCGAGGGTGTTGTCTCCATTATTGGTCATTTTGGCCTTAAACAGATAGTATTTTCCGTCCAGTGCCAACTCATTGGCGTATACATTATGCGCCGCAGGCATGATGGAGTTAGATTTCACTATGGAAATGTCGAGATCTCCGGAAGCACTACCGAAACTTAGAAAACTAAGTGCAAATAGTACGGCTCCTACAAAAAATAGGCTTAAAGGTATTAGTAGTTTTTTCATGACTGTTAGTTTTAATTGCTAATGGGTTGTTTGGTAGTAGATGTAACGTTCGTGTCGATTGTACTTGAGGTTATTGTTTTATAATTTTTACTGTTGAATTGCTTCCTTCTGAAGTGATCACCTCCGCCAGGTAGATTCCGCTGTCTCCCACGATTTCCATGGATAGCTCGTTCGTATTTCTGAAGACTTCCGAGTTCATGATCTGCCCAAGGATATTTCTAACAACTACCCGAACTTCTGCATAGGTATTGTCCAGATGAACTTTAAAAAATCCGGGAGTAGGATTGGGTACGACGGCAAAATTCTTAAACTCGTTATGCCCTATACCCAGTGTTCGTTCGATAGCAGCAAGGGCGTCCAGTTTTCCATAACCCCAGGTGTGGTTAGGAACGCTACCCGTGAACGAATCCTGCCGGGCAGATTGTTGTAAAATGGATTTTATCTCAGCGGGTGTTAAGCTGGGATCGGCCTCAAGCATCAAGGCGATAACACCTGTGGATAAAGGTGCTGCTGCGCTCACCGCATTTTGTATTCCGTATAACCCATTACTATTTTGCAGCACGTTGAAGGTAAAGCTCTCGTAGTATGTATTATCCGCATAAGCCGCGTGGCACACTTCACCCGAGGCTACAAAGTCGATTCCCAGACGACCGTCTTGAGTAGGACTACTACTGCTGCCTATCCACAATTCTCCGGTTTCACCCTGTCCTGTAATGTCTCTTGGAATACCGTTAATATCCACCCAGTCGTTCTGTACCACATAATCTCCCGGAGTGATCACGAGATTAGCACTGGCGTAGTCATTGATACTATATCCGGGCGAAACGAAGGAGGTAAATCTGTTATTATTATAATAGGTGGATGGGTTCAGGACCGCATGAAATTCTCCCGAATTGATCTGGGCTCCTTCAAGAATTACTTTATAAGTTCCCGTAGTTCCGGTAAAGTCTATCGTTAATTCCCTTCTGTTGGATGTGGCCTCATAGAATTCTGTATTTGCTCCGCGATGGTATATCTGGATATCGCCCAGATTCTGGTCGTTACTTCCATTGGGTCCTGCCGGTGCGATAAAAGGCCCGGAAACATTTCCATTGGGTCGTTCTACACTTACAGTGAATCTATCGTCCTCACTATACCACAGGTCGAATCGAAGGAAACCGGCTTCCCCTTTCATTACATCAATCTCTATGGTTTGATTTTGAGCAACCGTTCCGGAGGCGTGGTTATCGTTTCCACCATCGTCACCTACACCGCACACAAAGGTATTTCCATTACTTACAAAATCATCTATAGCACGGGCTATTAGACTGGTCCCATCTGTAGGCCCTCCAATGGAACCAATGTTCATTAATGTTACGGCGGGTAACCCTAATTCGGCTATCTTATCTTCCGCAAATTGCATCGCAACAGGCAAATAGGCCGGATTAAAAAATCCTGCTTGTCCCGGCTCTGAACCAAATGCCGGGAAAGGATCATGTGTTATTTTTATACTAATTATAGTTGCATTAGGTGCTACGCCCTGGAATTCTAGACCGGCAGTTCCACTGCCATTTCCCGCTGCGATACCAGTTGTTGCTGTACCATGTCCGTATCTGTCTGTAGACAATGGCGGATCATTATTATCCAGTGCGATATCGATCGCATTTCTATCGAAGATGGTACCTATACCATAGGGGTTGTTCGGGTCGTTTGCACCGGTGGGGTCTATCATATCGTAGATATAGGCCAGCCGGGTATTTCCGTTCGAATCCAGAAAATCCGGATGCCGATAGTCTAACCCCCGGTCGAGGATCACAATAAGTACGTCTTCTCCGCTTAAATTGTACTGAGCGTAGACATCATCCAGATTTGCTTCAACCCTTGGAGGAATTCCTTGGGCTACAACACTTAAACAGAAGAAAAGGAGAGTGTAAGTAGTAAGGATTGTTTTCATTATAGTTAGTTTTATGATGAGTTGTATAATCACATCGGCTAACTATCGAAATGTCATCAAAAGGTAGTACGTCTTACTTGGTAGGATCCTTTTCCCTGAAGACGAAAAGCATTACTGCCAGGATCACCAGTCCTCCAAGAAACCATGGCCAGAACGGAAATTCGGAATGAAGCTCCAGCGGTGACGGATCTCCCATCAACACCAGTCCGGACCAATACTGCGGCGCTATTGTACGGCCCTTGGCAACCGACAGGTAACTAAGTTTAGCCTGCCGCAGTGCTTCATCCTTGGGCATTCCATCCTTTAGATTATCGTAGAAATATCCAAGGATCTCATTACTGGACTTTTCGTCGATCTTCCACAAACTGGTGAGTATACTTTCGCTTCCGGCATAATTAAATGCGTGAGCCAGCGAGATCATACCTTCTCCTGGTTCGAAGGTGGGTTTGCCTGTTTCACAAGCGGTAAGAATAGTAAGGTTGGATGCTACATTATAATCGTAGATCTCGTAAGTGAAAAGCGAGTTGTCTTCACGCTTCTCTTCTTTAGCTACATCCTTGGCAAAGATCAACCTTGAGAATTCAGGGGTAATATTGTTCGACTCTGCGTGTGTTCCAATATGAATGATCTTGTGCTCCCTGGCGTTCAACTTAAAGACTTCTTTGGTAGAGTTTTTATTCAAAAAGGACTCGCCATCGAAAATGTTCGCATATTTCTTCACCAGTTCTGTACTGAAAGGTTGAGGAAGTAACTTGATATAGGTTTTATCGAGATCCAGAGAATCGGTAATGGCAAATCTGTATTCCAGCTTCATATCTTCATTGAATTCGGGCGCAAAGGCCACAAAATTCTTTGGATATACATAGGTTGGTGCCGGTTGTTTAAGTAAGAACAAGCTATAACTGTAGGATATCACTTTTTGAGCCAGTAAACTTTGGGTGGCAAGTTGTTTAAAGTGGGTTATCTTAACAGGAGAAAGTGTTTCAAAGCTTAAATTGAACAAATCCCTATCGGGAATAATGACCACCTTTCTGGTAGAAACCAGATCTTCAATAGGCCGCCAGAGTTTGTCATAAAGTATCGCTAATGAGGTTGAGGTGCGTTCCAGATCCGACTGGTCTTCAGCTAGATTTAAAATGTGTTCCTTAACATGGTCGTAATTCAATGTTCGTGTTTCGCGGGTGTTCCTGTTCAGAATAAAAACAAAGAGGTCATTTTCGATGAAAAAATAACGTACAATTGTAGTGTTTTCAGGAATTTTTTGCTGAATATCCCCTAGATCCTCCTCAATGGTCGCATATCGCAAGTCGTAGTATTTTGGGTACTTCTGTTTAAGGGTATCCAGAAAAGAACGCCAGTTTTGGGAGGCTTTTAAATAATTTTCCAGTCTGTTAGAGCTATCACCTGATAATGCACTGGATATAGACGTTTTAAGTTCATTTTCTTTTTTTAATACCGAATCGGGCAGGCTTCCAAAACTGATATCGTTTTTAACATTAAACTGCGTTCTAATTCGATTATAAATACCCGATTCATGAATGGCCACAGTTTTATCCAGATATTTTTTATCACCACTAAGCTCGAATAACTCGAAATACATTTTTTTAGACTCGGTACTCAGGGCCTTGTACTCTTCCAGGATCATATTGATGTCCTCGGGGCTAAAGGTGGTTGTTTTACGCTTTTCAAGGGAAGTAACCGCCTTGTTCAATTTTTCTATCTGCTGCTTTAAAAAAAGTGAGTCTCTGGACGTGTTCGTGCGGTATAAAGAACGTACCTCCATTAGGGTAATGGCTGGTCTTCTAAATTCTACCTGTACCGAATCAATATCAGATTTTGCATCTTTGAGTTTCAGATCCAATATTTCCTTCCCTTTTTGAGCCCATTCCAGGGCGTTCTCATAATCTGCCGCTTTATAGTAGACTTCAGATAGATTGGTAACTTCTTTGAGGGTGGAAAAACTCGCCGCACCTTCATTCTCAAAAATATAACGGTACGCATCCTGGGCTATGTCAATGGCCATTTGAGCTTTTCCATGATCTGCCAGAAATTGAGAATAATCCCTCAGGAAAATAAGAAACTCCTGGCTGTATGCTTCGGGATATGCTTTTCTAAATAGCTTGAGACTTGTTTTAAAATAGGAATCGGCCTTGTCTATTTCGCCTTTGGCAGCATGACTCTTACCCAGCATGGCATACAAGTCTGCTTCGACAGACAGATAATCGCTAGGCGACTTTTTTAAATTTTCCAAGGCAGCGGAAGCTGTTGCTATGCTTTTATCAAATTCCTTTAATTCGAACTCCGTTAGCGCGATTTGGGTAAGAACTGTGGCCAGGCGCGGACTGTGAATTTCGTAAACCTCTTTCTTTTTTTCGTAGGCGTAACGCAGCATTTCATAGGCTTTGGTTAGATAGCCCGTATCGTTGTAAAAAGCAGCTAGGTTAGAGATTGCCGATGCTAGTAGCCGTTTCGATTTAGTAACCAGGAAGTCGTCCTCACATTCGTTGATGATCTTCTGAAGTTGTTTTATAATCTCCTCCTTCATGGCAATAGCCTCACCAAGCTGTCCCTGGGCGTCGATCACCAACGCCAGATTA